>CAZRJL010000010.1:870-8437 GCA_964600645.1 uncultured Bdellovibrionales bacterium | reverse complement strand
AAACTAACCGAGCATCTTCTCTCTTGGTTGGACCGAGTTCAATTTTGTTAAGTTCGATATCAAAAGCTTGGATATTTTCAGTCGCCTCTCGCACGCTCGCGCAAACCCGGCTCAAATCTTCATCTTCCAGATAACCCAAAAACAAAAGGGTGATGTGAAAATTATCCGATTTTATCCATTTGATCGGCAAACTTTTCCATTTTTCAATTTTCTCCGCCAATCGCTTTTTCACCTGGGAAGGCAAATCAATCCCCACAAATATTCTTCGTTGCATATAGTTTTATCTTAGTATACTAATATTTAAGTATGTTAACACTTATACAATAAAAATTCAAATAAAAAAAGCCGAAATGGTGCGACATTTTCGGCTCTAAAAAAGAAATGGAGCGGGAGATCGGAATCGAACCGACGATATCAGCCCTTTGAGCTGAACCTCTACCACTAAGGCACTCCCGCTCACAAAAGAAATGGCGACCAGAAAGGGATTCGAACCCCCATTTACGGATTTAGATCCGCTGTCCTAGTCCATTTAGACGATCCGGCCACCCAAAAAAAAGAACTGCAATAAAGTACTACTAAGCTAACAAAATCATAATTTCTTGTCAATAGTTGAGCCGAAAGGTACAATTAAGTTATGACTGAGATTAAAGGAAAGTATTTGGCGAGCGTGGTGCCTCTGACAAAAATTCCCCTTTCGCGGGAGCAATTTTTTTATTATCTTTCTGATGAAATAATTCCCGCCGGATCGCTAGTTGAAATCAGCTTGGGAAAACGCAAAATTCAAGGAATTGTTTTGGAAACAAAAAAAGATTTTTTGCGAAGCGGAAATTATAAGCTGAAAAAAATCGACAAAATCCTGGAAGAAAGTTTTTTGACCGGAAAACAAATTGCGTTGGCAAAATTTATTTCCGAATATTACTTCGCTTCGTTGGGAATTGTAATGAAGTCTTTTGTGCCGGCAAGAACGAAAGAGAGAAAGCATCATATAGCACATAACACAGAACAAGAAACAATCGGAATAATAAAATTAACCAAAGAACAACAAAAAGCGCTTGAAAAAATAATTCAACCTGGAGAAATAAAAAACGAGGAAATCAAAAAATTCCTTCTGCTTGGGGATTCTTCTTCCGGGAAAACCGAAATAATCATTCAGGCGGCGAGAAAAATAACTTCTTCGAAAAACGAATCCGGGCAATCTCTTATTTTGGTTCCGGAGCTCACGCATATTACTCCACTGATTGAAAGAATTTCAATTCACTTTGCGCCCGATGAAATTGCTGTTCTTCATAGCAAGCTTTCGAAGGGCAATTTTTTTTCCACTTGGCAAAGAATCAAATCCGGGCAGGCAAAAGTTATTATTGGAACTCGACAAGCAATTTTTGCGCCTTTTTCTGATTTGAAATTAATCGCGGTTGATGAGGAGCATGATGTTTCATACAAGCAGTGGGACGCAAATCCGCGTTACGACGCGCGCACTGCTGTTGAAAAATTATCTTCATTAAACGGAGCTAATTTGGTTTTTTCTTCCGCCACTCCGCGAATAGAAAGTTTTTGGAAGGCAAAAAAAAATGAATATGAATTGCTTAGCATTCCACGTTTCGCGCCTCGCGTTTCACATTGCGAAGTTGTTGATATGAAAAAGGAGCGGTGGGCGAAAAACAGATCTCCCCTCTCTCAAAAGTTAAAAGGGGAAATTGAATATGCTATCAAGAACAAACTGCAAACGATTCTTTTTGTGAACCGGCAAGGAATGAGCGCATTTTCCGTGTGTAAAAAATGCAAGGAAGTTTTCAGGTGTCCACAGTGCCAGCGGGCTTTGGTCTATCAAAAGAAAGGAAACTATATTTGTCTGCATTGCTCATACAAAACTTCAGATTTTCCCGCCTGCCCCAATTGCAAAGAAATGATTTTTGAAAATGTGGGAGTTGGAACGGAAAAAATATTACGAGAATTGCGAAAAAATTTTTATTCCTCCCGCATTGAGATCGTGGATAATCAAACAATGAAAAGTCAAAAGGCGCATGAAAAAGTTTGGCAAGAATTTTCCCGAGGAAAAATCGACATCCTAATTGGAACGCAAATGATTACCAAAGGATGGGATTTGAAAAATGTCGGACTTGTTGGTATTATTGATGCAGATGGACTTCTTAGTTTTCCGGATTTATTTACGAACGAACATGCTTTTGCGCATATTGTCCAAGCGGCAGGAAGAACAGGGCGTCCCGGCAGTCGATTCCCGGGAGAAGTGATTGTGCAAACTTTCCAGCCGGAAATTTTTATTATGAAGTCCGCAGCTAAAAAAGATCTGGAAAAGTTTTACGAAAAGGAGCTCGGAGAAAGAAAAGAATTGAATTATCCCCCATTCGGAAAAATAATAAAACTGATTTTTCAAGATCCTTCGCGGAAAAAAACCGAGAAAGAAGCGGAGAGAGTTTTTCAAACTTTCAATTGGATTTGCGAAGATTTGAAAAATATCAAAATATACCCTCCGCAAGATTGTTTACTGAGTAATATTCGCAGGAAATACCGTCGACAAATAATCATCAAATACACAAGTAATGATGTCCCTGAGAAAATAAAAAAAATTATCCGTTCACTCGGAGCAGGATGGATTGTTGACAGAGATCCTATAAGTATAATCTGATATAAATTTTCAATTTTTAATTTACAATTTTCAATCAATCATTAAATTTGAAAATTTTAACATTGAAAATTCATTAAGAATTGATCCTTGGAAATTGTAAATTATAAAAACATATAATACGGTAAAAAAAAATAATTTAAGACATAATAAACTTATAAAAAATAATGAAGAAAGTACTACTGGTAACCCGCCCTATTGCTCCCCCATGGGATGAAGCGTCGAAAAATTTCGCTTTTACCTTGGCGAAAGATTTGAGTATGGATAATAATCTTAAATTGCATCTTCTTACGAATGGCAAAGTTGCCGAGTTGCCGGAAAATGTCATTCAAGAAAAAATATATACTCACTCGCAAAATGATTTTGGCCTAGAACAAAAGTTGAGATTATTTTGGTTTCTGCTTTGGAACGCAAGCAAGTTCGATGTTTTGCATCTGCTTTTTACTCCGACCAAATTCAATGCGTGGACGATGAAATGTGTACTTAATATTTCTGGATCCCGGATATTTTTCGGAAAAAATTCCGGGATGACAGATATCCACTCAATTCAAACCGTGGCCACTTTGCGGGAGGATTTGTTTTCGGATGAGGAGATAAAAGATTTGATGTTTGCCGATTTAGTAATCACTTATTCGGATTATGCGAAAAATAAATTGGAAAAATTAGGCGTGAAAAATGTCAAAAGAATTTATCCCGGAATCGATTTGGAAAAATACAAACCATTGAGTAATGAACAGCAATCGATGAATAATAAAAAATCTGAAAGTTTTGTTATTAATTTCGCCGGAGAATATACTCGCTTGGGAGCGATGGATGATGTGGTGGATTCTTTTATTGAAGTTTCCAAAAAAATTCCCGAAGCAAAATTGTCGATGGCAGTGCGCGTCAAAAACGAGAAAGACGCCGACAAAAAGAAAGAAGTAATCCAAAAACTGAAAGAAAATAACGTTCTGGAAAAAGTGGATTTTTATGATGATGGGAAATTTAATATGGAAGATATCTATAACCTGGCGGATATTTCAATTTTCCCGGTGCAAAATATGCATGGTAAATTCGATGTGCCCTTGGTAGTTGTGGAAGCGATGGCGTGCTCCAAACCGGTAATCGTTTCTGACATTCCGATTCTGGAAGAATTCTGTGACGAGAAAAATTCAGTGAAAATTCAAGCCGGGAATATGGAGCAACTTGTCCAAGCAATTTTGGATTTGCATACTGACAAAAAAAAGCGTACCCACCTAGGTACTTACGCCCGTACCTACGTGGAGCAAAACTTCAACATCAAAAACGTCTCCAAACAATACGCGGAGGTTTATAGGGAAATATAAAAAAGACCAAGTCATTGACTTTGGTCTTTTTGCGGTTTTTTAAAAGGATACCGCAATCCTTATTTTTTTATCGGAAGGGATACGTCAAACACCCCTTCTATCTTGACGTTAATGAGGCCGCGAAACGTGGCTTCATACTCTTCCCCGCTGTCGCCAACGAGAAAAACTTTTTTACCGGGATATAACGAGCCGAGATTCTTCGGCTCATAGTAGGTCAAAAACCCCCGGGTTCCGTCTTCATCAAAAATCTCGAAGACAGCGGCGACCCCCTCAGCCACCGCCTCCCCGACGATTTCATCTTCCTCCGGCTCATACAACGCCGACTTCGAGGCGCAACCAGAGAAAAAAATGGCAACTAAAAAAAACAAAGCAACAAATCGAAGAATCTTCATATCCACCTCCCTTTGTTATTCTTACTCAACAGCACGAACTTTTTCGTGCCGTCGAAATATGTAATTATCGCCACTATCCCGACAAGCTTCGTCGGGACACTCTCTTTTGATGTACGCAGTAATACAATACTGCCCGGACTTACTTCAAAAAAACTTCCGGGATCAGCATTAACAACTGTACCATCAAATGTCTCAAAAACTGCAACGATTTCAATCTCTTGATGAGTAAAGATGTGGTACCCTAAAAAAAAACTTCCGAAGAAAAAAAAGAAAAAAATTCCAAAAAAAATTCCAGCTCTTTTAATCATTCCCTCCTCCTTATTTTGTGAGGTTTTCAAAAGTATAAATTTCAGGTATACTTTCCATAGTCGCACCCCTATTAAATTTTCAAAATAACTACTATTAACTCCAAATAATACTACATAAACAATTATATGTCAATACCCAAAACAAAAAAAATAACTCCGCATTTACAGCAGTTTCAGACCAAGGAAATGAAGGTTCCGGTCATTTTTCATACCAGCGACGAGCTTTTGCCCAATGAATATACTTTTTCCCAATTGGAAAACCTAGGGAAAGATAAGCGCCTTTTTTCCCATATCGCCGCAATGAGCGACGTACATCCCAAGACGGGACGCAAAAATCCCACCGGAACGATTGTGGCGAGTAAGACACATCTTTTTCCGCAAATCAATGACACCGCTCCTAATTGCGGAATGCGATTCTTGCGGACTGATTTGAATGATCAAAATTTAACCGAAGAAAAAATCGACGAACTTTTCAAAGAACTCATCGCGGCAATCCCGACCAAAAAATATATTGGGAATAAGATCTCCTACCACTTAGCGGTAGACATTGCCCGCAAAGGAATCTCTCCACTTCTTTCACACCTGAAAAGCCGAACAAAAAATGAATTGGAAAATTCCTCGATGGGAGGAAATATGGTTCCGGAAAGCACAACCCAAAGAGATATCTTCGACGCAATTCCCAAATTCTTTTTTCACGTGGGAAAATATCGCCTCGGAATTTTGGGCGCCGCCGGCAATCACTTTTTGGATTTGATGAAAATAACCGAAATCAAAGACAATGCAATTGCCGAAAAATTCAATCTCAAGGTGGGACAGTATATTTTTCTGATGCACACTGGTAGTGGACTTTTCGGACAATACGCTTCCTATATGTACACGCCAAAAATCAAAGAGCATTTCAGTCAAAAAATGATGCTGAGAATTGGAACAACTTTCTTTGACAGTCAGAAAAAACAAATCTACAAAAACATTGCCGAAAAAATCAAAAAATATCAAAACTCCGATGAATTTTTGGGCTATGAAGCGGACAGTTTAGAAGGAAAAATGTATCTCACTGCCCATCAAGCTAGTGCCAATTTCGGATTTGCCAATCGCTCCGTTCTTACTGACAATCTGGATCGCGCTTTGGAAAGAGTTTTTGGCAGACAAGTTAAATTGGATCTGCTCTATGACACTCCGCATATTTTCAACCGCCAGGAAAATCATTTTGGCGAAGATGTTTGGGTGCATCGCAATGGAACCGTGAGCGCCAATGGACCACAAAGAATGAAAGATCATCCCCTGTTTTCCCAAACCGGAGAGCCGGTTTTCATTCCGTCATCTATGAGTACTCCCGCCTATCTGGGCGTCGGCACTGATGAAAACGACTCGTCGTTCTTTTCAGCCAGCCACGGAACCGGAAAGCGCGCCCAAGCGCAAACTGATGCCGCCCACAACAAAAAAGAATTGCTAGCGAAAATGGAAACTCGCCACGTAAAATTATACAATGCCGCTTCTAAAGGAGTAGTTATGCAAGACAGCTCTTATTACAAAGACATTGAAGAAGTAATTTCCGGGATGGAAGAAAATAAAATAATTAAATCGGTAGTCAAAATGCAACCGGTGGCGGTATTGATGTATTAAATTAACTTATAAAATATTTCTATTATGAAATTAAACAGACATATTAAACTTTTGCTTTACGGAGGGAATATATGGTATTTTGGCGAGGGGATGTTGGGACCATTATTTGCAGTGTTTACTGAAAAAATAGGAGGAGATATATTGGATATCACGTGGGCATGGGCTACATATCTTATTATTGCCGGATTATTATATATTGTTGTTGGAAAAATTACTGATATTTATGATAATGCGGAAAAAATTATGGTGCTTGGATATGCTCTTAATGCCTTGTTTACTTTTGGATATTTATTTATATCTACTCCGTGGCATTTGTTTATTATTCAGGCAGGACTCGGAATAGCCTCCGCTATGGCTACGCCGACATGGAATGCCCTGTATGCCAAACATGAAGATAGAAAAAATGACGGATTTCAGTGGGGATTGGCAGGCGGAGAAGCTCAAATAATTACAGGAATAGCTCTTATAGTAGGTGGCTATATTGTTAGTTATTTTTCTTTTTCAGGATTATTTATTACAATGGGAATAATTCAAACCGTTGCGACTATCTATCAAGCGCAAATATTGATAAAAAAATAATTCTATGAAAATTATTACTATCTCCGGACTCGACGGATCGGGAAAATCCACTCAAATTCGAATGCTCAAAACTTATCTTGAAAATCAAAGCAAGAAAGTTTTTTATTTTCACGCGATTGACTTTTCACTGGCAAACAAAATTTCCCGCTTTAAGAAAAAATATTGCATTATCTGTAAAATAAAAGGAGCTTGCAGGATAAAAAATGAGCAAGAAAAAAGCGTAATCAAAGCCAATTGGCTTCAAATCAAGTTGCGTAAAATATTTTTAATGATAGATTTGTGGAGATTTGAATTATTGCGCAATAAATTGCAAGATAAGGATTATGATTATATTGTGAGTGACAGATTTTTTTATGATAGCGCAATAAATATTGAATATTTATTGGGAAATACAGATCCGCAAAGTCTGAAAAAATATCCCTTCGAACAACCATTTCTTTGTTTATATCTTCATATCAATCCGGAAATTATTATGCAACGCGAAAGGAGACCGGATCAAGGAATTGGTTATTTGAAAAAAAAGAAAGTTCTCTATGATGAAGCTGCTAAAAATTGGGATTGGAAAATAGTCAATGGAAACAGGGATAAAAATGTGATTTTTGAGGAAATTAAAGATTTAGCAAAAAAGGAAACATAAAAAAGATCGCTTTCCTGTATTGCAAGAAAGCGATCCCTTTCCGAAAATATGGTTATTCTTCT
>CAZRJL010000010.1:0-860 GCA_964600645.1 uncultured Bdellovibrionales bacterium | reverse complement strand
ACGAAAAAAGCAAGATCCGTCCGTTAAGGGGTACGCTCGGATTCATTGCCATGGTGAGGAACTTCAAGAAGGAAATAAAAAATATTACCGTGAGCGTAATCGCCCACGCCAACATTACCACCATCTCCTCGTTAAGCCTGTTAAATTCAAGGAACTCGTAAACCGGGACAACAGTGTCCCAAATGAGTATGATGCTGGCAACAGTAATCATCGGAAAAAATATCCGTTGTAGTATTCTCTCCATAAAAAAACATACGATTAGTAATGCTGCTAGTAGCAGCATTACTTCAATTCCCCCTACTCCCAATGTCTCCATAGCTCCACTCCTCTGATTCGGATAGTTTTAATAAAAAGAACCGTTTGTTTAAATAACCACAGTATTTCATACTAGAATAAAATCAAAAAAATGTCAAGACAACACATTGCAAAATCGGCGCTCTGGGTAATGCTTTCGGAAGTTATTTTCAACTTATCCGGCTATATTATTCACAGCGCCGTCGGTCGCATTCTTGGTCCGGAGGACTACGGAAGATACGGATTAGTTGTAACTCTCACCACAATGGTAATTATCCTGATTGGAAACGGGATTCCTACCGCTATGGCAAAATATATCAGTGAAATCTTTGAGACCAACGCGGCGATGATACTTGCCATCAAAAAACGAGCAATTTTCCTGCAGAGCATTCTTATCGCGGGCATAACTATATTGTTTTTTGCGATTGCTCCGCTGTTGTCAAAAATATTGGGCGATCCGACCCTCACCCCCCTTTTTCGCATTTCAACCTTGATTATTCCGGCTTTTGCCGCCGCTTCCTTCTATTTTTCCTACTACACTGGACTTCATCTTTTCAATCTGCAAT
>CAZRJL010000009.1:0-23174 GCA_964600645.1 uncultured Bdellovibrionales bacterium | reverse complement strand
TTCTAAGTGAGTCCGCGAGCTTTTAGAAAATCATTTATCCGGAATCTCAAACTTTATGTAAATTGAAATATATATTCTTAGTGGAAGCGGAGAAATGTGGGTTGTACTTATATAGATAAGTACAGTATAGAACACATTTTTTTCTTCCGCTTGGAAGTTCCAAGTGATTATATATTTTTACCGTTTACATACGGTCGTACGTAAATGGTAAAAAAGTTTTTTTGACAATTTAATGATAAGTTATTGCAAACACTATGATATTACATTATATCGTAGTGATGAGATATAATATTCCAATCAAAAAAATCTGCATCGGGAGGTGCGTTATGAAAAATTTTCTGAGTTTAGTTGTTGTGTTTTTCTCGCTGGCGCTCCTTTCGGGGTGTGCTGGAAAACCGCTTCTGGTGGAGAATGTAAATTCTGCCGAAGCTTCTTCTGATCTGAGCTTGTTGGTTCAGCCCCATCAGTCATTGGGTCTTGAACCGACTCCGGCAATTTGTCGGGGTGATATTTCTACCTTTATGGTAGTTTTTCCCTTGCAGTTGTTCGGAGAGTTCTATCCTGGACGTCTGCGTTGGAATACGTGGACGATTTTGAAGGAGGATGGATCGGAGAGATTCGGTCAGGTGATTTTTTCCGGAATGCATCCCTCGGGACAGTATTTCGGAACGGAAGTTATTGACGGAGAAGTTTTTTCCGGTCAGACTGCAATTCTTTCTTCGGCTGTGGATTTTATCTACAGTCCGCTTGGAAAAGAATTGTCAGTGGAGCGGGGGAAGTTTATCACTGACCCTGCGTATCGGAAAAAGAAGATACTCGAAGTGAACACGGATGAAAACGGCAACGTTTTTGATCTAAGTTCGCTTTCCCGGATCGAGGGATTCCAGCAGGAAATCAAAACCTGGAATCAGATCCAGTATCCAGAGGGATACTTGTTGTCTCCGTATGGAGTGGAGGAAGTGGCGAAGATTCGCGGAATTAATCCGCAGTATAGCTACTTTCAAAAGCTCGTCGGGACGGGAAAGTTCCGGGTGAATCCCATTTTTGATCCGACGGGATTTGCGATCTGCAACTCCATTGGGGTTGCGATGGATCTAATTGGAGCGGGAAGCGCTCCATCAACCGGATGGGATTATAATTCCGAAATCCCGAGTCGTCGAAATATGGCTTTTATTATGGAATATCTTTTACGTCTCGCTCAAAACGAGGTTCAAAAGAGAAACCAGTTCAATGCAAAGCAGCTCATTCAGACGCTTGGAGCGTCAGGAGGGAGACCATGAGATATGCATTTTCGTTTGTAGTGTCTCTGATTATCCTTTGCGCAACAAGCGCTTGGGCAGATCAGACGCATCCGGTCGCAAAGGGTGAGTGTCTTTCAACTATCGGCGTTAAGCTGGGAGTTGACTGGCATAAGATCGCCGAGGAAAATAAAATTTCTGCTCCGTACACAATACGTGTCGGACAGAAGTTAAAAATTCCTGAAAAAACTTCTAAGAAAGTGGTTGCGCCCAAAATAACCAAAAGGGCAAAGAAGACTTTTTCTGTTGTCACGAAAAAGGTGGTAACTGGCACTAAGGAAAATCCCGCTCCGTACACCGACGATGAGGTCGGGGATGATCCTTGGAGGGGAACTTTCGTCGAAGGTTTGAAACTTTTGGGATTTGATATTCCAAAAGATTCCCGGCTGAATTTTGCCAGCGAGGGAATGGACGTTTTACCTTCCAGCGCCATCATTCAGATGGTTTCGGGAAAAAATAAGGTGAAATGGTACCGAGCCGAGCTTTCGCCGGAAAAGGCGAAAGTGGGAAGGTTTGGTATTATAGTAAACGGAAGCTATGTGGGCTCCGTTTATGCAAAACCTGAGTGTGCCAACTGGCTCACTTGGGAAAAGCCTCCTGTTCCGATTGAGAAAGTGAAGATTCCGCCGGCACCAGTTGTGCCGGTGGTTCCAGAAGTGACTCCGGACATTCCCGCACTGCCACCGATTTTCAAAGAGGTGGTGGAAAAGGAATGCGTCCAATGTGAAAATGAAGTGGACGCCGGAATGGGCGTTTGGCAAAACAAAGAGAGAGATGCGCGTGGCCTTTGGTGGTACGCGCAATATCTGCTCACTCTCCAAAGATGTGAGGATGGAAACATCAACATTTTTGGCGGGACAGCTGTTCCAAAAATCGGTATTTTTGCTAAGGGTGACCTCGGCGAAACGGATTCCGGTTATAAGTGGAACAGCCGGGGCGCTGGTCCGGAAATTGGTTTCATTTGGACCGGGCTTGCCAGCAACGGCTACCCACATCAAGTGCAGTTTATGTTCCGCACTTTGTGGGAATATCTGCACGGGGAAAATTCTTCGTCTGGATATGGCAAAGATGAAAATCATTTTCTCTTAGGTTACTATGCCGAATATCTTCGCAGATTTGCACCTGATTTAATGTCAGTGCTGTACGCGGAGGGGTGGTTTGACATAAGTGGATCTATTGATTCCACTTGGAGTGGAGATGAGGTGAGTGATCGCGCCGGATTTGTTTTCGGGGCGAAAATTCACAAAGATTTCTCCAAAGACTGGTCCGGAAGACTTGGCGCGCAGATTGGATTTTCTCCCCACGAAGATCGTTGGGGATTGAATATCAATGCGGAAGCCAGATGGAGGGAGTGGCTAATGTTCGGTCCTTCCTTCGACTATACGCTGGCATCGGCTGTTGCAGGTGCCGCCGGCGGATATTCATATGGACCTTTCATTTGCTTCGAATTGAAGCATGAGGTCCGGAAAAGATATATCGTGATTCGCACGGCAGAAGTCGAGCCGGCGGATCATCAGCTGTTGAATTATTGACAGCTGTTGAATTTATGGGCGAGTCTTTCATCCGAAGGACTCGCTTATCTCTATTTTTTGAATGTAGAAGGAATGAACTTTTCCGCAACATCGTGTTGTGGGAAAAGAGTTTTTTCAACAACAAAGCCGAAAATTTTTTCGGCAAAGACACAGGAGGAAGTATCATGAAAAAGACAATCGGTTGTTTCGTGGCAGTGGCAGCGTTTTTTTGTCTGATAGGGATCGCGCAGGCGGCTCCCAAGTGGGTGAATGCCGTGCCGAGTTGCGTGGGGGATGAGGTGACAATTCCGCCCATGCCGGCAGGGACTGAGCTCTTGAATGTCGTGGTGTATCACCGCGACGGGAAGGGAACGAGGAACACAGACCTCGGTCCTGTCCACTCATTCAAACTGGACCCGGCAAATCCGGATGAGGGATTCCTCTATACCTGGAAGGATAAGGAGGGGACATGGTATTTTCTTGTCGACCCGTATTCCAAATTTGAGGGTTTGAGACCGGAATGCTCGGATTCTCGCGGATGTATTATTGTCCGCAAAAAGTAGCCCTTCCTCGGCAACTGCCGATGGCGAGCCCTGGTGTGAATTTCACATCGGGGCTTGATTTTTTTTCTGATTTGTGATATACTAATATATTGAATTATTGGGTTGGATTTGATGGTTTTATTGTTGAATTATTGGTAGAATAGTGATGATGATTGGGTGGGTTGTGCTATATAATTAGTTTTTCAAATCCCCCTTAATCCCCCTTTTCCAAAGGGGGAGAATATACATTTAAGCCTTACGTCTTATGTCTTACGCCTGGATGCGAAAAGTGAATAGGGAAACGGTGAGTGCGATTTTTGTGATCGTGGCGGTTTCTTTGTTTGTTTTTTCCAACTTTTTGGTCGGTTTTGTTTTGCCGTTGTATTTGGTTTTGATGCTGGTGAGTTTTGCAATCGTCTTGGCATATCCGCGCAGTGGAATGTATGCAATTGTTTTTCTCGCTTTTGTTTTTGAAAGATTTTTCACTTTGGCGCCGATTGCTTTGGCTCGCAGTGAAGTGAAATTGTATCCGGTGGATGTGATTTTTTTGGCAGTGATTGCGGGGGTGGTGATTGGATGGTTGCGAGGGAGATATAAAAAAACATTCTTTTCTAAAGCCGAGTATTTACTTGTGTTGTTTATTATTCTTACTTCAATATATTTTTTGGCGAGTCTTTTTGATCAGAATGTAGACAAAGATTTGGCGTTTTCTGCTTGGAAGAATTATGGATTTTACGCACTATTTTACTTTGCAATCGCATTTTTACTGAACAAAAAAGAACATCTTGTCAGATTTTTGAAATTCGCTTTGGCAGGAGCGGTTGCGATTGTTTTTTTCATTTTGTACGGAGTAATTGCCGGTAATGGTTTGTGGTCGGAGTTTACGCCGCTTTCCACCGAAGGAGTTCGTCTGCTGGCCTTTCCGCACGCTTTCTATCTGACGATGGCGGTTTTGGCATGGGGAATATTTTTGATTTTTTCTTCTGAGATGAAATATCGAAAATACTTTTGGTTATTGCTGATTTGGATTTTTGGAATTGTTGGATCAATGATGCGCCATCTTTGGATTAGCTTGTTTTTTTCTTTGGTTGTCGCGTTTTTCCTTTTGCCGAAAGAAAAGAAAATATTTTTGAAAAATTATTTGGGAAAAATTGTTTTTGCCTTGGTCGCGATTGTTGTTTTTGTTTTTTATCTTTCCGTTCTTTCTTCCAATTCGAATTTCAATCGGGGAGTGGATTATTCTTTGGAAGTTTTGGGAAGTCGAGCATCTTCGTTTTCCAATTTTTCCGAGGACGAAAGTTTTTTTTGGCGGGGAATGCTTTGGCTGGAGGCCGGAGAAAAAATAAAAGAAAATCCGCTGGCGGGAATCGGACTAGGGAAAAAGTTATCTTTGGAATTGGGGGATTATCAAGATTTGATTGAGGTTCGCAATGTGCATAATTCTCTCCTTGCGATTTTGTTGCAAGGCGGATTGATTTTGTTTTTGCCTTTGCTTGGTTTTGTGATTTTTTCTCTTAAAGATGCAATATTAAAAAAGAAAAAAGATTGGATTGATATTGCACTGCTCGCGCTGGCGACGAATTATTTGATTGCGTTTTTGTTTCAACCATATTTGGAAACCAATCTGCTGGGAATATTTTTCTGGATGATTTTTGGATTGGCAAGGGTTTCCGTTGATGTTGTATCGGAATGTAATTCATAAAGTTAATCAATATATTGCAATTGCCATATTTTGATTAACTTAATTTAAGCTATATTTTATTTGTAAATTTATAGGAGTATGAGAATTTTGGAAATAAATAAGTTTAATTTTCCCAAGGGGGGGGCGGATAAACATTTTTTGGATGTGGTCGCTTTGCTGGAGAGCGCCGGACATAAGACGGCGGTTTTTTCGATGAAGCATTCGAAAAATTTGCCGAGCCGATGGGAAAAATATTTTGTTTCCACTGTCGGGTATACGGGAGAATATTCTTTTTGGCAGAAATTGAAAGGAGCGTTGCGAATGTTTTATTCCTTGGAGGCAAACAAAAAAATCAACAAATTATTGGATGATTTTGCTCCGGATTTGGTGCATATTCACAATATTTACCATCAACTTTCTCCGATGATTTTGTTTGAAATAAAAAAGAGGGGAATTCCGATTGTGATGACGGTTCATGATTACAAATTAGTCAGTCCGAATTATAATTTGTATCACAATGGAAAAATTTATAATCGTTGCCGAGATGGAAAATATTATCAATGTCTTTTGGACAAGTGTTTTAAAAATTCCTATATTCAAAGTTTGGGAGCGATGGTGGAGGCGTATTGGCACGAATTTTGGGGAACATATCGCAAGAATATTGATTTGTATATTTGTCCGAGTAAATTTGTGGAAAATATTTTGATTGAAAGGGGGATTGATAAGGATAGAATAAAAGTCTTGCCGCATTTTGTTTTGGGCGGCGTGGAGGAAAAAATGGAAGATGGAAACAGACCGCCGGAAAAATACGCGCTTTATTTTGGAAGAATATCCAAAGCCAAGGGTGTGGATACTTTGATTGAGGTTTTTGAAAATATTTTCGGGATGAAACTATATTTGGCGGGAGGAATTGAAGATGATTTCAAATTGCCGAAAAATAGAAATAATATTATTTATCTTGGACGGCTCAATCAGATAATGCTCAGAAAATATATCAGTAATGCGGAAGTGGTGGTTTCCGGTTCAAGATTGCCGGAAACATTCGGTTTGGTGGCGTTGGAGGCGATTGCCGAGGGCAAGCCGTTTGCGGGCTTTGAAGCGGGGGCGTATGGAGAAATAATTAAAAATGGAGTCAATGGTTTTTTGGTAAAAGATAAAAGTGAGATGGTTGAAGTTATTGGAAAAATAATCAGAAGCGAGATTTTTTTTGACAAAGAAAAAATTCGCTCAGGCGCCGAAAAAAAGTATGATAAAAATGCCTATATTTCCCAATTTGAAAATATTTTGTATAATCTAGTAAAGAAGGAAAAATAATTCAATCTGCTAAAAATATATGGGAATGCAAGGATTGTTTGTGAATTTGGGATTGCCGGAAAAGATTTCAGGGGATATTTCCCTGTTTTTGATTTTAGCGGCTGTGAGTGTGGGTTTGGGAATGTATATTGGACGTTTCCGCTTGGTTAATGTGCTGATTAATATTTATATTGCAGTAGCAATTTTGAGTGTTGTTCCGGAAAAATGGCTCAGCGGTTCTGAAATTTTACAGGCGATTTTCTTTTTGGTGGTTGTTGTTTTTTTAACGATAATCGGGGATTATCTTTTTGACATTCACATTTCTAATACGGTGACGAGCGGTTTTTTTTGGCGACTTCTAGTGATGAGCTTTTTGGAAATGGGGTTGGTTTTCAGTATTATTATTTCTCTTTTGCCAAAAAAAGTGGTTTTGCAATACATTTCCGAAAATTCTCTCGTGTATTTTTCTTCGCCTTACGCGCAGATATTTTGGATGGTTATTCCTTTGATTTTTCTTTTATTTTTGAGTAAAAGAGGAAGGTAGTATTGACTTATGCAATCGAATTAGTATAATGGTTAGGTTGAGTTTGCTTCGTCGCAGACTCCTCGCAAAGACAGTGATATATGCGTCGTTAGCTCAGTCGGTAGAGCAGTGGCCTTTTAAGCCAACGGTCGAGGGTTCGATTCCCCCACGACGCACCACGTAAAATCGCTTTGCTTACACGTGGCGTGGCCTCGTAAAATCGCTTTGCTTACACGTGGCACAGCACACGTAGGGTAAAATCGTTTCACTTGGCGATTAGCAAAAACAATCCATAAGGGTTGTTTTTTGTTTTTTTTCGATATTATGCTAAAATAAAAATATGAAAAATTTTATAAAAATTGCATTTATAATAATTATCGTATTTGTTTTTTCCGGATGCTCTTTCAACTTGAATGGTTTGAAAGAAAGCTCGGCGGGAGGATTTTTAGTGAGCGAAGGAGATGAAAATAAATGGGTGGCAAAAAATTATTATGACGAGAAAACAAATATTTCCGGCGTTGAAATTTTGACGATAGCTGTTGATCCGACAAATCCCAGCGTGGTTTATTTGGGAAGTATGGATAATGGAATTTTTGTTTCGAATGATGGCGGAGAGGATTGGAATAAGATCGTGGAATTTTTACCTGTCAAAATATATGGATTGGCAATCAATCCTTTCAATTCGCAGACAATCTATGCGACGGGAGTTCTGGGGAAAAGAGGGAAGATTTTTCGCACCGATGATGGCGGAAAAAATTGGCTGGAAATTTATAGTGAGCCGGCGGATGGAACAGTGGTAATTTCATTGGCGATTAGTAAAACGAATCCGCAAATAGTTTATGCCGGAACGAGCGGAGGAATGATTATCAGGACTTCCGATGGTGGCAGTACCTGGGAAAATTCATATATTGGAAAATCTCCGATAACAAAGATAGTTTTTGATGAAAGAAATGAAAGCGCTATGTATTTTCTGGCTTTCAAGGAAGGTGTTTTGACGACAAAAAACGGAGGAAATGATTTTGAATTTATCGGAATAGAAAACGGTAAAAAAGAAGAGAGGGGAAAAAGAGAAAATTTTTCTCCTTCAGCAGTCCAGTCTATCGTGGCTGATCCGGGTAGTGAAGGGGTTGCATTTTTAGGAACAACCAAAGGAATGTTTCGAGTTTCCAATTTTGGAAATAACATCGAAGAAGTTGAAATTATTGGAAGCTCAAAAAAATTCCCTATTTATGCGATTGCGGTAAATCCGAGAAATTCTTCCGAGATTGTATATGCCGCCGCGCAAGCGATATACAAAACTACGGATGGAGGCAGGCAATGGTCGATTTTCCAGTTGGATACAAAAAAGAGCGTGAGTGTTTTGAAATATAATGGCGATGTGCCTGGTAAGATATATGCGGGACTAAGAAAATATTAAATTTTTTATTGAAAAACAAGTTTATAAGCCTTAAGATAACAAAATTATGTACAAGGAAATAATAGCAAAGAGAAAGAATGATTTGGAAAAAGCCGTGGAGCATTATGAGATTGAAATTGAAAAGATAAGAACCGGACGGGCGAATCCGGCAATCGTGGAGGGATTAATGATTGATTATTATGGAAGTAAGTCTCCACTCAAACAGATGGCGAATATAAGCGCTCCCGAGCCTCGATTGATTGTTATTTCACCTTGGGATATTGATAATTTGGCCAATATTGAGGCGGCGATCAGATCTTCGGATTTGGGATTTTCTCCCAGCAATGACGGTCGAGTTATTAGAATAAATATTCCGCAACTTACCGAAGAGCGTCGTAAAGATTTTGTGAAAATTCTCAATCAAAGAACCGAGGATGCGCGAATTTCCGTGAGGAGTGTTCGAGAGGAAATTTGGCAAGAAATACAAAGTGCCGAGGAAAATGGGGAAATTTCCGAAGACGACAAATTTCGCGGAAAGGAACGATTACAGGAAATTATTGATGAATATAATAAAAAATTGGAGCAACTGCGGGAAAAGAAGGAGAAAGATATAATGACAGTATAATTAGGAATTAGGAATTGGCTTGTTAGTGGATAGTATTTCCTAAAAAGCTATAACTTAAATTTTACAAGCTAAAATATGGCGATTTTTATTTTTATTTTAATACTTGGTTTTTTGGTTTTTGTTCATGAACTTGGGCATTTTTTGGTTGCGATTCGCAATGGAATCAAGGCAGATGAATTTGGTTTTGGTTTTCCTCCAAGAGTTTTTGGATATTTTCGTGATGAAAAAAACGGAAAATGGAAATTTGTTTTCGGCAACAAGAGAGTAGAATCAGAAAATACAATTTATTCAATGAATTGGATTCCACTTGGGGGCTTTGTGAAAATAAAAGGAGAAGATGGAGAAGGAAAGCAGGAAAAAGACAGTTTTGCTGGAAAGTCCGCTTGGACGAGAGTGAAAGTTTTGGGGGCGGGGGTAGCGATGAATTTTTTGTTGGCATGGGTTCTTTTTGCGATTGTTTTTTTTATCGGAGCGCCCGAGGCTGTTAATGATAATGTCAGTGCTAAATCGTCAAAAGTGCAAATTTCTCAGATTTTGAAAAATACTCCAGCAATGGAGATGGGGATTAAGGTTGGCGATGAAATTACAGGACTTTGCGCCAAAGAAAAAAAGAATTGTTTCAAAGTTGCGAAGGTTTCCGAGGTGCAGAATTTTATTTCCGAAAATAAAGGAGTGGAAATCGTGATGCAAATAGAAAGAGGAGGGGAAACCTTGGAATTAAAAGGAGCTCCGAGAGTGGATTATCCGGCGGATCAGGGATCACTCGGTATTTCTTTGGCAAGAACGGCAATTGTAGAATATTCTTTCTTTCAATCAATCGGAAAAGGATTTATGACAGTAGTGAATTTTGTCTGGATGATCTTAGTTGCGCTGTTCGCTTTGATTAAAATGCTGTTTGTAAAGTCGTCCGTTCCAATAGATATTGCCGGTCCAGTGGGAATTGCCATTCTCACAAAACAAGTAGCCGCTTTGGGCTTGGTGTATATTTTGCAATTTGCGGCGATTTTGAGTATAAACCTGGGAATAATAAACGCACTTCCTTTTCCGGCGCTTGACGGAGGAAGAATATTTTTCATTTTGATTGAAAAAATCAAAGGTTCTCCGGTGAGTAAAAACTTTGAGCAAGCAGCACACACGGTTGGCTTCTTGCTTCTGATTGTCTTGATGCTGTTTGTCACATTTCGGGATATTTCCAATTTGGGATTTTTTGAAAAAATAAAAAATTTCTTTTAGAATTTTTAGATGGGCTATTGGCATATATGGAGTTTGTTTGGTATAATTTAGGGGTGGGTAATTTTAATTTAGTAAGATTGTTTTTATGATTGTAAGAGATTTGATGACGGTGGATGTTGTTTCTGTTTCTCCTAAAGATAGTATTGAAAAAGTCGCAAGTATTTTAACCGAAAAAAGAATACACGGAGTTCCGGTTATTGACGATGGCAAATTGGTGGGGATAATAACCGAAACGGATTTTTTTATTAAAAATTCTTTGAATTTTCACCTTCCTTCTTATATTGATTTCATTAAAAGAACAAAATTTTCGGGCAAACTTAATCGCGAGGAGAAAGAAAAAATATCCGATTTACTAGACTCGACAGCGAATGATATCATGTCAAAAAATTGCATAGTTGTTTTTCCGGATGACAATATTGAAAGTCTTTTATCAGTCATAAAAGAAAGACATATTCATACTGTTCCAGTTGTTGATCATTCGGGCGTGGTGGTTGGAATTGTTACCCGGGCTGATCTTTTAAAGATGATTAATTTAAATTAAAAATAAAAAAAACAAATATGGACAAAAAAAACAAAGAAGAAGGTCCATTTTCTTCTCTGGAGGAAAAAAGAAAAATAGATGAAGTTGCCACCCAAACTTATTCTTGGTTGGGAAGAACGTATATCTTTATAAAAAAGACAAAAGTTAAAACGTGGAGAGGCGTTTTTATTGTGGCTTTTGCGGCCGGTATCGCTGCGGCCACAGTAAGTATGGTTTCATTTAATATTCAAATGATGTCAGAGGCCGCTACCGAAGTTGGCTTGTCGCTTCTGAATTCTCAAACCGGAGAAGATTCCGTGAGCGTCATTGTCGGAGACAGTTTTGGTTTGGATGTAATAATGGATACATTGAATAATAATGTGGTTGTGGCGCGGGCAATAATTGAATATGACCCGACTTTTTTTGAATTGACCGGATGGGATACGAGTGAGTCGGTTTTTGATAATTCACTGGATTGTAGTGATGCTGAGAATCCCGATAGAACATGTGAAATTATTAATAATGATACGGAAAACGGAGTTTTTGATATTACTCTCTCGACCCCGACGCCCGGAGTCAATGTTGACGGGGGAATGATGGCGAATATTAACTTTAATGCTTTGCAATCTTTTTCCGGAAGCAAGGAAATTTCCCTGAGATTTATTTCGTCTGGAAATTATGAAGACAGCGATGTTATTGCTGATGACGGAAATGGTACGGATATTTTGCAATCAGTAAATAATGCAATTATTACCGTAGATCCCTTGGATCAAACTGCTCCGGTTTTGACGGAAATTACTCCTGTTGCATCTCCGACGAGCGATACGACTCCGAATTATGTATTTAGTTCAACTGAAGCCGGATTGATTACTTATGGGGGATCCTGCAGTAGTGACGATGCGGTGGCGGTTTTGGGAAACAATACGATCACATTTAGTTCTCTTGCGGAAGGAACATACACAGATTGCACAATTGCGGTTACGGATGCTTCTGGAAATATTTCCGATAGTTTGGCGGTAACGTCTTTTGCTATTGAGAGTGCTGCTATTGTTCTCGAGAGAGGGGATGTTGATCAAAATGGAACAATCAATACAACAGATGCTCAGTTAGTTTTGAGAAAATCTGTGGGAATGGATATGAGTCAAACCAGTTGGTATGATTCGGCAAATACCGGAGATGCAAATTGTGATGATGCTACTAATACTACTGATGCAATGTTGATACTTAGAAATTCAGTCGGATCTGATATGTCGGCAACGGATTGGTGTTTATAGTATTAACTTAAGAAATTATTTTTTTAAAAAACAAAAATATGTTAGTAGTAATGAAAAAAACAAAGAAAAATGTAATAATAGGTGTAATTGCGGTGTCGATGTTTGTATTATTATCCGGATCAGCTAAAGCAAGTGAAGGTGATGTTTGGCTGACTCCGGCTGAGCAGGATATAGGAAGCGGTGAAAATTTCAATATGGAAGTGCATATGGATACAGGTGGAAAGGATCTGGGAGCTTTCAATATGTATTTTGATTTCGATGCTTCGTTTGTGGAAATTGATACAACTCAAGGAGATGATGGTATTGATAAGGGAGTCGATACTTCCAGCTATTTGCTATTTCCTAATATTGCGGACATTGATAATGGACATTTGCGATTTGCCGGAATAGCCGCTTCCGGATATGCCAGTGGAAGCGATGTTCATTTAGTCACAATTCATGCTAAAACCACTGTAGGTTTTACAGCCGACTCTACTTCTTTGTCTTTGCGGGTAAATGAAATTTCGGACGAATTGGGCGGGGCATTAACTTCCGGATCGATAACCGGTGCCACAGTTTCTTTTCCGGTTATTCCAGATACAACTGCTCCGGTTCTTTCCGATGGTCAACCGTCAGGTGTATTATCTGTCGGAACTACTCAAACTGAAATATCTCTTTCCACCGATGAATCCGCAACTTGTAAATATGCAACTTCTGCTGGTGTTGCTTATGCTTCAATGACTAATACTTTTTCCACTACCGGAGGAACGACTCACTCGCAAACTGTCAGCGGATTAACTGATGGAAATTCATACAACTATTATGTCCGTTGCCAGGATGCTTCGGAGAATGCCAGCTCGTCTGATTTTACTGTTAGCTTTTCTGTCGCTGAAACTCCAGATACAACCGCTCCATCTGTAACAAATAATGGATCATCCTCTGGCGTATTGGCAGTCGGAACAACCAGTGCGTCGCTCCGAGTTTCCACTGATGAATCCGCAACTTGTAAATATTCTACATCCGCCGGCACTGCGTATGCTTCAATGACTAACACTTTTTCCACTACCGGAGGAACTTCCCATTCTCAGACCATTACCGGATTAACGGATGGAAATTCATATAATTACTATATTCGTTGCCAAGATGCTTCGGAAAATGCCAGTGCGACGGATTTTGCTATTAGTTTTTCTGTTGCCAGTGCGCCTGTTGTGGATGATACTGATGATGATATTGATGACGATACTGATGATGTTGATGATGTCGATGAAGGTGAGGCGGAGGTTGTGCAAAACGATATTGATGTTGAAAAGCCAAAATTTAAATCAACGTCCGACGATAAAATGACAAAAATTTCATCTTCAAAGAAAATGTATGCCAGGGATAGAAAGTTTTCTTTCAAGGGGGACGTTGATGGGCTTAATGGTGGAAAAGTGGTTGCCTATGTAAATGGGGATGAATATAAGGATGTGGATATTGAAAATAGTGAATGGAAAATTTCCGTAAAAACCAAAAAAGATGCTACTTATTCGGTTAAGTTTAAATTTTACGATGCCGATAATAATGAAGTAGACGAATCTTCAAAATATTATGTTAAAGTTGATACCGAAGATCCGGATATATATGATCTGCCATCTTTTTTGACGAAATCAAGAGGAGAAAAGATTTGGTGGAAGGCTAGGGATAATAAAAAAATTGATCATTATAAATATTCTTTCATAGGCGGTGTCATTAAGGGTAAAGAGACAAAAGCGGCTTCTATGACTATTCCTATGAATGCTCCTTCCGGAGTACATACAATGCGCGTTATTGCCTATGACAAGGCGGGTAACAAGGACACAAAATATGTGGTTGTGAGGGTAAAATAATTTATTTATATATGCAAAAAATAAAATTAAAAACCATCTTTCTTTTGGTGTTGGTTTTCCTCGGAGTCAATTTATCAAATAGCGCAAAAGCTACAAATCTCCCTATCCTTAACTTCTCTGACCTAATCAATGGACCCAAATCGGGACTTGGAGACGGATTAGGCGAAGGAACGATTGTAACTATTTGGGGAAATAATCTGGGTTCTTCCCAAGGAACATCAAAAATATATTTCAGAGATTCAAGCAGTGTTATTCATGAACCAGCCTATGTATATTATTGGAAAAATGCCGATGGACAACTTCCCGGCGGACCATCCGACCTTTACACCTCGCACAAAATGCAAGAAATCGCTTTTTCTATTCCTTCCGCTGCCGCCAATGGAGCAGGGAAGATTTATGTAGAGGTGGGAGGGGTTAATTCAAGTGAACTGGATTTTTATGTCAGATCAAACGGAGTCATTAGATTTGTAAAGGCAGGCGGTGTTGATTCCGGAGTTGGATCATGGTCTGCGCCTTGGGCAACGGTCGCTTATGCCACAAGGGGAAACACTGCCGGCGTGGGTGATGTTATATACATCGCAAGTGATATTACAAATGCAAGTCGTATCCAGTATGGCGCTAACGCTCAACTCGATGGATCCGCAAACAATCATATAGCGGTAGCTTCTTATCCTGGAAATTTACTAACAGTAGTGAGTACTACTACTGCTGGAATTCAAAATTATTACACGCAAAATGATTGGTGGGTTTTGTCTAAAATAAGAGTAAAAGCTTATGCCGGAACAATTGGAAGTTCGGCCCATGGAAGGACAATTGGATGTGAGCATACTCAGCCGGACGGCATTGATGCAAATGGTCAAGCTGGTGCAATTGGTTGTACTGCCGGTGAATATGATGCCAGAGGAACAAATAGTTGTGATGATTTAAAAGTACTCGGTAATTATATTCATGATTACGGCGGACAAACTACGTCAAACAAAGAACATGCGACTTATTTCAGTTTGCGAAATAATTATTCAGCGATCGCTCCGGAGGTTGGGTGGAACAGGCTAGAAGATAATGAAGCAAGATTTGGTATTCATATTTATGATGAACATGCCTGTGGAGAATATACCGGTGTGTTTAAGGTGCATAATAATTACATCGAGGACCAAGTAGGCGCTGCCATAAACGTCGGTACTCAGAACTGCGATCTGAATCCATTAGGGTTCAGGGGTACAATCGAAGCCTATAATAACATTATTGTCAGCCCCGGGCTTTACTCTCCGGTATCGACATATGGTCATGGGATTATGCTTTACGGTCAATTAAATTATATGAATGTTAAGTTGTGGAATAATATTATTTATGGGTACGGATCTTTAAGTAATACTGCAAATGATGTTTTTGTAATATGGACACAGGCTGGAAACGTGAATAATTTTGATGGAACGGCTGACATGTATAATAATATTATTATTGATACAAATGGCTTTAATTATGTTCCTGCGACTTATCAGAGAGCACCTAATAATTATGAAAATAATATTTGGTATAGTACGAATGTGTCGTCACCAGTTTTGCCGTCATGGGATTTAACCGCAATAAGTCAAGATCCTCTCTTTACTTCCCCCTCTACCAACGACTTCACTCTCCAATATTCCTCTCCGGCTATTGACGCTGGAACAGCCCTCGCTTCGGTTCCTGATGATTTTCTCGGAATCTCCCGCCCCCAGGGAAGCGCCTACGATATCGGAGCCTTTGAATATGTCAGTGCAGCCGAAGAAACCTGCTCCGACTCCATCCAAAATCAAGATGAAACCGGAGTTGATTGTGGAGGAGTTTGTGAGGCTTGCATAGTTCCGACAACCTATGGGCTTTCCAATTTCATCAGTGCCATCACCAACTGGCTCCAAATCGGAAATGAAACTTCTGATGTTAATTCTGATGGAGTTGTGAATACGCGAGATCTGGGGGTGATGATGTCGGGATGGGAGGAATAATATTTATCTTCGTAATAAATTTAGTTATTAAGAAATAAGAGTTGAAAATTATGAGTAGGAAGAATAAATTTAAAAAAATGGTAATTGCGATGTATATTTTTATATTCAGTGGCATATCTTTTTTTTCGATAAATTCTTGCTATGCGCTGGAGATTTTCAATAGAAGTTCTACTGCGGTTGAATACGGGTTTGATTTAATGGAAACGTTTGATGATATTCAGGATTGGACAGGTTCTGCAAGAATGGGGAAGTCGGCCTCTGTTATTTCATCACCTGATTTTCCAAAGAGAATAGATGGAAGTGATACTCCTTTTAATGCTTATGATTATTGGGTTCCCACAGATCCAGGAAATGATTTTATTACAGATCATCGAAGTCATGGGGGTCAAATTTGGGATCCAAATGGAATCGGAGTAGGAAAATCTGTTTCCATAGATATGTCCCATCGAGGAATTGATGGTTTGGGTGATGGGGTCAATAGGGGTCCTTCACGCTTTGGGACTTATTTTGGTAGTACTGATGGTGTGAACGGTGATAAAACATATGGCTACACAGAGATGTATGTATTTTATATGGTGTATATGCCAAAAAATTGGTTCCCAACTTATATTGATTTAGAAAATAACAGATTGGGGACTTATGTGGAAGGCGACCTTTACTCTAATGATGCCACAACGGGCAAGCATCAAACCATGGCCCATGGGTTTATTAGACCGTGGCAACATTGGGAAGGACCTGGGAGTGGTAATCCAATAGAATATCTCGGAGCTAATAGTACTTACGGCTGGTTTCCTAATGTTTCTCAATGGGCAATTCATGATAATCAACCAAAACTGAGGATGGGAGATATTTCGGATTATCTAGACAATACAAACCCAACAGCTCATCCTTGTTGCGATGAATACAACGGGGACAATGTTGGAAATGGATATGGAAGTGTTATTCCTACAGATCAGTGGGTAGGAATGGAAGTTAGATATAAATTTAATAGCAACCCATTAATTTCGGATGGTGAAAAATCTCTTTGGTGGTACGAGAATGATGGAACAGAGCATCATATTCAAACTATAACCGATTTATTTGCTATTGATTCGTGCCATTATGCCAATGGTGATAAGATGAATTTCTTTTTTATAGGTGGTAATAATAGCGCTACTTGGTTATGGGGGGATGGAATGGTTTCCGCTTATTATGTGGATGATTTTATTATAAATAGTTCTCGAATAGGCCCAACATATTTTGCTAAAAAAATTGGAGGTGAAATTTTAGACACCACCCCGCCTTCTCGTTCAGCCGGCTTACCAACAGGAACTTTAACAGCAGGAACAACCTCAGCAACACTTTCATTAACCACAAACGAATCAGCTACATGTAAGTATTCTAGTGTCAGTGGAACAGCTTATGCGTCAATAACAGAAATATTCACAACAACAGGAGCAACATCACATTCAATAATACTCAGCGGATTAACCAATGGAAATTCGTACAACTACTATGTCAGATGTTCAGATGTATCCAATAATGTAAATACTGATGATTATGAAATATCATTTTCAGTTCAACCTACGTCAACAACCTACAATCTCACTAACTTTATCAGCGCCATCACCAACTGGCTCCAAATCGGAAATGAAACTTCCGATGTCAATTCCGACGGAGTTGTGAACACGAGAGATTTGGGAACGATTATGAGTAATTGGTCAAATTAAAAAAAACAAATGAAAACAAAACTGAAAATCATATTTTTCTCACTGATAATTTTTTTTGGATTAAATATTTCAACGGATATCAAAGCTGCCCAATCTCCGGTAATTCTTTTTTCCGACCTAACCGATGCCCCGGTTTCCGGTTGGGAAGGAAGTGCGACCAAGGGTGCAGCAGTTTCTGTTTGGGGACTTAATTTGAGTGCAACGAGAGGTACAAGCTATATCACAGTCGGAGGAGTTAATTTAACTAGTGATTCTGATTATGCCGAGTGGGGAGCAACTACTAATCCGACAACATCCAGAGGATTGCAAAGAATTACTTTTTGGCTCAATTCATCAATGAGTCTTGGAGAAACTACAATTTCAGTGACAACAGCAGATGGAACATCGGAAACGATTCCTTTTTATACGAGAAATACCGGGAATATTTATTTTGTAAGTACGGTAGGGGATGATTCGAATGATGGATTAACCACTCTAACTCCTTTTAAAACATTATACAAAATGCTTCCGATTATGGCAGCGGGAGATGTTTTTTATCTTCGAGCAGGGGCGTATTTAGAAACCGATCCATCTTCTCCAGTCGGAAGCGAATGCCTCATAAATATGTCTAACGGCAATCATGCAGCGGGAGTAATAAATAATAGTATTTCAATAGCATCTTATCCTGGTGAATTGGCAATATTGGGAGATGGAACATTGACACATAATTCCATTCTGCGACAAGCTTCATATACGCCTACTGATCATATGGATTATTTTATATGGAGTAAAATAAAATGGCAGGCATCAAATGCTGTTTGGGCAATAGATAATGGAGGAGCAACCGGAGGAACAATAAATAATGTTAGATTAGTGGGAAATGATGCTACAACTACACAATCATCAATAGGAAAAGGAATTGCTTTTCAGATTCCGGCAAATGCCGGTAGTGAAAATTTTAAGATGTTGGGAAACTACATTCATCATACTGGAAAATCCTTGAATTGGGTTCCATCCGATGGAAGTGGTTATAGAGTTGGTCCTTTGTATTTTTCCGGTTTTGGAATTCATAGTGGAATAACTGAAGTTGCATGGAATGAATTTGCATATAATAACGGGCAATCGCAATTTTATGGTCATCACGCGACAGATAAAATCGCATTGTTAAAATATCATGATAATTTGATTCATCATACGTCAACACAACCAACTGATGTTATTGCTGTAAGCGCTGTGTTTGGTGGCGGAGATTCCAATGATACTCCTCAGTCAAATTATGCTTTTATTACCGAGGGGTATATTTATAATAATGTTTTTTATGCGAATGGGGGTGGAATAAGAGCAGGAGACACAACGTCATGGGGCGGTCATGGAGGAAGTCTCTATTTTTTTAACAATTCTTTTTATGGAAATACGGATTATACTCAAAGAGAAATTAGTGTTGGAAATTTAGATGCTTTCGTTTATAGAAATAATATAGTTTGGACGACAGCGGGATCGGGAGATTATTTTTATGGTCCGACAGATATGAATGATATTTCAGTTGGTAGTAATAATATTTATTACGGACTTTCCAATTCGATACCAATATGGGATGATACTGTGAGTAGTGTTTCAAATACAAATCCCTTGTACACTAATCCCTCTGCTAACGATTTCACCCTTCAATCCACCTCACCGGCTATCAATGCCGGAGCAACCCTCGCTTTTGTTCCTAAGGATTTCCTTGGAACTTCTCGTCCCCAAGGAAGCGCCTATGACATCGGAGCTTTTGAATATGTTAGCGCTGCCGAAGAAACCTGCTCCGACAATATCCAAAACCAAGACGAAACCGGAATTGATTGCGGAGGAGTTTGTGAGGCTTGTATAGTTCCGACAACTTACGGACTTTCCAGTTTTATCAGCGCTATCACTAACTGGCTCGGAATCGGAAATGAGACCTCTGATGTTAATTCTGACGGAGTTGTAAATACCCGGGACTTGGGGGTGATGATGTCGAATTGGGGGGAGTGATTTAATTTAGTAGTCTGAATATTATTTATTTTTTATATATGAGATTAAAAACAATGCGTTTTATGACATTATTCTTGTGTGTTATAATGTGTTTATTTATTTCTAATAATGATGTAGTTGCGGCTGATAAGGTGAGCCAATTGGATTTTGAGGATGCATATAGCGATCCGTACGGATGGTCAACGATAATGTGGGACGATGGTTTGACGCCAGCGCAATGTCAAGGAATTCAATATGTCCCAGGAAGAACCGGAAAGGCAATAAGAACCTCGCATAATTACGATGATGGTTGTCGGGATTTGATAATAAATGGGAGTTCTTATGGAGATAATTTTTTTACATCAAATGAAATATATTATTCGTATTGGATGAAATTCGAGGCGGAATATGAAAATATTTCCGATAATGCTAAAACCATTTGGGAGGGTGTTCCAGGGACCGGATATGGACATCAAGAAGCGGCTTGGAGTGGACCATCAGATGGAATTGTGCATCATCGTTGGCAATGGAGTGGAGAAGGAACTGGATGGGATTCTGCTACTGATATAACAAAATATAGTGGAAGCATACCTTATAATCCCGGAGATTGGATGCATGTAGAATTTTATATAAAACTTTCAACGGGGACGGATCATATGAATTCTGATGGCGCGGCTTGGTTTAAAGTTAACGGAACTACTTATATTTCTGATTCCGATATTATAACCGGAGAAATGGGAAGAATAACATTACCGGGAATAAATGGTACAAGTGATCAGCCAACTGGTCATGGTTGGTGGCAGATTGATGATTATGAAGTATGGGACGGATTGCCAACCGAAGAAAATCCAATTGAAACCTGCTCCGATTCTATTCAAAACCAAGACGAAACGGGAATTGATTGCGGAGGAGTTTGTGAGGCTTGTATAGTTCCGACAACTTACAATCTCACCAATTTCATCAGCGCTATCACTAACTGGCTGGGTATCGGAAATGAAACTTCTGATGTTAATTCCGACAATAGCGTCAATACCAGAGATCTTGGTATAATAATGTCAAATTGGTCTCAATAACTTCATTTGATCCGCCTCTGGCGGAAGTAATTGGAGTAATTAAAAGAGAAAATATGATATTAGTGGATATTTGCGCCGAGACTATAAATCGGGTATAATTTATTGTGCGAGGAAAATGTTGATAATTTAGGGAAAATATTAAAAATGAAGAAAAAAACAATTAAAAAACCAGATATTAAAGTGGATAAAAAAGATCGATTTGAAATTATCCTCGAGGAAATAAACGAAAAATTTGATTTTTTGGCGGACGGTTTTTCAGCGTTGAAAGAGGGACAAGGAAGATTGGAGGAGAGACAGGGGAAATTAGAAGAAAGACAAGAAAGATTGGAAAATGGTCAGAGAAATTTAGAAGAAGAGTTGGTTTCGTTTAAGAAAGAAACGAAAGACAATTTCAAGGCGGTTTTCGATTGGCAGTCCAATTTTGGCGATGAAGTTTATGAAAAATTTGATAATGTCGAAGATGCGCTTATCAGTATCAAAAGTGAGTTGAAAGATATTAAGAAAGAATTGAATTTGTACGAGAAAGATTTGGGTAAAAAAGCGGATAAGAAGGAGATAATCAGTCTTGAGCGCAGAATTGCCAATCTGGAAATGAAAATGATGAAAATGGAAAAAATAAGAGCGTAATATTTCAAGAATAGATATATGAAACAATCGAAACTTTTTACTAAAACCAGAAAAGAAGCGCCGAAGGATGAGGTGAGTTTGAATGCCCAGCTTTTGATTAAAGCGGGATTTATTAACAAGGAAATGGCCGGTGTTTATTCCGTTTTGCCATTGGGACTTCGAGTCATAAACAAAATTGCCAATATTGTCAGGGAAGAAATGAACGCGACCGGCGGCGTGGAATTGCAATCTACCGCTTTGCAAAAAAAGGAAGTTTGGGAAAAAACCAATAGATGGAGTGATGAGACGGTTGACAATTGGTTTAAGACGAAATTGAAAAACGGATCAGAATTGGCGCTTGCGTTTACGCATGAAGAACCGATGGCGAATATGATGAAAAATTTTATTTCTTCGTACAAAGATTTACCGGTTTATGTGTATGACATTCGTACTGTTTTTCGCAACGAAGCGCGGGCGAAATCGGGAATTATGCGTGGGCGGGAATTTTTTTGGAAAGCGCTCTATTCCTTTTCTAAAAATGAGTCTGAGCACGATGAATATTATGAAAAATCCAAAGTTGCCTACAAAAATGTTTTTGACCGGGTAGGGCTTGGAGAAAAAACTTTTTTGACATTTGCTTCCGGCGGTTCTTTTTCGAAATATTCCCACGAATTTCAAACAGTAAGCGAGGCAGGAGAAGATATAATTTATATTGATGAAAAAAAGAAAATAGCTGTGAATAGGGAAGTATATACGGATGAAGTTTTGAAAGATCTCGGATTGAATAAAGATAAATTAGTCGAGAAAAAGGCGATTGAAGTGGGAAATATATTTTCTCTTGGGAACAAATTTTCCGAGCCGTTTGATTTGAAATACAAAGATGAAAAGGGTGAAGAGCAATTTGTTTTTATGGGATCTTATGGAATTGGAATTTCAAGATTGATGGGAGTAATCGTTGAATTGAATAACGATGAAAAGGGAATTGTCTGGCCGGAGGCGGTGGCGCCTTTTGCGGTTCATCTTATTTCCCTTAATCAAGATGAAAAGGCGGAGGAGATATATAATCTGTTGACCGAGCAAGGAATTGAAGTTTTGTTTGATGATCGTGATGCGCGTGCCGGAGAAAAATTTGCCGACAGCGACTTGATTGGAATTCCATATCGAGTAGTGGTGAGCGGAAAGTCTTTGGAAAAGGGAGGAGTGGAAGTAAAAAGGAGGAATGGAGATAATAGTGAGATTATTGAAATTGAAAAGTTGGTAGAAATTTTAGAAAATAAATAGGTCAAATAGAAATTATGCAAAATATACTTTTAATTTTACTTATTATTGGGATTACTGTTGTTATTTATCTTCTTCTGAATAGAAAAGATGATAGTAGAAATGATGAAAAAATTTCAGCGACACTGGAAAGAATTGGAATGCTTTCCCAGCAGAATGAACAGCTTCGCCGAGCAGTAGACGACAAACTTTCGCAAACGCACAAAACCACGCAAGACAGCTTGGAAAGTAGTAGTCGGTTTGTGCAAGGAATGCACCGGCAGTCAGTGGAGCAAATTAGAGAAATTACCGAGAAATTATCCAAGCTGGAAGAAACGAACAAACAGGTGATGGGTTTTTCCGAACAGCTCCGCGGACTGGAAGATATTCTCAAAAATCCAAAGCAGAGAGGAATTCTAGGGGAGTATTTTCTGGAGGATACCTTGAAAAATGTTTTGCCGGTCGGATCATATCAAATGCAATATGAATTCAAGGGCGGAGATATTGTAGATGCGGTTGTTTTTGTGAAGGAAAAAATTGTTCCAATTGATTCTAAATTTTCTTTGGAAAATTATCAGCGAATTCTTGAATGTAAAAATGATGAGGTTGAAAAGTGCAGATTGGAAAAACTTTTCAAGCAAGATTTGAAAAATCGAATCGATGAAACTTCCAAATACATCAAGCCGGAAGAAGGAACGATGGAGTTTGCTTTCATGTTTATTCCTTCCGAAGCGATTTACTATGATTTATTAACCAATAAAATAGGCGCCGGGGATGAAAATGAAAATTTAATTCAACGGGCTGCCGGAAAATATAAAGTAATCGTCACCTCGCCT
>CAZRJL010000008.1:0-23283 GCA_964600645.1 uncultured Bdellovibrionales bacterium | reverse complement strand
GCCCGATCGGATCGCAAGTTATAAAAAACCATGCTGTCATTTTTTCGCAATGGCATAACAGGCGCTCCCTTTTCGACAATAACGGTAGGCAAAATATATTCGTCCGTCAAATTATTCTTGTACGCATTCTCAATTGCTTCTTCCGGGCTGTTTGCTTTTTGACCGCGCGAAAAAACAATCGCATCATAGGCGAGTACAAGGCGCTTCCAATTTTTCGCTCGATCCATTGCATAGAATCTTCCGGAGATTGTCGCTATTTTTCCAATTCCTTCTTGACGAATAATCTCTTGAAAATTTTTCAGTTGATCCAGCGCACTTTTTGGATAAGAATCTCTGCCGTCGGTAAACAAATGGCAATATACTTCGCTTATTTCATTTCTTTTTGCCAGTTGCAACAACGCGCGAAAATGCTCCGGATTGCTATGTGGACTGTCAACATCGCTCATTAGCCCCATAATATGGAAATTTCCTTTGTTTATTTTTGTATGCCTCACTGCGCCCACTAAAACCGAATTTTGAAAAAAAGATCCGTTTTTAATACTCTCGCTAATAAAATGAGAATCTTGCGCGACAATCCTGCCAGCACCGATATTCATATGTCCGGCTTCCGATCCGCTCATTTGATTGTCATCCAATCCGACGTCTTTGCCGGAGGCTTCCAGAGTCGTGAAAGGATATTTTTTGAAAGCCTCATTTAAAAAAGGAGTCTTCGCCAATGAAACGGCATTGCCCTCAGAAGGCGGAGCAATCCCCCACCCATCCAAAATAATCAAAACCGTCGGAGCTTTTTTCTTCCCAATAATTTTTTTCAAAAAATTCATCATAATACAATTATACCACAAGATATCTATATGTCTTTTGCTACACAAAAAAACATCCACTTATCAAATAATTAGGATGCTTTAGGGGGATATAGTTAGTTAGACGATGTTTTGCGATGTATCGCTTCGCTTTTTGCATGTCCGCCGCACGTTTTGCAAAATAGAGCGCCTGCCCCTCCATAGGCGGGTAGGCGCCTTTGGATGAGAGCGAGGTTTTAGATAGCTAGTTTTTATCTTAACTTTTTATTTTTTAATAACAGGATTTTGTATGTTATGCAAACAAAACCTCAGCATTCATCATTTTCTGAAAAATTAGCTGATTTACTTCTATTTTATCATTTCTTCGATTTTCAGCAATCGGTTATATTTGCAAATTCTTTCTCCTCTGGAAAGCGAGCCGGTTTTAATGTAGTCCGCGTCCGCTCCTACTGCCAAATCAGCAATAAAATCATCCGTTGTTTCTCCACTGCGGTGGGAAATGACCGTTTTCATTCCATTGGCTTTGGCGAGCTTGATGCACTCGATGGTTTCCGTGAGCGTTCCGATTTGATTCACCTTAATAAGAACGCTATTGCAAGCTTTTTCGACAATCGCCGTTTGCAGTCTTTTGACATTTGTCACTAACAAATCATCTCCAATTAACATTATTTTGCCTCCCATTTTTTCATTCATCTTGGCCCAGCCCTTCCAATCATCCTCGCCCAATCCGTCTTCAATGGAAATAATATTATACTTCCCAATCCAATCCGCGTATAAAGCAATCAATTCTTCTTTGCTGAGACTTTTGTTTTCCGGTTGTAAAATATATTTTCCCGCTTTTTCATCAAAAAAAGAATTTGCTGCCACATCCAAACCGATATTTGCCTGTTTTCCGCCTTCATATCCGGCTTCTTTTATCGCCTCATTGATCAATTCCAACGCCTGAGCATTACTCTTGAGGCGCGGAGCAAAACCACCTTCATCCCCCACTCCGATGCTATATTTTTTTTCCGCCAACTTGTTTTTCAAAGTTTGAAATATTTCACTTCCCGCTCGAAGTTGCTCGGAATATTTTTCAATTCCACTAGGCACCAATTTGAATTCCTGAATGCAAAGTCCGGAATCGCTATGTTGTCCGCCATTGAGAATATTAAACATCGGAAACGGCATCTTTTTACTCGCGGAAAAATTAAACGTCTCGGAAATATATTCAAAAATTTCTTTTTTTCTATTCAACGCCGCCGCTCGACAAACCGCCAAAGAAACTCCCAAAATCGCATTAGCTCCCAAGCGCAACTTGTTTTCCGTTCCGTCCAGTTCAATCATTTTGCGGTCGATTTTTTCCTGCTCGGATACTTCCATTCCGATTACTGCTTTAGCAATTTCCTTGTTCACATTTTCCACCGCCCCAAGAACTCCTTTTCCGCCATATCTTTTCTTGTCGCCATCGCGAAGTTCCAATGCCTCGTGCGATCCAGTTGACGCGCCCGACGGAACCGCCGCCACGGATTTGATTCCGTTTTCCAATTCCAACTCAACCTCCACCGTCGGATTCCCCCGAGAATCCAAAATCTCCCGCGCCCATACTTTTTTTATTTGTGTCATATTTTTGTTTTTAATTAATAAATACTTCTTAATATTTTTATTATACCATAATAATCATAAACGGAAATAAAAAAGGTATGTCCTGAAAAAATTCAGAAACATACCTTTCGCCCATACCATCTTACTTCTTTGACAGTATAGGCAAGGAACTTCCTTGAGAAAGAGGAATTTTCTCTGAAAGCTCCTCGAAAAACGTATAACGAATGGCCGCCTTCTGCTCTGGCCATTCTTTTTTCGCCTCGTCGGTGTACAGGGTTTTCCTGTACATCTCAATCTGAACCAACACTTCCGTGCTAGTTCCGGACGACATCAGGGTAAAAGTTTTTTGGACATACACTTCGGCATGTCCAGTAATGCTAGAAATAGCATTAGCTTCCTCATTGATGCGGGTTTTTGATGTCCGCACCATGGTCTCGGTAGACATCTCCACCGTCTCGCCGGAGGTGGCGAGAATTTCCACGATCGCCCGCCGGCAATCAGGAGTTCCCGCTTGAAAAACCATCGACATCGGAACGGCAGATGCCTCCTGCACTGTCATCGTTGCTCCGCCCCCATCCTTGGAGGCGTTATACATCCCAACACCTGTTACTCCGGCGCCGGCGCCGGTCCCCATTGCAGTTAAGGCAGTAATCGTCACTGGATCACATCCGGAAACCGCAATAGAAATCAGTGCCACGAAAAAACAATCCACGAAAAAACCAATAAAAAATCTCTTCATAGCCAGCCTCCCGAATTCGATTTTTTTCAATAAAAGGAACAAAATCATTCCTTACCTTACCAATTAACATCTAACACTAAACCAACAAATCTAATCTGTCAAGACTTTCAGTCCCGGCATTGGCTCGCCGCTCAAAAATTCCAGCATTGCTCCGCCTCCGGTGGAAACAAAGGAAATTTTTTCCATCATTCCTTTTTCCTCCAAAACCTCCACCGATTCGCCGCCGCCGGTGAGCGCAAAAGCTCCACTATTTGCTACTGCCTCTAAAATAGCATTCGTTCCTTTGTCATATGGCGCTTCCTCGAACTTTCCCATCGGACCGTTCCACACGATTGTCTTGGCGTTGGCAATCACTTCCTTGAATTTTTGAATAGTTTGCTCTCCGATATCCAACCTGTCTCCAGAAAAATCCACCGGCAAAATCACTTTCTCGCCGAATTTCATATCTTGGTCAACAGCTTCATTGGCAACTTTTCCTCCAACTAAAATATAATCATAACTTTCTTCAAATTTTTGAATCAGTGGCAGTTTAGTTTCAATCTTCGCTCCTCCGATAATCGCCACTGCCGGATGCTCCGGATTATTTTTCACCTTTTCCAAATTTTCCACCTCTTTTTGCAGCCAAAGTCCAGCATAACTGGGCAAAATTTTCGCCACGCCCGTCACCGAAGATTGATCACGATGACTCACTGAAAAAGCTTCGTTAACAAAAATATCAAAAGGTCTTGCCAACTTCTCAGAAAATTCCGCGCCATTGGATTCTTCGTCGGCATAGAACCGCACGTTTTCAAGGAGCAAAACTTCATCCTCATCCAAATTTTCCAACTCTTCGGAAATATTTTCCGCCAAACAATCATCGACAAATTTTATTTTCACACCAATTATTTTTTCCGCATCATTGGCAAGTTGATCAAGAGAAAATTCTTCTTTCACTTCGCCTTCAGGTCTGCCAAAATGAGAAATCAAAGCAATTTTTCCTCCCCGGGATAAAATATATTCCACCGCCTCTCGGCATGCCGCAATCTTGAATTCTTCTTTCACACCTCCATCATCGCTCATCGCCACATTAAAATCCACCCGCATCAAAACATTTTTCCCGTCAAAATCAACTTCCTGCATTTTTCTCAAATTCATAATATTTATTTTACTTTTATTTTTTACAAACCGCAAAACCGCATATTATTATTATACACCATTTTTCATCCTGCGCACCCCAATTATCCGCATTATTTCATTGCATATTGCGGAATTTCGCCGAAATATGGACGTTTGGCCTTTTTCCACGCGTTGAAGGTGTTGAATTTTGTGTAGTCTATATTCACTATTTTATCCTTCACTTCGCCTCCGCGGCAACTGCGGGAAAAATATACCAAAAAATTCGGTTTTTTCACGCAAGTGGTGGCGCGCGCCAAATCAAAAAGATCCGCCACTATTCTGTCTTGATTTTCTTCAAATTCTTCAAAATTTCCCACTTCGCAAATCATCCGCGCATTTCCCGCCTCATCATTGATAATAATATCCGCTTCAATATAGCGTTTGCTTTTGGCATGCCCGACTTTCACATAGCGCCCGAATTCCACCAAATGCAAAGGATATTGATATTTCTCAATCAAATTCACATACAACTGGGCGCGAATAAGCTCCTCGTTTCTTTTTGCGCCATCCCAATTGCTCTCCGGAAGATAAATCACCTTTGACTCATCCCGCACAATCAAAGTTTTCACCTGAACCTGCTGGGGATAATTCGCCGTTCCTTCTCGAACCATAGAATATCCGGTTTCCTTTTGCCGAAAAAGAGAATCAAATTTTTCAATCGAAAGAAAAACCGCCTTCGGCTTTCCCCGGTCGGTCAAAGTATAATAAACATTATTTTTCTGCGCCGCATCCGCCAAGGAGAAAATATTTTTCCGCGCCTCCGTGAGTGTCAAAGTTTCTTGCTTTTTCATTTTTATTTTTCTTAACATATTATATGTACATTATAATGTACATATAATTTCAAAGCAAGTTCTCGCATTTGAGGCTCGTGAAGGCGCTTTCGGAAACAACCACGTGATCAACAACCTCGATTCCCAAAATTTTCCCCGCTTCGCAAAGGCGCTTAGTCACTTCAACGTCATCTCCCGACGGACTAGGATCGCCGGAAGGATGATTATGCGCCACCAAAATTTGGGCGGCATTATGCAAAATGGCGGGCTCGAAAACTTCCCGCGGATGAATAAGACTGGCATTAAGAATTCCCACTGAAATAATTTCTCTTTTGATTTCCTGCTGACGCGTATCCAAATAGAAAACTACGAAATGTTCTTTTTTGTTATTGCGAATATCTTTCAAATTTTCCCAAACATCTTTGGGGGTCAAAATCAGATTTGTTTTCTTGCCCTTGAGCATTCTTCTTCCTAACTCAAAGCACGCCACAATCTCACAAGCTTTGGCAACTCCAAGTCCGAAATTGCTTTGCAATTGTTTGATATCAGCATCCGCCAAAGAAAAATTGGGAAATTTCCGCAAGATATTTTTAGCAAGATCAATCACGTTCATCCCCTTTGATCCGGTTCGAAGCAAAATAGCCAAAAGCTCGGACTTGGTCAATTTTTCCACTCCATAATGAACCAACTTCTCCCTCGGCCATTCAATTTTATGCAAATCCTTCAATTTCGACATACGCAATTTTATGACTATTTAACACATCCAGTCTACCACAACCCCCTATTTTTTCCATTCCCCCATTTTTTTCCTTATCCTACAAAAAACAGCTCCCAATAAAAAGAGCTGCTTTTTTTCTTATTTTGAAGTCTAATTTTTTCCGAGCTTGGCGGAAATTGTCAAAACATAAACAGCACAGATTCCAACAACAGCATACACAATCCTTGAAAGAACTGACATATCTCCGAAGATAGTAGCAACCAAATCAAAATTGAAAATTCCTACCAATCCCCAGTTAAGCCCTCCAACAACCAAAAGAATGATAGCAATCCAATCGATAACGTTTAGTTTGTTCATATGAACACCTCCCTTCTCGATAAATATTCCATTTTTATTTTTGTTTACCAACAGATATATTATACCATAAATAAATAATTCGCGCTACATTTTTTTGGAATCATACGCCCAATGCAAAACTGCTTGGCGCTGACGAGCTCGACAAGAAAAATCTCCTCTCGAGCAATTCTTTTTTATCTGCGCGATATGCCGAACGATAGCCTTCCATCTTTTTATCTGCCGAGCATCGTCCTCGCACCGGCGACCCATATAATATCGGCAATACCACTGAAACCAACCTCGCGGATCATCTTTCCAGATCCAGCCTTTCTTTTTCCATACTGAAAGAGGCTGTGAAGCGCTGACGCCGAAAAAATTCAGTTTCGGATCGTGAAATTCAGAGTTGAGTTTGGATTTTTCAAACCAATCGGCCGGAAATTCTTTTTGGCAATCAGTCATATATTTTCCGCCAAAAACTCCCAGCGCCAACATCTCCTTCGGAGTCAGCTCCGGCTTAAACGCCAAATCAAAATTCTCCCCAACCGGCTCGGTCAATTCATAAACATATCCCGACTGCATTTTGTCATTGACCCTTACTGTTTTTACGCGCATATTTTTTAATAAAAATCATTATTTTATTCTTTTGGATTTTTGTGATGACAAGAAATTTTTTCCAGACACGACGTTGCCGACTTTAGCCAACCACAATTTGATTGGTTCAGCTTTCTTGCTTGGAATAGATTGAATGATTCTGAATAAGTGTTCCGGATTTCCAGCCAGAGTTTTTCTTTTTTTCCCACTTTCCGTTGTCATTTCTACCTGGGGACAATTTATCCCTACGTACTTTCCCAATTCAACATCTCTTTTTCTTAATTTCTTCAAATAATCCGTAGGATTTGCGCTTTCAGTAAGCGCAAAAATAATATCCACCACTGAAAAATACCACGTCTCGGTTTTCTCATCCCAATGTCTTCGAATTTTCCGCCCTTCAAAAATCGCCAAATTTTTTATTTTTTTATCCTTTTGCATATGTTTTTTTGAAACATTAATTTTATAGTGGTATTGTATCATCCTATTCATTCATTGTCCACCCCCCCCACTGTGGAAAAATCCGTTTTTGCACCCCATCACCAACCGCAACAATTTTTCTTTTTTTATTTCTGAAACACAAACAAATGTTCGTGCATTATGAGCAAGAAATTAAAATCCTTTGACTTATTCACCCAAAATCCAGTCGCTTTGCAGTTATGCTGTTTCTTGATTATATCCTCTTTTAAAACAAACCCCCGTTTCAAAAATCTCTCCATTACCTTAAAAGCTAGAGGTTGGTACATTTTATTTCTTCTTGTGTCCCCCATCAAAATTGCACAATATTTTCCTTTTTTCAAAACCCGATATATCTCTTTGGCAACTTTTTCCATTTCATTCGTGAAAGCATCAATTTCATGAATGCCAGACAAATCTTCTTTAATTTTTCCCTCGCTGTATTTAATAATGTCAGCATATGGCGGATGAGTAAGTACAAAATCAATTTCTTCGTCTTTGATGAAATCCATATTTCGCGCGTCGCATTTTCTGATTCTCTGCTTGACGCCATTTTCAACCTCAAATTCCAAAGATTTTTTTGTTCGTTCCAAAGCCTCGTCATTAACATCAACACAAGTGATGTGTCGATTTAAAATCTTCGCCTCAATGGCTGTGGTTCCTCCGCCAATCATACAGTCCAATAAATGATCGTTTTCTTTGGAATATCTCAAAATCAAATTCCGCGCTACTTCCGGCGCCCAATTTCCCCGCCAATCAGATTTATGCGTTGCCCAATTTCCACGACGAGGGAAAGACCAAACCGTCGTACATTCCAAGTCAAAATCTTCCGGATGAAGTTTTATGTTTGTTTTGTTCATTTTAGGATTCACTGAGCGAATTTGAGCACGCAAGGATTTTCGTGTTGGGTGGAAAAATTAATCATCTGCCTGTCATCAATTTTTCCCAAAAATTCACACATATCTTTTTCCGACTCAAACTCAATCAATTCAACATTTTCTATTTTCTCAACTTCAGTTTTCACGTCCGGCTCCAAAGCGTGAAAATAATAATCCCGATTTTTATTTCCGCACATCAAAAGATTGTCCATCTGCCTTTCGCTCGCATCCAAAATATCGTCAATAAAATAAATTTCTTCATAGAACTCGCTTTTTGTTTTCATTTTTTTTGTTATAAAGATTAATTTTTATTTCAAGTCCTAAAAAATTCAATATTTTTTTTAGCGACTTGTTTTGGAGATTGGAAGATTTGATGGCTTTGTAAAAATTAGCTCGGTTGATTTTTAACGGCCGATAAACATCAACAGCAGTCAATTTTTTATCCAGCATTCTTTTTTTAATCTCCTTCTCCAACATAATCATTATAACAAATTTATTAAATATGTGTCAACTATTTAGTTTACACTTATCCACAGGCTATTTTCCATTTTTTGGCACAGGCAAACCAATTTCTCGAAATGGCAAATATTCAAAATAATATTTACAATTAACACTTATTATGTAATCAAGAACATCCTTGTACTTTTCATGCTTAAACCAATCACTTAAAACATAAATGTATTCGACCTCGTAATTCAATTCAGAAAATAGTTTTTTATACTGTTTTAATTTAAAATCGCAGGTTTGTAATTTCTCGTCGACAGAGCCCTCAACTTGTTGATATTTTACTTCAATGATAAATAATGTGTTTTCTTTGATAACATATATTGCATCATCCGGTAATAACTTCTTAGACAAATGCTTCTTCCAATCAAGTCCTCGAGAATCCAAAAATTTATACAATTGATGTTTGCGAAATGATTGCGCGACCACCTTTCCTTTGTATAAAATATCGGCACCAATTTTCACTTTTTTAACAGAATATCCATCGACTTTTTCATTTAAGAAAGTCAGTAAATCCGTTTTGTTTTCAAAATGAATTCCCGTTTGAGTATTTCCTCCACCAATTCCATCTTTTTTCATAATTTTTTATTATATGTTATTAAAAGCATTTTCTACTAAGGTTTTTATTTTATTTTCAGGAAGATTGGATTCTAATAATATTTCCTTATATTTCATAGCAAGCTCTATTTTTTTATCCTTGGTTATTTCTGTAAATTTTTTTTTCTCTACATTATCCATACCAAAAGATTCATATCCTGAAATATTTTCATATTTTATTTCAAGTTTTTGTATTAATTCATTTGGATAAACCTCTTTCAATGATTTAAAATAGATTGAATTTTCTAACACATCTTCAATTATGCATTTTATATGCACATTATCAGTTTGCCCACTTATCAATGTTATAACATTGTCATTGTCTTTTTCCCACCTTTTTAAATAAATATTTCCATAATTATCCCTATTATGTGGGTCCGTATCAATAATAAATAAAACATTCTTTATAACAGGACCCCGATCCTTCCAAAAATAATCCTTGAAAATATCTGCTATCTTTTTAACACGTCCCTTACCGATTGGAATAATCTTATAAATTGAATTATCAAGTGATGCAGACAAATAAAAAAGATCGGATTTTCCTTCACAAATTATAAACTTTTTATTTTTTTCTGCTTCAACGCTTGCGCCGAGAGACATCAAAAAATCAAAAATCATCCTCATTTCATATTTAGAAACATCTTTAAAGGGAAATTCAGAATTATTATAAACTTTTATACTTCTTTTTATCTCATCTTCCTTTTCCTCTACTAGTATACTTCTTCCGATACTAGTACTTGCAATCCAACCATACCAATGAGAAGAAAATAAGATTGATACACCATTTTCCGACATTTGTACTAATTTATCAAATTGAAACATTTTTTTTGATGCATCTAAAGATATCTCTGGCTCATCAATCGCCAAAATAAGATTCTTCTTTTTATCAAATTCTTTATCTTTCAAAACTGCTGAAATGAAATCTATTAAGGCAACTCTCCTTTGTCCAGAACTTAAATCATATAGTTGCTTATTTTTTAACAAATATTTTTTATATCAAAAAAACGTATTTATTTTTTAATTTTAATCTCCTGGAAGATAAAAATGCTTCCGTACTTGTACGAGCTAATATCTTAGAGGTTAATTTAGATGTTGTTCCTCTTCCTACTCCACTATATGAATAATTCCCGTCTATTAGTTTTAAATTTTTTGCCAACCTATCATCAATTAATTTCTCTAATATTTTATTAAGCTCTTCTATGAACTTCGAGTTTTCATTTTGCTCTCTAAATTTTTTCTCAACTTCACTTGATATTGATGATCCAGCTATTATTTCATATATTTCTGAACTTATTTTTACCTCTTTATTTATATCAACCTCAGCATCGATATAAATATATTGATACAGTCCTATTATTTCTTGATACACACTTTTTGCTATTTCCTGGTTTTTTTCGTCACTTAGCTCTTTTTTGCCATCATAAAATGTAAACAATCCGTCCTCCCTCTTGGCAACACATATAGCTATATATCCCTTCGGTACTTCTTCGGTATCCATCTCAAAAGATATTCTTGGAATTTTTTCCTTAAATTTTTTTATATTACTCTCTTTTACTAAAAAAACTGGCGCCACAAAACATTCACTAGGTCCTTTTTTTGATTCTTTATTCCGAAACCAGCGCAAATTCTTTGTTGAAAAAAAAGTCTCAATCGCCTCCAACACTGCACTCTTTCCAACGCCATTGTCACCAAGATAGCTAACGAATTTTTCACCCGTCCATGAATTACCAGGAATAAATTGCGTACCCTGATAACACTTAAAATTTTTCAAATATATTCCTAAAAACATAAATCAAGAAATTTAATAATTTATCACAACAACCTCCTTAATTTTTCCCCTCCCGTTTCCTTTCGAATTAATTGCTCGGGAGGCGAAGACTTTGTTGATTGTTATTTTTTTATCCAGTCCGGAATATAGTTTGTTTATAAACGGCGTATCGGAATTTGAAAGCATTACAAAACAACCTCTATTGTGAAGTTTCACAAAAACATCTCGCAATTCTTCTTGTTCTTTTTCCAAAAATCCTTCTTTGGTATAGCTCGTAAAACTCGAGGTTTTATTTACCGGATAATACGGCGGATCGAAATAGACAAAATCTCCTTTTTTGGCTTTTGCTAAAACTTTCTTATAATCTTGATGTAAAATTTTGGTATTTTTCATCGCTTCATGCGCTTTCCTCAAATTCACTTCATCGCAAATTAATGGATTTTTATTATTTGCATATGGCACATTAAATCCCCCGCTTCTATTTACTCGATAAAGCCCATTAAATCCTGTTCGGTTTAAATATATAAATCTGGCAGCAATATTTACATCTGAAAGTTTTTCAATTTTTTGCGCCCGAATTTTCAAAAAATATTCTTTATTATTTTTTCTTTGATGTTCTTTAAGTTTTTCAATTAAACCTTCGGCATCTTTTTTGATAACATTATAAGTTGTCACTAATTCAAGATTCATATCGGACAAAACCGCTTTTTCTGGAAGCAGATCGAAAAACATCGCACCACCCCCGACAAATGGTTCGAAATATGTAACTGTCTTAATATCAAATCCAAAAGGAGGATACAAATCCATGTCACGAAACTGTTGCATAAGCTGTCTTTTTCCGCCAACCCATTTGACAAACGGCTTTGGATTTTCACTTTTGTATTCCATAAAAGAAGATTCAAAGCTTTTGCCAACAATATTTTTTAAACTTGAAACAAAAAGTCTTATATGAATTGGATGAACATTAAGCCTGTTAGCAATTTCTTTTATTTGTGTTTGAGTCATTTTTTTATTTTAGTGATATTTTATCCTCAGTCTACCACATACAAAATTTACTGCAACTTACATACCAAGGTAAGTATTAAAGTAAGTACTTCTATTTTATGCTAAAAAGGTTCGAGAATCAAATTAAAAAAACTAAGAATTTCTGAATTTAACATTTTTTCTCTAATTTAAAATACTTCTTAAAAATTTACTACCCGCCATAATTTCTCACTCTCCTCAATCTCCCGCCATCTTATTTCCATCCGTAATTCTATTTTATTACTTTTCCCAAAACATAACTACCTTGGATATTTACCCGCCACACGGATTTTTTATTGCCGACTATACTCACATTCTACGCTTTTTGAATCCAAAAATCAAACGAGTTCGAACGTTCCAGCCATATGGAATGTTTAAAAAAACGGCTCGGTCCATAGAGGCGCCGAGCTGTTATTGTAGGTGCTATTTTCAGATCTTCAGATCGAAAGGAAATCTTCCGGAGAATGAAAGACATAATCAGGATCAAGATTGACTAGATAATTTCCAATCCTCCGCAGCCCCCAATCGACAGCTCCTGTCCAGACGCCGGCGTTTTTTCCAGCCAAGATATCCATTTCAGTATCACCGATCATAACCACCTCATCAGACCTGGTGGGAAATGCTTTTATGGCATTATAAATCCCTTCTGGGTGAGGCTTGATATTCTTCACATTCTCCGCCCCGATAAAAAGAGATATGTGACGCGAAGATGAAGCGAGAGATTTCCGGACGCTTTCCGAAAAGCTAGCCGAAAGAACCACGATAATGTGTTCTTTCGAAAGTTCCCCGAAAATCCGCTCAACCCATGGAAAAGTTTCTATGTGCGGATCATGTATCCGATGAAATATTCTTCCAATTTCCGCATAGTTTTCCCTCTTGATTCCTCCAATGTTCTCGATATTGACGTGCCAATCAGTATTGAACCACAATTGGAATTCCTCCATTTCATGGAAAATAAACTCCTTTCCCGCAAAAGAGAAAATTTCTCGATAGGCGGCAAATATCCCAACCCAAGAGAACGAACGCAGAACACCATCGCAATCAAAAATCAACAATTTCTTTTTCATCCTTTCTCCTCCTTGTATGATAATGAACTATTATATTTGCTTGTTTTTGTGTCTATGCATTCTATTCCAAAGCTGGAAAAAAATCAAACAGAAATTGACGGTATCATTTTTTTGAAACGAATTGGTTGTTTTTGATGTAGAAGCGCCAGGGTTTGTCTTTGTAGTTTTTGGCGTAGTCGACTCCGATTCTTTTGGCGGAAATTATTTCGCTCTTTTTTATTCTTTCACCCTCCTCGATCCATAGTCCGTATTTTTTCGTGGAAATCGGCAAGTTGTTGAAACTTTTGTCGATTTGCAAATTTTTGGTGAGTTTTGCCGGACCGTCGGTTTTGACCTCTTCATCGTTTTCCCAAAATGGCTCGACAGCACGAATCAAAACCGCCGCCGGATAATCTTTCTTTCCTGTCACGATATTGAGCATATGGTGCATCCCGTAGGTAAAATAGACATAGCAAATCCCCGGCTCGCCAAACATAATTTCATTTCTTGGCGTCCGGCCGCGACTGGCGTGGCTAGCCAAATCATTTTTTCCTTCATACGCTTCCGTTTCCACAATCATCGCCCTCAAAATTTTTCCATCAATTTTGCGCGCCAAAAAACAACCCAACAGCTCCCTCGCCACCACCAAAGCCGACCGCTCATAAAAACTCTTTTTCAAAATCATAAATTTCACAAATACTTTCTGTCTTTTAGTTTATCTGGGAAATATTGTTGCTTTGCTTCTTGGGGATTTTCAAAGTCCGGGGTGTATTTGTAGTCTTTTCCGTAGCCCAAATTCTGCATCAATTTTGTTGGCGCGTTGCGCAAATGAATCGGTACCGGCTCAGTTGGAAAATTCTCGGCGTCCTTTTTAGCGCTTTCATATGCCATATACAAAGCATTGCTCTTTTTGGACTTGGACATATACACCACCGCCTGCGCCAAATTCACTCCGCACTCCGGCATACCGATATAGTGACAAGCATGATACGCACTCACCGCCTGCTCCAAAGCAAACGAATTGGCAATCCCGATATCCTCGGAAGCAAAACGAATTATCCGGCGCGCAACATAGAGCGGATCTTCTCCGCCGGAAAGCATTCTTGTTAGCCAATAGAGCGCCGCGTCCGCATCACCTCCGCGCATACTTTTGTGAAGCGCGGAAATAATATTATAATGTTGCTCGCCCGCTCGGTCATAAAGCAAACTGCTTTTTTGCAAAGCTTCTTTGATGTCCGCTTCTTCAAGAACAATCCCGTTGCCATTATCTTTCGCCGCGCTCACGGCAAACTCCAAAACATTCAGCGCCGAGCGCGCGTCCCCATTGGAAAGCGTCGCCAGCAATTCGATATTCTTTTTGTCTATTTTCACCTCAAAATTTCCCAAACCTTTCTTTTTGTCTTTGAGAGCCCGTTTGATTAACAACTCAATATCATTCACTTCCAAAGCTTCCAAAACAAAAACCCGACTGCGGGAAAGTAAGGCGTAGTTGACTTCGAAGCTCGGGTTTTCCGTGGTCGCTCCGATTAAAATCAAAGTTCCGTCTTCAACATACGGCAAGAGTCTGTCTTGTTGCGCTTTATTGAAACGATGAATCTCATCCAAAAAAAGAATGGTTTTTCTATTTCTTTCTTTTACTTCAACTCCCGCTTCCTCAATCACTTTTCTGATTTCTTTTACTCCGCTGGAAACGGCGCTGAGATGAAAAAATTTGGCGTTGGTCATTTTAGCAATGATGCGCGCCAGGGTCGTTTTTCCGCTTCCGGGCGGACCCCAAAAAATCAGCGAGGGAAGTTGATCGCTCTGAATTATTTTGCGCAAAATTTTCCCCTCTCCGATAATTTTTTCCTGCCCGACAAAATCCTCCAAGCTTTCCGGACGCATCCGATCCGCCAAAGGACTATTATTTTTTTCATTCATAGAATAATAAATCATACTGATACCACATCCCTATTATACCACCCTCCGATTTTCCCGCAAGCTTAAAGATTTAAAAAACAGCACCTAGCGTTGCCGTTAAAAAAAATTATTTTTTAATTTCAAGCATCACCCCATTCCTAGGATGCCGATAATTACTCCGATAATAGAAGAAATAATAGTGAGAATCCAGGCTCGCATTACCACTTTTTGTTCCGGCCAACCTTTGGCTTCAAAATGGTGGTGCAGTGGAGCTGCCAGAAAAACCTTGCGTCCCAAATATTTCTTGGAAAAAAGTTGGATCGCCGCGCTTCCCGATTCCAAAATATATACAAAACAAATAATAAACAAAACAACCACCGAATTCGTGAGCATCGCCACCACGCCCAAAGTTGTACCCAGCGCAATCGCTCCAGTATCTCCCATAAAAAATCTCGCCGGAGAAATATTGAACCACAAAAACGCCAGCGTCGCTCCGGAAATAGCCGCGCAAAATGATGCCAAATCCACTTTGTTTTGTACGAAAGAAATCACCGCAAAAGACGCAAACGCCATAAAAACAATTCCGCCATTGAGACCATCCAAGCCATCGGTTTCATTGGAAGAAATGGCGGAAAACAAAATCACAAAAACAAAAAGCGGGATATACCAAAATCCAATAGAAAAATCTCCCACTGCCGGAATATGCAACACATCCCATCCGAGCTTTGAGAAAAACCACCATGCCCCCACTCCGGCAATCGCAAACAGCCACCAAAAGCGCATCGCAAATTTCATTCCGCCCCCCTTATTGCTTCCCCATCCGCGCACACTCATCACATCATCGAAAAGCCCCAAAATTCCCGCCGCCACCAAAACAAAAAGCGGAAGCCAAACTTGGCTGCGGGAAAGAAAATCCAAACGAGCCAAAAAATTCGTATCCGTCCAATTTGCCAAAATCGGAAAAAAATACGCCGAAAGAAAAACCAAAATCAAAACAGAAAACCATATTATCAATCCTCCCATTGTCGGCGTTCCGGATTTATGCGCGTGCAGTTTGTTCACGAAAGTAAGTTCTTTGCCGTCAACGGAATTATTTTTGATTTTGATTCCGATTTTATGCTTGTATAAAATATTCGTCCAAAGAGGAGTAATCGCCAGCGCCAAACCAAAAGCCAATACTCCGGTCACCAAAACCTTAAGTACATTAATAACTTCCGGAATTGTTTGTATTTGAGCTAATTGCATAATTTTATCGCCACTCGCATGAATTGAAAGTCCAGTCTATCATAGTTTTAATATCTTGCCAACGGTACGGGTCATCCAAAAGTACCGCCACAATTTTATGTTTTCCACTACTATCCGTCGCTCCCATCAAAAGCGAACTTCCAGCTAGCGGAGTAAACCCAGTTTTTCCCCCGAGACAATTAGGAATTTGATCCAGAACTTGATCCGTATTCATTATATCATGAGCAAGTTTTCCATCAATCGAATAGATGGTTTGCGGTTGAAGGCGCATAATATCCCAAATAACATCGTAGCTCATTGAATGCGCAGCAATACGCGCGATGTCATAGGCAGTTGAATAACATTCACTTTCACGTCCGTCAATTTCCAATCCCGACGGAGTACAAAAATGCGAATCATTGAAGCCGAGCTCCTTAGCTCGTTCATTCATCAATTTTGAAAAATCTTCAATTGATCCGGAAATATGTTTTCCCAAAGCGGTTGCCGCATCATTGGCGCTATTCATCAACATCGCCATTAACAAAGAACGCACCGAAATTTTTTCCCCAACTTGCAATCTTTGCCCGATACAATATCCCGACCTGGGACACCCAATTTTCGTTCCTTCAACATAAACCTCATCTCCAATCACAACTTCTTCATCCAAATTTTTGATTTTTTCCATCACCAAAACCGCCGTCATCAATTTCGTCAGTGAAGCGATTTGCCTTCGTTCTTTTCCGTTATTATAATGCAAAATCGTTCCAGATTCGGCATCCAAAATCAAAGAAGCGTGGGCGTTTGGCAACACAAGATCTCCCGAGTTTTCTTTCCGCACCGGTTGAAATTGGCTACTCGGCATTTTACCTTCGAAAAAAATATCCTTTTCAGTTCCTCTGACTGCTTGATTATCGTCTTTGTCCGAATTTTCAGCTCCCTCTAAGTTGTTCTTCTCTTCAAACGCCGCGGTTTTTTCCTGTTTAGCGGAAAAAAACGGAATATTTCTTTCATCGCTTTGAAAAAAAATAAAAACAACCACGGAAAAAAGAATGGCTACAATCAAAAACCAAATATGCCCGGTTTTTTTCTCCTTGAATCGGCTGCGCTGAAAAATTTCCGGATTATTAAAATTATCTTTATTTTTTATATCCATTTATTATTAACAAAGAATATCAGATTTTCCGAAAAAATGTTTTTTTCGTAGCTGCCCGTGTCCCCCTGTCCGTATCGCTATGCGAAGCGTTGCAGGCGGGTCGAAAAGGCCGAAGAAAAAGACATTTTTTCGGAAAACCGGACGAATGTTTTTCGAGTATACAAATTATAATGTTTATTCTTTTTCTACATTCTCAACAATCAAATCCGCGCGCTCGTCTTTTGATAATTTTTCAAAATCCGGAAGTTCGGAAATATCCGCAATTCCCAATTTTTTCAAAAAATCAAAAGATATTTTATACAAATATCCACGGCTGTCTTTCGGATTATTTTCTCTTTCAACCAAACCGCGCATCAAAAGATTGCGCAAAATAAAGCTGGAATTGACTCCGCGAATCTCATCAATTCCAAACCGCGCAATCGGACCGCGATAAGCGATCACGGACAAAACTTCAAGCGCCGCTTTTCCTAAAGATTCTTGCAATTCGCTTTTGACCAATCCCTCCACGAATTCGACATTTTCCGGACTGGAAACCATCTGGACGTCATCCTCTTTTCGAATAATATTTATTCCTCTTTTTCCTTCGGAATATTCTTTCGCCAACTCATCCAAAGCACCTTCCACCGCTTCTTTTTCCAATTTGATTATTTTGCAAATTTTTGAAATTGCCAGCGGCTCGCCACTCACAAACAAGATACTTTCAATTATTGATTTTATATTTTCAGTTTTCATATTTCTTTATGTCTTAGTTTGATATCACTAAACAACTCTCCTTGCTCGACATGAATTATTCTTTGCTTGACCATTTCGAGCATCGCCAAAAAAGAAACGATGACTTCCACCTTGTCCGGAGCGTTTGCCACCAATTCGGAAAACGAAGTTTCAATTTTGGCGCGCAAAAACTTTTGCAAATGATCAATCTTTTCTTCTAGGGTAATCACCTCGCCGATCATCTCCTCCTCCAATTTTTCTTTAACCGGAATATTATTGATAACTTCCAAATAAATACCACACAAATCATTAACTGAAATATTTTCCGGCGGAAAAAAGAATGACTGCATTCCGGAAAAACTTTCCCGCGAAAAACTCTCTCTCTTGTCATCCAACATTTGAAAGATTTTCTTGGAAATATCTTTGAACTTTCGATATTCCGCCAACTGCCATTCCAAATCCAAAATCTCTTCCTCTTCTTCTTCACTCAATTTCAAAAACGGCAACATCTCCTTGGACTTGATCAAAATCAATTTCGAAGCCACCGACAAAAAATCCGCCAAACTTTCCAAGGTTATATTTTCCCGCGTTTGAATGAAATCCAGATATTGATCCGCCACGGATGATAAACTGAGCCGAGTAATATCCAGCTCTTTTTTTTCGATCAAAGATAATAAAAGATCCAGAGGACCTTCAAATTGCTTTAGTTTTACCTGATAATTCATAATTTTAGTGTATTTTCCCCTTTGGAAAAGGGGGATCGAGAGGGGATTTGAAAAATTATAAATATGCCAAAATTATTCAAATAAAAAAACATTCGCCTTTTGCTATTCTACTATCTTTCCGGCATTTTGGCAAAAATAAAAAGAGGCTAGGGATTTCTGTTGAAATCCCTAACCCGAGAAGCAACCCAAACTTCCTTTTTAGGATTGCTCCTGCCGCCGGCCGATGCCCTCACGCTCGCTGATTTTGCATGTCAATGCAATCAAATGAATCACCTCCTTTTTTCAGGTTGATTTTTTGAGATTTATTCCGCCAGTATGCGCTTCTATTAAAGCAATATATGATTTTTGTGTCAATTTTTTTCCGCTTTGCTGTCTGTGAGCTTCATAGCTGGAATGAGAGCTGAAAAGACCACCACTGCCAAAAGCAAAAAGACATATTTCAATGAAAAGACCCACAAAATCAAAGTTGCAAAAACTGCCGCCGCGATATATGCCACCGATTGCGCGGTACGAAAAAAATCAATAATATCCGCCCGGCGATAATCCACTTGTTTGTAGAAATATGAGTCGCGCAAAATTTCAACGAGCGCCGCTCCCACCCTGGTCGCAAACAAAATTACCGCCCAAACAAAAATATCTTTCGACGTATTGATAAAAAACAAAAACGAAGAAACTCCTATTATTGAAATGGCCGCAATTATCATTTCTTTTTCCCCGATTTTTTTGTCCGCCAAAACTCCCGCCGGATATTGAACCAGCACAAAAGGAATAAGCATAATCGTAAATGCGATTCCCAATTGATTCCAAGAGAAGCCCAAATCAAGAAGATAAATCGGAGTATAAACCACCATCAATGCATAGAAAAAATCCAAAACAAAAGAAATATAATATATGCGAGAGATATTCTTTCTCCCGAGCGCCTCCAAAACCAAACTGCGGACACTTTGCCTTTTCTTGGGAAAAACCGCATTTCCCGCCCGACGCATACCAAATATAGCAAATAACAATATGAACATTGAAAATAAGAGCGAAACGAAAAATATTCCGTCGAAATCAAACCGAACAAAAACCCTTGAAGCAAGTAGCGGTCCCAAAACATATCCGGCGTTAAATACCGTCAAATACAATCCGCGAATTCTCCCCGACATCTTATCAACCGAAAAACTTTCCAAAACCACATCAAGGCTTGCCCAAGTAATCGACACGGAAATGAGATACAAAATCATAGCCACGATTCCAAAAAAAGATTTCGGCAAAACAATTAGGGCGGCAATAAAAGTGATATTTGAAACCATTGAAAAGAAAAAAACAAAAACGCTTCCGGTTTTTTGGGTAATTTTATACAAATTAAGTAGAATAAACAGAACTGCCGAAAAACTCAAGAAATAAAAAATTCCCATATTCTCCGTTCCAGATGATTCTTTGAAATAGGTTGAAACAGTATATGCTAAAACCGATTGAGAAAACCCCATCAAAAAACCGACAATATTTATAACACGCACCCTATTCCGATCCAATTTTTCCTGATGCTTTGATTTTTTTTCCATTTTTTATTTTTTGTTTTCGATTTTACGGCGTCAGGCGTTTGACGTCTCTTGGGAAGAGGACGGCTTCTTTGATGCTGGCAAGTCCTAGGATTTTTTGCACGATTCTTTCGCTTCCCAATCCCCAACCTCCGTGCGGAGGCATTCCGTGGCGGAAAACATCCAAATAATGTTTGAAATCTTTCGGATCAAGTCCGTGCTTTTTGATACTTTTTTCCAATTGGTCGAAATCATGAATTCTTTGCCCTCCGGTCGCAATTTCCACTCCGCGAAAAAGCAAATCGAAACTCTCGGTATATTGCGGATCCTCACTCGGCATTGCGTAAAACGGTCTCACGCTTGAAGGATAATGTGTCAGAAAAATCAAATCACTTCCATATTTCTCCTTTGCCCAATCGCAAATCAAACGCTCACCTTCCGGATCAATATCCACTTTTTCCATTTTTTTCCCGAATTCCTTTTCCAAAATCGCCAGCGCCTCGGTCAATTTTATGCGTGGAATAGTCCTTACTTCAGGAACAGTAGCGCCGTATTTCTCCAATTCATCCGCGCAATTTTCACCGATAAATTTGAAGATATATGCCATCGTTTTTTCCATCTGCGCCATTATATCCTCGAAATTTTCAATAAACCCCATTTCCGCGTCCAAGCTCACATATTCATTAACGTGCCTGGTGGTAAAATGCGGTTCGGCGCGAAAGACCGTTCCGATTTCAAAAACACGCTCAAAAAGCCCCACGCCGGCCTGTTTGTAGAACTGCGGGCTTTGTGCTAAAAAAGCGTCGCGGTCAAAATATTTTATCTTGAAAAAATTCGCCCCGCCCTCGGTTGCCGAGTTGAGAATCTTAGGGCTTTTAATTTCCAAGAAATCCTTGCTTCGCAAAAAATCTCCATACGCTTGAATCAATTTGGCATATATTTTGAAAATGGCGTTTATTTTATCATTGCGAACAGTGAGCGCGCGATAATTAAGAAGCGTTTCCAAATTCAAATTCATTTCATCACTGGAAATATCTACCGGTAAGTCCTCCTTAGTAGCGGAGATTATGGAAAACTTTTCCGCCTCAATTTCCACGCTTCCAGTGGAAATTTTTTCATTTGCCGCTCCTCCCGGTCGCTCTTTCGCCAATCCCTCAATGTCCACCACAAACTCGCTACGCGATTCTTTCGCGGTTTCATACGCCTCTTTTTTGTCCGGTATAATCACAACTTGAACCACTCCACTACGATCACGCACATCCATAAAAATCAGCTTTCCATGATCGCGTCGGCTTTTTACCCAACCTTTGATTCTGATTGTTTGTCCGATTTTTTGCGGAGCATCTTTGATTATCGTTCTTTCCATATTTTTTATTGTTGCATAATTTTTTTAATTTCTTTTAATGTTTCCGCCGGAGTAAACTGGGATTTGTGAATAAAACCATCCGCCCCCAACCGATTTGCTTCTTCTATATTTTCCTTTTCATTCATATTGCTGAAAATGACAACTTTGGCATCTGAATATTTTTCTTTTTTGATTGTTTTGAGCAATTCTATCCCGCCTATTTCCGGAAAAACCAAATCAAGCAGAATAAGATCAAATTTTTCCTCCTTGATTTTTTTCAAAACTTCCTTGCCTCCAGCCGCCACTACCACCTCGTCTCCGGAAACTTCAAATTTTTTTTGATAAATATCCGAAATCATCCGATCATCTTCCGCTAGTAAAATCTTCATAACAAAAATATTTTCTATATTTAAATTTAAATAAACTATTTCCTCCTCAGTTTAATCTAAAAACACTTATTTTTCAACTATAAACTTTTCAAAAAATTCATCACATCCTCAATAATCCATTCCGGAGAAGATGCCCCGGCCGTTACACCAACTTTTTGACAAGTAATAAACCACTCTTTTTTTATTTCATTCTTATTTTGCACAAAGTACGATCTGGGGTTTATTTGCTTGGAAATTTCCCAAAGTCGCGTTGAATTGGCGCTTTCCGGGGAACCGATTATTATTACTGCGTCATTCCTTTTTGCCAAATCTTTCACTTCACTTTGTCTATTCTGCGTTGCCAGACAAATCGTATCCACCAACTCCACATCCTTGTATTTACCCTTGATAAAACTAGAAACCTTTTTCACAAAATCTTGATTTTGCGTAGTCTGAGAAATTATCGCAACTTTCTTGGAAACATCCAGCCGCAATTTTTTTAAATCCAAAATATTCTCCACAAAAACAGCCTTTTTCTTCGCCCATTCATAAATTCCTTTCACCTCTTTGTGGTCTTTTTCACCCACAATCACGATTTGATACAAGCGGTCAAAGAAAACCCGCGCCAATCTCTGAACTTTGGTTACTTTCGGACAAGTCGTATCTACTATATCAACGCCTTTCCTTTTTGCCAATTCATATATCTTCGGCCCCATTCCATGAGCGGTAATTACCAATGTCCCGATTTTTTTATCCGCATATTCGAATATTTCCTCCAAACTTTCTTTCGGTTTTATATTACCGATTCCCAATTCTTGAATTTTTTTCACCACATCTTCATTATGCACCAAAGAACCGAGAATATAAATCGGTTTCTTGATCATCGGATCATCGGCTATTTTTTTCACGATATTATACGCGCGCTGCACGCCATCGCAAAACCCGGCATATTTGCTAAGTGTTACTTCCATATGTTTATTCCATATTCGGTTTATCCAAAATCATCGGCTCAATAATTTTTTCCGTTTCAGTGATTTTTACCACATCTTTATCAATTTTTCCCAATTCTTTATACCCGGAATTATAATGATTTACCGTTGTTGCCATACTGTTTCCCAATTTTTTGTAGAAATCTTCAAACGCAATCATATGCTTTCCTAGTCTTTCCACATTTCCTCGGATTTCCTTGGCGCTTTCTTCAATTTGCATCGCGCGCAATCCTTGAAGCACGGTTTGCAAGTACGCCAGAAAGGATGTCGGGGAAACAATAACCACATGCTTGTCTCGAAAAGCATACTCAATCATACTGCGCGTGTCAACCTTGACCGCCCCAACCTTGTTTATGAGTAAATCATAATAAATCGCTTCGGAAG
>CAZRJL010000007.1:0-23766 GCA_964600645.1 uncultured Bdellovibrionales bacterium | reverse complement strand
AGCCACCCGTTGCGGGATGTCTGCCCCGGGAAACTTCGCAAATCCGCGCACGTTATCTAAAAACAAATTCATTTATATTTTTTCAAGCCCTTTTGAAATGCAAAAAAAAGCGGCTGGGCTGTTTACCCGACCGCTGATAATCATCGCTTTATTAGCGTATGATTCGACAATATTGTACTGCAGTTATGCGAATGCCCTTAACCTGAGATTCTACCCCTTCGCCAATAATGAAGGCGTCTGCATCAGGAAAGGTGGGTCCCATGGCTTGCACTTGTTCGCTTATCTGCTCTATTGTGTCCCTTGCCTCATCACATTGGACATAAACCAATTTAGGCCACCCCAGCGCACTGACAACAACCCGCTCGCCGTCAACCAAGAGTTTTCCTGTTGCTGAATCAATCAGAATATGTTGCATGATAACCTCCTTAAAGAACGTGATTTGACCAACACTATTTTGTACACCCATTAGGCTGAAATGTCAAGAAGTATGGATTTCAAAAGGGCCTGAAAAAAATAGGGCTCAAATAAGGAGTAATTTGTTTTTAGATACATCCGACAACACCGAATATGAGGTTCATCCCGATTTTCCATTTTATATTTTCAAAGATGAATATCGGGACTCAACCCAAATTTTTGCCCTTTTCTTCTATTGATATATAATAAGGAAGCGGGCAAAAACTTCTCATATTTGGATACGTTATCTAAAACCTCGCTCCCCTCCATAGGCGGGCAGGCGCTCCATTTTTCATAACGTGCGCGGATTTGCGAAGGGGGATCGCGAATCGGAACTTCTCATAACTAACCATACCCCCCAAAAAAACATCCCAATTATTTTATGAATGTGATGCTTTTTGAATATTGTTGAATTATTGAAAAATAAGTATAATTTTGCTAAAATAAAGGTATTAAATGAATTGTGATACTTTTGCTTATAAAATTCTATGCAAAATCAAGAAGAACAAAACACTCATTTGGCATTATTCAAGGGCAAAAACATCCGTCGCACTATTTTTCAAAAAGAATGGTGGTTTTCAGTTGTGGACATTTGTGGCGTATTAACAGATAGCCTAGATGCTGGTGCTTACTGGCGAAAGCTAAAACAAAGGCTGATTGAAGAAGGAAGTGAAGTCGTGACATTTTGTCACGGGTTGAAATTAGAAGCGCCAGACGGCAAAATGCGCGAAACTGACTGCGCCAACACGGAAGGACTATTTCGTATAATTCAGTCTATTCCCTCGCCCAAGGTTGAGCCACTTAAGCGTTGGCTAGCTAAAGTTGGCTGTGAGCGCATGCAAGAAATAGAAGATCCAGAATTGGCAACCAAACGAACAAAAATGCTTTACAAGCTTAAAGGCTATCCAGAAGACTGGATTGAAAAACGAATGCGCGGCATAGCCGTTCGCGAAGAGTTAACTGATGAATGGAAAAAGCGAGGCGCAGAAGAAAAAAATCGTGATTACGAAATTTTAACAGCTGAAATTACCGAAGCTACCTTTGGTCTAAAGCCATACAAATACAAAAAATTAAAAGGACTGAAACGAGAAAATCTACGCGACCACATGGACGATTTTGAATTGATTTTAACCATGCTTGGAGAACGAACCACAACCGAACTTCACCGTACTAATAATTCGATAGGCGTCCCAAGACTAAAAGATGATGCTAGAATTGGCGGGGCAATCGCTGGAACTGCCCGAAAACAAATCGAACGCAAACTCGGCCGATCAATCGTTTCAGAAAATAACTTTCTAAAACCAAAAAAGGAGCAGAAAATAAAAAAATAAATTTGCCCCGATTAAATTCCGCCACAGCGGACGAAAAGAATTTTTTAATACATCGCAGAACTAACCATATCTCAGTCAAGCATCTTGATTATCTATTGATTGGGATGCTTTTTCTTTTATCTTCAAAAAATTCTCCACTTTTCCAAATCGCATAAATCACACATCACGCACATCCTACATTATTTTTTTTATTTTGTTTGTTTATTTTATCAGAACTTCCGCAACTTGGCTGGCGCATTTTTCCCAGGAAAATCTTTTGACATTTTTATAGCCTTTTTTAATCATATCTTCCCGAAAATCTTTGTTGCTTATTAATTTATAAGTCGCTTCAGCGATTTCATTTGAATTTGAAACATCTACCAACATAGCGCTAGATTCATCTTTCTTATTCGTAGTTTCGTAAAATTCGTAATTCGTAGAGATCTCCGGAATCGATGAATTGTTCCCTGCCACGACCGGCGCGCCGACGCTTTGCGCTTCCAAAACAGGAATGCCGAATCCTTCGTAAAATGTCGGAAACAAAAACGCCTCCGCTTTTCTCATCAATTCAAATTTTTCCTCATCAGAAATATATCCCGTCTCGATAATATCATCTTTATTTTTGCTTTTTGATATTTGCATTTTTATTTTTCGATAACCATATCCTCCCCGCCCCGCCAAAATCAACTTGTGCGGAATTTGATATTTTTCCTTCAAAATCTCAAACGCTTCAATAATCCCCAAAATATTCTTCCGCTCTTCCAATCTCCCGACAAATAAAAAATAAGGTGTATTTTTTAGGTCATTAAAAATTTTAACATTAGAAATTGTTTGAAAATTGCCAGCCAGAGGCTGGTCCGCCTTTGGCGGAAAAATTGGAAATTGAAAATTGGAATTATATCCCTCACAAATAACTTCAATCTTGTTTTCCGGCACATTATATAGCCGCATCAAATCTTTTTTTGTATTCTTTGAAACAGAAATAATCTTACTCGCCCACTCGCAAGAAAATTTTATCGAACAGCGCATATAAATTTTTTCCCAAAAAGAATAAGCCTTGGGACAAAATTCGTATTCCAATCCATGAATCACTACAATCGTCTTGGTGGGATGAATAATTGGCGCTGTGTGTGCCGGCACAAAAAGCACATCCACAGGATGCAAAAGCATTTCCAAAGACAATCCAATTTGCGTCCAAAATCTTGAAAAGTTTATTACTTTTACTTTCCAATTTTCCGGAAATTCAAAGTTCTGATTCTTGATTCCCAATTCTTGATTCTTCCTCAAATACAAAACAACCTGATGACCATTCAATTTGTCTCTCAGGTGCTTGATAGCTTGATATGAATATTCCTCGATTCCGGTGCGCTTTTCAAGAAACGCCCGGGAACCGTCAATACCTATGCGCATACACGCAAATTTTTAATTTCCAATTTTGTAATTTTTAAACAATTTTCAATTTCTAATGACTAAAAATTTAAATTTAAAATTTATTTACAGAATTAAAAAATTAAAAAATTAAAAAATTACTTTGACATTAAAAGCGTCTTCTTATACAAATCCAAATTCTCCAAGGCTTTTCCTGTTCCCTTCACTACGCAAAGAAGCGCGTCATCCGCTACATAACAAGGAACATTGATAGTTTTCGTAATAAGCTGGTCAAGATTACGCAACAACGCTCCTCCTCCCGAAAGCACCATCCCTTTGTCCATAATATCCGCCGCCAATTCCGGTGGAGTTTCTTGTAAAACCTTTTTAATCGCGTTGATCACCTCGCGAAGCTCGTCTTGAAGCGCCTCCGTAATTTCATTGGAAGAAACTTTGATTGTTTTAGGAAGTCCGCCGGTCAAATCCCTTCCTTTCACTTCCGCATATTCTTCTTTGACTTGCGCAATCGCGCTTCCGATTTGAATTTTGATATCTTCCGCCGTGCGGTCTCCAATTGCCAATCCGTGCTTACGCTTGATATAGTCCGCAATTGCCTGATCAAATTTGTTTCCTCCCACACGCGCGCTGTGCGCCGCCACCACTCCGCCCAAAGAAATCACCGCCACCTCGGATGTTCCGCCTCCAATATCGATAATCATATTGCCCTGTGCGTTGTTAATTGGAATTCCGGCGCCGATTGCCGCCAATATCGGTTCCTTGAGAACATACGCCGCCTTGGCTCCTGCTTTGACCGCCGCGTCAATTACCGCTCTTTTTTCTGTTGAAGTAATTCCCGCCGGAACGGAAATCATTACCTCGGGACGAAACAAGCGGAATTTTCCACTCACTTTGTTGATGAAATATTTGAGCATCGCTTCGGTAATTCGATAATCAGCAATCGCCCCGTCTTTGAGCGGACGACTGGCAATAATCGTGTCCGGCGTGCGTCCAAGCATCTCTTTGGCTTCATTGCCCACCGCCAAAACTCTATTTTCAGCCAAAGAAACCGCCACTACCGACGGCTCATTGACTACCACTCCCTTGCCGGGAATAAAAATCAAAATATTCGCTGTTCCCAAATCAATTCCAATTTTTCGTATAAACATATATTTTTTATTTAAACTCGCTCACTCGATAATTTCCGTTTTTAATTTTCTTTTTCTTCCGGTTCATTATCTTATCATGCTTTTTCCAAAATGCCGAATCTATCTCTTCCAATGACACCCCCATACTCACAAAATTTCCAATCACTAAATTCAGCAAATCAATATTTTCCTCCACCACTTCTTCTTTTGATTTTCCCTTGGTAACTGCCTGCGCCAATTCTCCCAGCTCTTCAATCAAAAGATTCAGACGAAAATTCATATCCTCATTATTCGTCCCTTTCATCTTGAATTTTTTATGAAATTTTTCAATCGCCTCGTAATATTTTTCCATACAATTTTATTCAACAGATACCCTCTTGATATCCGCCCCGATTTTTTGAAGTCTTTCTTCTATTTTTTCATAGCCTCTGTCTACTTGATAAATATCTTCAATCACTGTCTTTCCCTCCGCTAATAGCGCCGCTAAAATCAACGAAGCACCGGCGCGAAGATCATAACTTTTTATCGTGTTTCCATAGAGATTGGTCGGACCGGAAATAATCACTTGATGAGGATTAAGCACTTTTGCTTTGGCTCCCATTTTTTCAATTTCCGCCACATAACTAAACCTCCCTTCAAAAAGCGTATCGAAAATCAAAGTATTGCCATCGGCTTGCGTCGCTAAAACTCCGAAAAGCGCTTGATTGTCCGTCGGAATACCGGGATAAATTCTCGAATCTATTTTCTCTAATGCCTTTATTTTTTTTGCCGGCACGACTTCAATCTCGTTCTCTCCAATTATAAAATCCGCCCCCATTTCTCTGAGTTTTTCCAAAACCAAATCCAAATTTTTTTCTTGCGCGTTCAGAACTTTAATTGAGCTTTGCAATGCCACACCCATAATTAAAAATGTTGCCGCTTCATTCGCATCCGGAATAATTTCATGTTGCGCTCCCGACAACTCCTTTTTTCCTTCAATTTCAATCGTATGCGTTCCGAGTCCTTTTATTTTAGCCCCCATTTTTATTAGAAAATTTCCCAAATCTTCCACGTGCGGCTCTGCGGCAGCAATCTTGATAATAGTTTTTCCGGGAAGCCCCGCTGCCAAAGTCATAGCAATTTCAGTGGCAGTTACGGAAAACTCACGCAAAACTATTTTTGCGGCTTTTTTTCCGGTCGCATCTATCAGGTAATTTTTCTCATCTTGTTCGATCTTAATTCCCATTTTTTCCAACGCATTAAAATGAGTTCCCAAGGGTCTTTTTCCAATTTTGCATCCCCCCGGATTTGCCAATTTGAATTTTTCAAATCTGGCGCTCAATGCTCCCAAGAGAAGAATAGACATTCTAATTTCTTTCACTGTCTCATAATCCATTTTTTCCACGTCCAAATCACGCGCAGTAATTTTCACTTCTCTTTCTCCCGTCCATTCAACTTTAGCGCCCATACTCTCGATAATCTTAAGAAGTTTGAATATATCTTCAATCAATGGAACATTAGAAAGAACGCAAGGATCCTTAGTGAGCAATGTTGCCGCAATAATAGGCGCCGCCGCATTTTTACTACCCCGCACTTCAATTTCTCCGGAAAGCTTTTTCCCACCGTTTATTTCAAATAATTGCATCATATAAAAAATATTTTATTTTTAAGCATCCTAAGTATATCGTAAACTATCTTTTATTTCAAGCATTATCTCGCAAGAATTTCTTTTTGAAAAATTCCAAAATAACCAATTCGACAAAGCTCACTCCCAAAATAATCGACCAGTCAAAACCACTCAAAGACACAACTTTGAGTATTTTTTGCATCGGAGAAAAATACAGTCCGACCAACAACAAAACCAACGAAACAAAAATCGCACCGTTCAAAATTTTGTTGGAAAAAATATGACGAGAAAAAACACTTTGCCTAAACGAGCGCACAATAAGAGCAAACACCAAAGAATCAAAAGCTACTAAGGCAAAAGTGATTGTACGCACCCGATCCAAATCTCCCAACATTTTCCAAGTAAAATAAAAAACAGAAAAAGCGGCAACTCCGGAAACAAAGAAAACCGCTAACATAAACTTTTTGTATCTATTGTTCAGCAATGGATCGCCGGCGGCGGTCGGTTTTTGGTTCATTAATCCGGCGGTATCTTTTTCTGCGGTAAGCGCAATGTCGGGAAAACTGTCTTCAATTAAATTTATCCAGAGAATTTGCACCGGATAAAGAGGAAATGGCATTCCCAGTGCAATCGACCCAAAAAACAAAAACAGTTCCGAAAAATCATCCGCCAAAAGATATACCACAATTCTGCGAATATTTTCCTTGATCAATCTTCCTTGCTCAATCGCTTTGATGATCACGGAAAAACTGCTGTCCGTCAGCACAATATCCGAAACTTCTTTGGCAATATCCGTTCCGCTTCCAACCGAAATTCCAATATCCGCCGCCTTGAGTGCCGGAGCATCATTCACTCCATCGCCCACCATCGCCACAATTTCTCCTTTTCTTTGAAGCGCCTTTACGATGCGAATTTTATGCTCTGGAATTACGCGCGCGAAAATTGAAACTTTTTCCACAATCTTTTCCAATTCTAGGTCACTGAAGTTATCCAAATCCCTCCCTTCCATAATTTCATCGTCACCAACTTCCATTCCCAACTCACTCACAATCGCCTTTGCCGTATTTTTGTGATCTCCGGTAATTATTACCGGGCGTATTCCGGCTCTTTTGGCATCCGCTATTGAAACCGCAACCTCTTTTCGCAAGGGATCTTTGAATACCAAAAACCCTACCAATTTCAGTTGCTCCGGATTGCCCTTGCAATTTTCATATTCTTCGCGTGAAAATTCCCCGAAAGCGCACGCCAAAATTCTCAGCCCTTTGGAGGCTAAATTATCCACCTTGAGAAAAAGTTTTTTTGAATCATCCGATGATATATGAAAATTTTTCCCATCCACATCAACTTCGGAAGAAAAATCAATTACTTTTTCCGGAGCCCCCATAACGCACACCAAAATTCTACCATCTTCTTTTTCATATACATTAGCTGAATATTTTTTCTCCGAATCAAAATCAATAGCCTCCAAAAAACGCAATTTCATTTTTACCTGCAAAGATTCTTTCGTTATTCCCGCGCTTATTCCCGCCGAAAAAATTGCCCGCGCAGTCAAATTTCCGCGAACCACCAAATCAGAAAGATCATCGTCAGGATTTTCCACATACGCGTCTTGAATCAAGAGGGCTGTTTCGAGAGTTTTTATATGCGCCTGAATATTATTTTCATTTTCAAATGCCTTTCCTTTATATAGAAGCTCTTTAGTACCGGACAAAATATGACTCACTTGCATCTCCCCTTTTGTGAGTGTTCCGGTTTTATCCATACAAATAACAGAAACTGCCCCCATTCCCTCTGTCGCATTCAATTTACGCACCAAAGCTTTGTGCCGCGCCAATCGGCGCATTCCCAAAACAAGAACCACGGTAATTGCCGGAAGCAATCCCTCGGGAACCGCGCTCACAACCAAAGCGATTGCCGTAGTAAAAACCACATACCAATCTTCGCCTCGAAAAATATTTATTGTGGAAAAAAGAACGATCACTGCTACAATTCCTCCGCCTAAAACTCTGGAAAGTTGAGTGAACTTCTTTTGAATGGGTGTCTGCGTTTCCCGAGCTTGACTGACAAGACCGGCTATTTTTCCAATTTGCGTATCGCCGGAGATTGCAGTTATCAAAAAAATGCCTCTACCATCTTCAACAATTGTTCCCATAAAAACCATATTTTTCCGATCGGAAATTCCTGACTCCTCCGCTAAAACTTCATCGCTTTTAGCAACAGCCGCCCATTCTCCGGTAAGCGCCGCTTCGTTTATTTTCAAACCACGACAGTCCAACAATCTCCCGTCAGCCGGAACCCTATCCCCCTCTCTCAATTCAATAATATCACCCGCAACAATATCTTCACTGGAAATTTGACGCGTCCTTCCGTCACGAATAACGCGACAAAAAAATTTCACCGATTTACTCAATTTCTCCAAAGCCTTCTCGGCTTTGGCTTCCTGCAAAAAACCAACAATCGTATTTGCAAAAATAACGACAACGATGAAAATAGCATCCAGTGCATGTCCGATTAAAAAAGAAAGAGCGGTTGCCGCCAAAACGAGATAAATCAAAGGACTGTTGAATTGCCTTGCAAAAAGATAAAAGCGCGAATGTTTTTTTCCGGAAGGAATTTCGTTTTTACCAAAAAGCCTCGCTCTTTTTTCCGCCTCCGCAACCAAAAGACCGCTTCTTTCAGAATTCATTTTACTCAGAGCCTCGCTCGCAGAAATTGAATGATATGGAATATTTTTTTTCATCAAAAAAGATATCTAAGAAGATATTTTAAATTATTTTAAAAACAGCGAGTAACAAATAAAAAAAAATTATCAAGAACCGTTGATTTTTCCAAAATAATAATCCACGTCGTTAATCCATTTTTTCACACTATAATCACTATGGCTATTGCAAGAATATCCGCATTTCCAAACCACCATCTTGGAAGGAGTATCGACGTCCTGCTCTATAAGTTTTTTGATTCTTGCTGAAACAGTCTGCACCGCATCTTTCGGGCTATCAAAACAAGTGTGCCCGCCTGTTCCCATTTTTTCCCGAATTCCCCGATAACCCCAATAATTATAACAATCATTTCCGTCCAATTTCGGCACTCTTTTTCCCCAATTACTTTCTTTTTTTGCGATACTGATCAAAAAAGCGGCAACTTCCTCATCTTGACGTGAAATCAAGGGGATCATTTTTTCAATCGGATAGCCCTTTGTCATTTCTGCCAATTCGCCTCTTAATTTTGAATTATTGGGAAAATTCACCGTTTTAACGACAATTTCTCGATCAGTTTCAGTTTTGAAAAAATATACAAAAATCACCATAACATCCAAAAGAACGACAACCAACAAAATCAAAAAAAATCTAAGTTTTTCCTGATCGAATTTTTGAAATTTTTTCAAAAATTTACTCGCTTTTGTTTTTTTTGACTCTGTTTTTTTCCAGATTGAAAGATAATTTTTCATTCTATTATTTACTTCCCAGATGCAAAATATGACTCACCAATGATAAAATCAATCCAAAAACAAAAGCCGTCCAAAATCCGGAAACGGAAAATCCCTCAACAATACGGCTTGTGAGCATAACCAATACGGCATTAATAACTAAAGTAAAAAGTCCCAGCGTTAGAATATTGATCGGCAAAGTGAAAATCAAAAGAATCGGACGAATAAAGGTATTCAAAAGTCCCAATACCACCGCCACCACCAGGGCGGTGAAAACCCCACCCACATACACGCCGGGAATCAAATATGCCGCAATTATTATCGCCAGAATAGAAAACGCCCAATGCACAAGATGTTTTTTCATATTTTTTATTTTTAAGATTATACCCTTAAATTATACCATATCCCTCGAAAATAACGACAATTTTTTGTTTTTTAATTATTATGCTACAATTGATTTTGTTATTAAAAAAAATAATATTTAAGACTAAAAAAATATGCAAGATATTCAACAGATTTTTGACCAAATCAGGGAAATAAAAAAAGAGCAGAAGGATATTCGCGGAGAATTCAAGGATATGCTTGTCCACGCTGATGATTACGAAGAAATTGTGGACAAAGCGAAAGAACTTCGCGAAAAGAAAAAGCAAATTGAGGCAATCGTGCAAACCAAAATGGGTCTGCGCTGGCAAAAAATGGAAGACCTTAAGGTTGAAAAAGAAAAGCTGGATGAAATGATCAGCGACATCGCCATTTCCAGTGTCGCCGAAGGAAAACCGATCGCCATTACCGACGAATATCAAAATGAATACGAACCAATCTACAAAGTGGTTTTCAAAAAAATAAAATAGATTCTAACTTTTGATTTTCTTTTTTTCAGCTACCTGTGAAAGAATTTTTTTGACTTTTTCCAAGCTGTTTTCGTCGATAATGGAAATGGCAATTGCTTCCGGATTTATTTTCTGTAGCTCCTTCATCTTCTTTGCCAACTCTTTTTCCGAAAGCAAGTCGCTTTTGCTGAGGAATAAATATTCATCTTTTTGGACAAGTTCAGGATTGTGTTTTTCTAATTCTTTTTTGATAATTTCATAGTCTTTCGCTGGATCATCAGACTCCGCGGAAACAAAATGAAAAATTACACGCGTTCTTTCGATGTGGCGCAAAAATTTTATTCCCAAACCTTTCCCTTCCGAAGCTCCCTCAATAAGCCCCGGAATATCCGCCAAAATCAAATCGTAATATGCTCCCAAACTCGGTTCCAAGGTTGTGAAATTATAATTCCCCACTTGAGAATTAGCATTAGTAAGCTCATTGAGTAAGCTGGATTTTCCCGCATTAGGAAGACCGACGAACCCGACATCCGCAATTAATTTTAGCTCCAATCGCAGTTTGTTCTTTTTTCCTTCTATTCCCAGCGTTGCTTCCTTGGGACTGGTATTTCTTGAAGAGCGAAAAGAAAAATTCCCCCTTCCACCTTCGCCACCCTTGGCAACCAGAACTTTTTCTCCAATTTGAAAAATATCCCGCGTCGTTCCATTGGCAAAATGAATCACGGTTCCCACGGGAACTTTCAAATATTTATTCTCGCCGTTTTTTCCGATGCGCCGCTGTTGCCCGCCTCTCTCTCCTTCTTCGGCATAAAATACTTTTTGATTGCGATAAACTTTCAGTGCTCCGATATTTGCCACGCCCTCCAAAAAAACATCTCCACCCCTTCCTCCATCTCCCCCGGTCGGACCAAGACTAAGCATATTTTTATTAAAAGCCACCACACCGTCTCCGCCTTTTCCGGCCTCTACTTCAATTGTCACATCATCGATCAACATAAGTTTTATTCAACACTACTTAAATCCACTATTGTTCCAAAATCAATCCAATCTTCTAAATCTTTTTCATTTTGCACATATCCCCGCACGTCGATTTTCGTTCCATTGTAGATTCCCAAATGCAAATGCTTTCTTTCTCCATCGGAAAGCTCACTCGCGTTGTCTGCCAGAATAGCAAACTCTTTGCCCGATGGCAAGTAATCTCCTTCTTTGACGGAAATTTTATCAACATTAATATGTCCATAGAGCACCCAGATTTCCTCTTCTTCCAATGTGCATTTTTGCACCATCACCCCGCCATATCCATTGATTTTTTCCACACTCTCCACTTCTCCAGAGCAAACCGCAAAAACCGCTATGTCTTTTCCCAAATCATCCGGCGCGATTTCAAAATCCGTTCCGGCGTGATATCCGGAAAATCTTTCCGGAGAAATCGGTGAATTTTCCGGACTCACTAGAATTCCAAAAGGCTTTTTGGAAACATCGATATGTAAAAGTGGCGGACTAAATTCCGCGTTTTGATTATTCTGCTCGTCTGAGGGAAGGGGCGCCCAATCGGACAAAGGATCATTCGCTTGCGATGAAGTGTTCTCCGCGCTATCAATCACCTTATTATCTGCGCCGGGTTGAATTTCCAAAGTCAAAGGAATATTGCTGTTTCCCGATTCAACTCCGCCTTTTTTCCAACTTGACCACACCCAAAAATTCAATCCCCCGAGAAAAATAATAAAAATAATTATTTTTAATGCTTTTCCCATATTTTTTAGATACTTTTTATACTCTGATTATATCACGCGCCGAAAAATAAAAAAACAGCATTCTTGAAAAAATACTGCCTTTTTATTTTCTCCTATACAACCTCGGAAAATTTTTCTTTGGGTGCATTGCAAACCGGGCAATTGTCGGGCGCTTCGTTTTCCGTCAAATATCCGCAAACTCCGCAAACAAAATATTTCTTTTCCTCGATATCGCCTCCCGCTTCAACTTTCTCCAACGCCTGCGAATATATTTCTTGATGCCTTTTTTCCACTTCATTAGCTTTGTCAAAACTCATTTCTGCCAAAGCATTTTCTTCCTCCACAGCGTCAGAAATAAAAGCTGGGTACATCTTTTCAATTTCATATGTCTCCCCGGCAATCGCCGCCTTCAGATTTTCCGCACTACCGCCAATTTCGCCCAAAACATCGAAATGTTTGAGTGCGTGAATTGTTTCCCCTTCTGCTACTGCCCGAAATAATTTTGCCAAATTCATCTTTCCTTCCTTTTCCGCCACTTTGGCAAAAGCCAAATATTTTCGATTCGCTTGCGATTCTCCGGCAAAAGCCGATCGCAAATTTTCTTGTGTTTTTGACATATTTTTTTGAATTAACAATTAACTGTTTTTATTTTCAGGATTAATATTTGATTGATTTGAAATAGTCTTCGGATCAACTTCTTGAGCTTTCTTGTCATTACTGAAAAGCTGCTCAAATTTCAATTTGGCAACAGCGAAAAGATAAATGATTTCAAGAATTCCAAGTGTATTTACCACCAGAAAAATCACAAACCACCATGCTTGACCCCGCCTGCTCGAATGCCACAGCGCCAACCCTTTCCAAAGAACGCTCCAAAGGAAAATCAAAGGCAAAATCGGCAAAATCGCCTGAGGGAAATGATCATATTCATACATCTTGTTTTTTGCTTAATAATTACCACCGCATATATGCATATACTATATCACATTACGCCCCAAATCCTCAAACAAAAAAAATTATCGCGGAAATAAAAGCGGACTCCATTGAGCCGCTTTTGGCAAACCTCGCTTTGCAAAATCCTCTGACACTGCCTTTTTTGCTTTGCGAGTTGCATTAGAAATGCACTTACTCTTACCTCTCACTTGTTACTACGCATTTTTTGAAAAAATAGTTCAATCGGCTTCCCTCAAGCCGGTATCAATGCTATTCTTTAGGCATGAAGAATAACAATAAAAATTTAGCCAGGGAACTTTTACCACTGATAATCATTGCCGGAATTTTTGTGCTTTCCGCTTTTTTGACACAGCAGTACACCGAAGCGATTCGCCATCTGATTGTGGGTTATGACCTTTTGGGAATCGTTTTTTATATTCTCGCCATCGTCCTGGCGATTGTCGTCGCCCCGTTCACCAGCATTCCGCTCATTCCCCTTTCGGTGAGTTTGTGGGGAATTTTCTGGACCATCGTTATCAGCGTTTTCGGCTGGACGCTGGGATCAATGCTGGCGTTTTGGATTGCCAGAAAATATGGCTCCGGTCTTGTTGGAAAATTTGTTTCCCTCAAAAAAATCAAAGAAAACTACAAGCATATTCCGGAAAATAATCTTTTTTGGTATTTGATTTTTCTGCGCGCAGTCACTCCGGTTGACATCCTCAGTTACGCCCTGGGACTTTTCACGGATATCAAATGGAAGATGTATTTTTTCACCACTCTTATCGGAGTTATTCCCGCTACTGTTATATTGGCATACATCGGCTCCATTCCGGTTCAGTACCAGCTTTTCGCCTTTGTTATCGGAATAGCCGTAATAATCCCAATAATACTTTTCCACCGCCACTCCCGCTCTTGATTTATTTCAACTTTCCGTTATAATAGGATTTGTATCGTTGAAAATTGAATATTGTATTCCGACGTGGCGCAGTGGTAGCGCAGGTGACTGTCAATTTGGCTTACTTTTTTGTATAATCAAGGCATATGAAATGCGCTTGGAAAACTTGTACAAAAAACGTAAAACCGCGGTGCAGGTTTTGTAGTCCGCAATGCAAGAGTAAATTTTTTGTTGATAAAAGAAGAAAAGATATCAAGAAAAAATCCATCGAATATAAAGGTGGTTCTTGCCAAATATGCGGATATAACAAATGTGAAAATGCTTTAGCTTTTCATCATTTGAAACCTGCAGCAAAAGATTTCGGAGTTTCTGAAAAGGGCTATACTCGTTCATGGGATCGAGTGAAAAAAGAATTGGATAAATGCATTTTAGTATGCAGCAATTGCCACTTTGAAATCCATGCTAGGCAGCTTTCAGAGGCAACTCTGATTGAAAAATTGGGTGAATTCGGTGAAGGAAGGCCAATCTAATACCGAGCCAAGTCCCGAAGGGCTTTAGTTTTCGGGAAAGGTGTAGAGACTAGGAAGTGAGTCCCAACAATAATCTTCCAAAAAGCGCCCAATCTCTCATTATTATAAAATTATGAGAGAATGATATAGTCCATCAGCCAAAGATGTAATCACTTGGTCGTAGGTTCGAATCCTACCGTCGGAGCCGTGAACCACGTAGGGTTCACGGTCGTAAACCCTACGTGGTTTATGGCCTTGAACCACATTGTAGATTTCACGGTCGTGCACCCTATGTGGTTTATGGCCTATAATGAACTCTACAAAACTTACTTAAAATAAAATGTTCTACGTTTATGTCCTGCGAAGTCTTAAAGATAGTAACTTGTATATCGGATTTACTTCCGATTTGAAACGAAGATTCACAGAACATAACAAAGGAGAATCAAAATCAACCAAATCTCGAAGACCTTTCGAGCTTCTTTATTATGAAGCGCACAAATCAAAAGAAGATGCAATGAGAAGAGAAAAATACTTCAAAACCGACAAAGGAAAAAGCAGCTTGAAACAAATGATCAGAAATTCTTTAAATTAAAAAAACATCTATTTTTTTGCTTTTCCTATTTTGGGGATGTATAATTTTAATACTTACCAGTGTAAGTATTAAAATTTAATTCTTAAAAATAAAAAGGAAAATGAAACTCAAAGACAAAAACACCAGAAAAATTACCCGCGTAGGAAAAACCAGCCTGGCCGTCACCCTGCCGAAAGAAATGGCCGGCGAACTCGGCTGGAAAGAAAAACAAAAAGTCGTAGTAAAAAAAGTCCGAGGCGGAATTTTGATTAAGGATTGGAAGAAATAAAAAAGTGGTCCTCGGAAAGCACTGATTCGTATCATTATATTTTTTATTTTGTCTTCTCTAAAAGTTTAATCTTTTTGTTATAAATTACTTATCTCTACTCCGAATGGGTCTGACAGTTTCCATTTTGAATCCATATTATTAGTATTAAGCATTTTGTTTATAATTGCTATTTCGTGTTTATTTCCCCACGCCTCAGGAAAGGGAAATGCATATTTTCCTTGTTGAATAAGTGTCCTGCAGTATGCAATATTTAAGCATTGGTCTATTTGTTTAACTTTTCCATCTTTGTCTTTTACTTTTCCATAATTTATATCCCAGTCCATATACTCTTGAAATTCAGCATCGTCATCAAAAATATGAAAATAGCTTTGGGGGTCTTTTGTATGAAGCTCTTTAGCAAGCATTACTAAATCTTCCTGGGATGCTTCTGGAGAAATAACTATATTTCTCCAAGTGCTTCCTGATTTTTCATAGCTAGTTAACTCCTTAAATGCTATGGTTTTAACGGAAGCGGGTTGTTCTGAGATTTCCGCGTCTTTACTGGATTCTTGAGCTGTTTCAATAGGCTTTTCGACAGTTTGCAATTGCTCATCCTGTTTGTTTTTGTTTGATTCTGTTTCAATGTTATTTTCTTTAATCGGTTCACTATTTTCTACTCCAATCGAAAAAAATACAAATAAAATTATTACTGTAATCACTGATTTTATAGTTTTGTTCCAATTTGTTTTTGCCCAAACATACCAAATAGCAAAGAAAGGGAGAAACAAGATAATAATTAAAATTCCCCACCAATTTCTATGCCATTCTTTTTTTTGACTGGCTTGTACCTCGTCAACAGGTTGTTGATTTTCCATTTTTTTATATTTAAAAAATTATTTAAACTTATCTTTTAGGCAATCTTCCGCCACTTTTTAAACACTCATCGAGAGAATTGTATGGCGTATAGTTTTGAGTTTTATTATAATAAGTTGTTCCGGGAGCATGGCAAATTCCAGTTCTGCTTTTTTTCACTACCAAGTCTTGTGAATCATTTGTGCTTACTGAATTCGTGTTTGATATCGCCGTACTATTTGTAGATTCAAGAGTGGCAGCTTGATTTGTATCACCATTGCAAGTATCGGGATTCCATAACCCTTTTTTTGTTTCTCTGGATTGTTTTTCTGCTTCTTGAAAATCTATTTGATATTTATAAGGATTACTTTGATATGTATATTCGTGAGCGTATCCCTCGGCTATCATATATTTATTAAACAAACTTCCATCTTCTAAATAAACATATCGCAAAAGTCTTCCATAACCATCTCTCTCACCTTGAGAATTATCCGCTTCAACGCTTACCATTTTTTCGCTTAATATTTCCTTAGCTTTATCGGAAGCTTCCTTACCAAAGCACTGAACCACTTTTCTTGGATCAACTGTTTCTGGAGTGTCCATTCCTATAAGTCTTATTCTTTCAATTTTTCCATCTATATCGATATCTAAAGTATCGCCATCAACTACTTTCACCACTTTAAATAAAGTTGGTTTATTTTGTTCAATTTTTTCTACTTGTAATTCAGTTGTTTTTTCGTTCGTTTTTTGTTCTGTGTTTTTTATAACTTCAAGTGATGTTTCTTGAATATTTTGAATATTCTCATTTTGTTTTGTCGCTATGTTTTTTTGAATTGCATCTTCATCATCGGAAAAAATACTAAAAATACCAATGGAGAATATTAAAATGGTAATAATGGTTAGCCCAGTTTTAGTTGATACATTCATATTATATAATTGCGTTAATTATCTTTTTTTGGCTAGAAATACAAAGAACTCCTCGCCAGCAGTAATCTTTCGACTACCATATTCCTTTCGAAATATGACCATCCCTGGATACTGAACGAGGAGTTCACTATCAGGGATGGATTTTGTGCCATATCCTACAGAAGACCATAGGGGTTAGGCAATTAAATTGTTATTTATATTGTATGTTAAAAAATCTTAAAAATCAACTTAAAAACAAAAATAATTATTTGCAACAAGATTTTATAAATGATTGATTTTTAGCCTTATTTATGCTAGCTTTAGTTAATCCACTAACTTTTTAAGAATATGAACGATATATATTGTCTTGGTTTAGGCTTTCTTGCCAAATGTCCTCAATCGCATTATTCAGACCACTTTTTGTTTAATCTGGAAACTGCAATATCCAGTCTTGCAATAATTGTCGCTATCTACGCACTTCTTTTGGAAAGGCGTTTTAGAGTAAGAGTTGGAATTAAAGAAGCTCAAAGAAGGCGTGTAATTTATTTAGTTCTATCAGTCATCTTCTTTACTTTTATTGGAGCCACGCTTCCTTATGTGCCTGGTGCTCCGGTTCCACTTTTGGGATATCCAATTTTTTGGGAAGTCATTGCATTTTTTATTCTGCTTTATACGATTTTCCAGTCCTATGATCTGATGCGACCTGTGCAAAAACTTTCTAAAAACCAAATTGAGGGCTTAATAAAATCTTCATATTATGATGTATTAAGCTATCACGGAGCAGTAGATTTAATGGTAAAAGAAGCTGATTATTTTTGGGCGGATTTTCTGAAAAAATCATTGACTAATAAATCTTTAGAAAGAGCATTGATTGAAGATTTTACAAATGAAGATTTTTTAAAAATTGCTGTAAAATCACAGTATATTTTAATGCAGACTGTAGAAATTCTTGGAAAAGCAAAGCCTACTGAAAATACAAAACATATAAAAGATTATTTAAGGATATTTTTTATTTCTAGCATAGTTGCTGAAGATTCAGTAATATCTGCTGACCTGAAATCCAGCTATAAGCCGATAATGCAACATATAATGCGTAAAAGAAAGTTGGCTAATGTTATCCTTGGAGATTCTACGGACTTATTCTTTCTACGCCAAGATTTAGAGGGCAACCGGCTAAATGTGCTTGAGCGATTTATTAAAATATTTGAATTGCACATAGGCAGGCAATATCATCATACTGAAGATAAAAGCGAGTATATAAATCTTATTCAATCTAATGTATTAAAGAATCTGCTTTAATTTTTTAAGGACAGTTTGCATTATCTCAATTATGATGAAAAAGCAGACTTTATGCATAAGTTTTCGTTTTTGCACGTAGATTTAAAGAGCCTTCCTCAAGATAAAAGTGAAATATTAGCAAATGAGATTTATGAAATGCTGGAAACTTATGCAAGCGGAAGAGACTGGTTAAAAAATTCTGAAAGTGAAAGGCTTATATGTATTCATCTAGCTGATCACTTTATTGAACAAAATCAATACACAAAGAAAATATTCAAACAAAGGTTACAAGAGCAAATTGTTGGCTGTGAGGAGAAAGATGATGATGGTGAAAAGATTACTCGTTTTGTTTGCAACTTAAAAGGATATTATCCGATGATGGTTCCTGTGTATTTTTTCATTTATGGTCATAATCTCTTTTGCAAGAAAGTGCCCACAGAAGATTTTGAGTTTAATATAACTATATTAAAGAAAATGCAGGAAAGTTTGCCGAAAATTTCAGCCGGAAAAACTCAAAATATGGACGCAAATGCTTCTAAAAATGAAAGAACTGCAAATTCTATAAAAAGAAAAGCTGAACAGTGTTTAGAAAGTATGTTTGTTGATAATATAGTTTATGACAAGGAAGAAAATTCCTTAACCTATTATTTTTCAGGAGATGAAGATTCTTGCACATTATTGCTTAACGAAACTGCAAAAGAAAATAAATTCGTTTACAAAGAGAAATAAAATAGTGATGTAGAGCAGGCTCTATAAAATAGACGCTATAATAAATTTAATGTATATTAAGAATATGGAAGAAATTCTTACAAAAGTTCAAAAAATCGTGGAAAGGGACTGTAAATTAGGTATTGCCCCTGATTGGTTTTACGAAACTCATATTTTGGCAGTGAAAAAATATGCTGATTTCCTGTTGACATTTTCTTTTGGAACAGTTGCCAGAAGCAAATAAGTCAGTTGTTTTATTAGGCGTTTGGTTGCACGATACACAAAGAATACGAGGAATAAAGGGAGATCATCAGGCAATAGGTGCTCAAGAAGCTGAAAAAATAATGCTTGATTTTGATATTGATAAAGATACTATTGAACAGGTTAAACAAATAATCCTAACCCATAGCTGTGATAATGAAATGCCTACAACTTTAGAAGGTAAAATTCTTGCTTCTGCTGATGCTATGGCTCATTATGTAAATGATTTTTATTTGCAAATAGCGACAACTGGTGAAAGAAACTTGCAAGAGCTTAAAGAGTGGGCATTAGAAAAATTGGACAGAGATTTTAATAAAAAGATATTTTTTGATTTCGCCAAGAAAGAAATTGAGGAAAGACATAATGCTTTGAAAAAAGTGTTTACGATGAATTAAAAATTTGTGGAGTAGAACCTCCTTTATATTGTAAATTGAGGCACACTTATTTTTAATATTTCTAAAGATTCTTCCATTTTCCTTAATTCAAGCATTTTGAACACATCAACCAACGAAAGACACGAAAAACTCAAAAAGACTATCTTTTACGGAATAGTCTTTTTTATTGAGGTTTTGTCGATGACCGTCTTTGTTAAAAATCTTTTTTATTTTTCTCTCCCCTATTCACAATAAATTGACACAAGCCTTGAATTTTTGTAGACTGTAAAATCAGTTATTTAACAGCAACTGTCTACTAAAAACACCTTACGGAGGAGACCAAATGATAGACATCCATAGTAAAAAAGCAGGCGTAGCAGGAAAACTTTCCAATTTCACAAAACGCTATTTTGTTTTTGACGGGGTACCGTGTGCTTGTCTCGAGGGACCAATTCAGGCATTCAAGTACAAAGATCCTGAAATTCAAAAAGAAATCTGCATGCTCTCTGGCCGAGATGCAAAATTACGAGGACAAGAAAAAAACGAGGAATGGCAAGCCAGTCAAATGCTGTGGTGGATGGGAAAGAAATATCCCAGAGGCTCGGAAGATTTCCATGAGTTGCTCAAGCGACTGTTCCTAACTGCATATTTCAATGAGAAGTCGGCAAGCGACTTGATGGATTCTAATTTTTCCTTTCTCTCCCACAACATCGGAGGAAAAGATCAAACGAAAACTGTTCTGACAGAGGCAGAATTCTGTTTTATCCTTATGTGGACAAGGGAAACAATCAGGGAAAGAGAAAAGGAAACACGCGAGGAGCCTACCCTATCCGTCGAGGAAATGAATGAAGCCGCCAAATTAATTGAAGTTGACGGCCTCGAAGCATTTTACACAGTTAAGAAAAAATATGGAAAGCAAGTTGCGAGACTGCTCACAGTTGCACATTCAAGATGGGGATACCCGAAAGAATCCATCTTTCCTCCAGATGAAAATATGGATAAAACAATTTGCTCATTAGTTTCCAAATTATAAAAACGTGTTCCTGGGAAAATTCAAGGACACAAAAAAAATAGTCGCACGGATATCATTTCCCTCGGCTATTTTTTATTTCCACACAAAGGTTATAACTTCTTTCATAATGCGAAGCCACGAAAAAAAGACTACCTTTCACAGGATAGTCTTTTTTGTCGAGGTTTTGTCGATGACTGTCTTTGGCCAAATATCATCCTGAAAAAATATCCAGAAAAAAAGCTTCGGAGTTTGGATTTGGGTTCGGACAAAACCAATTGACTTAATCCTTAAAATTGTATATTCTACAATATCAGTTTTTTGACAGAAGAATACACTCAATAAAAAAACTTCAACGATTCAGGAGGAGTATATGACAAAACCACCAAGTAAAGATATATCTAATGATTCCTGGGAGGCTATTCATAAATTCATTAATGAATATCCCTGTCCGGAAGAAAAGCAAGCAGCAATATTCACCACAATCGAATGGTTGTGGGTCAATTACTTGTGCAACACAAAACTAAAAAAGCACAAGCTCCAGGTATTTTCCATGAAAAAAGCTCTGGAAAACGCCAGCACCCTTCTTGACTGGATTCAAATTGCGGACTACTCAAAAACCAACAGGAAAAGAGCTTTCGCAGAAATAGAAAAATTCGATATCAGCAATAAAGATGACATCGAATTGCTCTGTCATAGTCGTTCTCTTCGACTTATGCATATCGGTTTGTATTTGAGAAACAAACAGCAGTACTATTCTGAAAATAGAAAATTGCAAGATGAAACGTCCAAAATCCTAAAATCTACAATAGGTAAAAACACCCGCATTTGCGAGTTCTGTACAATTCATGACGCTATCATTGGAGATAATTGCCTGATTCTCGAAAGAATCTCAATAAAAAAAGCTGTAATTGGTGCAGGTAGCGACATCAATGCTGGCACCTATATTGAAAATGCAATTATCGGGGAGAATGTTCAAATTGCCATGAACTGTTGTATTCCAGGTGTTACCCATAATTTTTCAAAAGATGGCATAGACCATAAAGACGTCTTTAAAAAAATTATTATCGGAGATGGAGCCTGGATCGGAGCTGGCAGTATTATTCTGCCTGGCATCAAAATTGGCAAAGGAGCAATTGTTGGCGCAGGAGCAACTGTAAGTAAAGATGTTCCTGATCATTATGTCTATGTCGGCATACCAATAATAAAATCCACTTTCCGATTATATCCCATTGAATAATTTACCTCGAGCCCGCCAGCAGAAAATCTGCTTTGGTGGGTTTTCTGTTTTTCATATCCACTTTAATTCAGCACTAGTTAATCTAATTTATGCTATACTTTAGGTACATAACTTAATCACATTTAAAATATGATCAGGGAATTTAACTATCCAAAAGAGGCTAAGCCTAAAAATGTAAAAAGGGATTTGCACGGCATAAAAAAAGTAATTGAATCACAAGTCAAATTTTATGAAAGAACCGAAGATAAAGATCTTGTGGATTTGAGTGAATATGGTGTTGAAGTCGTAAAGGTTTTCAATAGCGCTCTAAATCTCGCATTGAATTATTTAAAAAAAATAGGAATAGATACTAGTAATATTGGAGAGTTTACTGTCTGTGTAACTAAAGATGAGGAAATAGGAGGACGATACAGCTTAATTTACGATAAAATATATATAAATGAATCTAAATTGGCGGACGAGGATAACCTAAAAAAAACACTAGTGCATGAAATATTTCACAAGATATCTGCAAATCTTATTCACACCACACAGTACAAACAAGAAGATAATGAATTTATCACCAAATTTAAGTCAGGCTACTCCTCTGAATACGTCCTCCTTGAAGAAAAGACCGAATTAATGAGGACTAAGAAAAAAGTGCGATTTGAATCATTTAATGAAGGCGTGACGGAAATTATGACAGTTTTTGCTTTGCATGATGATCTGAGTGAATATGTCAAGACGTCATCATATTCGACAGAAATAGCTATGGTGAGTGCCATTATCCGCAATGTTTACAAGAATAGATTCAAAGACTTTATCGATGGTTATTTCTCCGGGAATATAATGCATCTGAGAGAAATAGAAAAATATTATGGAAAAAATTCTTTGAAACTTTTGGCAACAATAGATACTAAAAAACATTACGAGCATACTTACAAAGACGATACAAATCTTCTGGAGCAAGTTCTTCGCGATAGAAATTTTGCCATAGAATTTTTTATTACACAAAATGAAGCAAGGAAAGAGGAGTTGAGAAAAAAGTTCCAAATAGACCAACCTTGATTGAATATTTGCATTCTATAAATATAGACGATCTAACTTGGAAGATAAATAATTCTATGAAAAGATCAGCTGAAAAAATATCCAGAAAAAAAGCTTCGGGGTTTGGATTTGGGTGAATTCGAACTTGTTGACAAATTATCTTAATTATGATATGATGGACAGTTGTTATGAGTTAATCTAAGCTTATAATTCGTTATTTAACATTACAAGGAGAATCATCATGAAGAGTGATATCGTTTTGCGAAGCATGAACAAGGGCTATATTTCTATGCATCTTTGGTCTGGCATCTGGAGCATTATGTTTGTGTATATTGCAGAATGGCTAGCAGATATAGGCGATGTAACAGAAAATGCAGATGTTTTCTTTTTTTCGGCCGCAGGGTTATATATTTTATGCGCAGCTGTTGCAATAACTCTTATACTAAATTTACACGCAGCCGCATATGGCGCTAGAGATGTGGTTATTCTCTCGCATGGCAATGACGGGTTTTTAGAGAAACTCATGATTACTTCCTACGGTTTTCCTTTTTCCGTCAACAAAAAACAAGTGTCGTTCAACAGGATAGTGGAAATTGAGGTCGATCAGAGCAGTATAGATCGTACCATTAACATGGGAAGCCTCAGCTTGAAGCTAGTTACGTTCACTAACGCGCAAGCGATAGAGGAATCGATAACTATCTATGCGATCAGCAATCCTCATGAGATGAAGGGCCTGATCGAGAAATCACTACCAGGGCATGAAGGATTGCTAATAAAAAAGTGTTGAAAAAACCCGCCAGCAGAAAATCTGCTTTGGTGGGTTTTCTGTTTTTCATATCTGCTTTAATTCAAATTCTTCTAATATTTTCTTGAATTTTTCCCTATTCAAATCTTATCAAACTATCCAAATCCACTCCCCCAACCTGACGGGTAATTATCTTGAAAAAATATCCGAAAAAAGGGGCTTCGGGGTTTGAATTCGGGAGAAAGCAAATTCAATTGACTTAATCCTTAAAATTGTATATTCTACAATATCAGTTTTTTGACATAAACAATCCGTAAGAAAA
>CAZRJL010000006.1:0-26601 GCA_964600645.1 uncultured Bdellovibrionales bacterium | reverse complement strand
GGTAATGATAAATTTATTATTGATGAGAATGGAAAAGCATACGAGAGGGCGGACTTTGATTCCAAGTTGATTTTGGAAAATAATTTGGTGAGCATTCAAGATCAAAGCAATCGTCCGGTTTCCATTGGAGATGAAGTCTTGAGTGGCGAGTATATGAATTTTTCCTTGAATATTAAAAATAGGATTGAAAAAGAAACTGATTTGAAGGTAGAAGATCAATATCGGACAAGTTCAAAAATTGCCGACGAAGTTATTATAAGAACCCAAGAGGGGTGGGATATTTATTTTAGCAGCAAACCGGGATTGAACTATTCAATCAGAATGCTAAAAACATTTTTGGAAAAACAAGTGAGTCAGGATCAAAGAAAAGAATTGGAATATGTCGATCTTCGAATAGAAAAAAAGATTTATTATAAAATGAAAAAGAAGGAAGTCGAAAATGAGAATGACGGGGAGGGTGATAATAATGAAGGTGATGATGGGGATAATTCTAAAGAAATAAAATAAAAAATCCACCCGATTAATGAAGTGGATTTTTTTTATTGTCTTTATTTTTCCGGAACGTAATAAATCAAGATTGACGTTCCGACCTGGGCAACTGGCTGGTAGTCTAGGAGCCATTGATAGGAGTCATTTGCTGTTTTGGTTTTTTCATGGATGCTCCCTTGGCGGAAGTTGACGGAAATGGCGTACCATCCCGCTTCAATTGGACGCTTGCTGTCCCACCAAAGGATGGCGCGATCTTTTCCGATGTAGCGAAAGATGTCGCTGCCGCCGAAATAATCAACGCGGATTTTATCCATCGATTTACCTTCTTCATTTTTCGGAATATCAAATCCGGCGCATTGTTCCGGTGATTTGGTTTGCGAACAGTGATTGTATTTTTCGATCCAGCTTCGCAATCTTTTCATATCCTGTCCCCAGTCGGCATTGGAATCGGTAACGTAATTGTAGCCGTTTTTCGCCCCGCCTACGGATTGGTTGAAGTAGGACATATAATATGGGTAGTTGATTAAAGATTCCGCGACAATCCAGAGGGTAATAATAAAGAAGATAATTTTGAAAGTCGCGGCGGATTTTGGACTTCTTGATTTGACAAAGTCGGAAAGTTTTTTGGCTACCAAAATAAACATAAAAGGAAATATTGGAAACAGATGGCGCAATCCGATATTGAGATTTCCGGTTATGCTCAAATATGAATATAGGACGATGAATCCAAACATTGAATATTGAAAAAGTGAGGTTCTGAAAAAAAGCAATATTCTGTGCCATCCAATTTTCCAAAAATTTTTATTCCAAGGGATGCGTTTCGCGATTTGATACAAAGTGAAAAACAAAGCAAATAAAATAAGAAACAAAAAGGGAATTGTTTCTTTAATAAGAAATACTGTGGGAAAATAAGCGTCGAAAGCAGTAGAGGAAACTTCTCCGAAGAAATAAGCTCCATTTCCGCCGGCAACTCGTTTGAAAACCATAGAAACTCCCAATCCATACATACTGAACGGGCGAGTAATGGTATTTTCGTTCAGCCACATCAGTGTTTGATTAGTAAGAACGCTTTTTGCGTTGGAATCTTGTGTGCTAAAATAATGGTTTATTGATCGGGAGATTTCTTCTTGCGGCATTTTATACATATTGAAAGCATAAACAATCCAGATCATAATGATTGAAATGGAAAAAGCGACTAATCCTTTTCCTAAATATTGGAAAAAGATTTTGAGGCGCGAATCATGATTTTCAATTTTGCAAAAAAGCGGATAGGCCAAAAGAATCAATCCGTAAATTGGGAGCGCTATTATGGATGAAAATTTTGCCAAATTAAAGAGTCCCAGAAATATTCCTCCGACGAAGACGTTTTTCCAAGACGGTTTGCGAATGAATTTGAGAAAATAATAAAAAGAGAGAGTTAAAAAAGCGGCAATACCGATGTCAGTTGTTACATAGTGATTGTGTCCGAGAATATTCGGGTCAAAGCAGTAAAAAGTGAGGGCGGCCAGGGCGGCGATTATTCCGGCGGTTCCTTTTACCCAGCGAAAAATAAAAAGTCCCAGCAGGACGGAAATAATGACAATCGGAACTCGTGACCAAAAAATTATTTTATCGGGGTCGTTTTTCGATTGATACAGAAGCGAGCGCCCGGCGTCCCATTGGCCATTGATATCCTCAGTCCAAAATTTTTGCGCGGTGTCAAAATTCAAATTAAGAAAAAGCAAAGGAAAAGCGGAAATATCCTTGATAAGAGGCGGATGCTCCGGGTTTAGACGCATATCATTTTGAGTGAGATAGGAGTATCCTGCCGGTATGTGAGCGACTTCATCAAAGGTGGCGCTATCATTATTGGCATTAAGGAGAGAAATCGAGATGAACATTGCCATAATAAGGGCAATAATCCAGCGGTATTTTTTTCTAAGAAATGATTCGATTTTTGCGATTGTTTTGCTTTCCATTTGGGTTGATATTATTGTGTATTTTTTGAATGGGTATGAATTATAATTTTTATCTGAAAACGCAGAATTTGGTATCAAATTTGATAGCCTTGTCAGTGCTGATTCCTTTCAGTTGGGAAAGCGGATAATATTTCTTCAGAATTTCAATCGTCGAGTCGTTTTTGTTTGTCAGGATAAAAACCGGATTGGTTAATTTTTTTTCATCGAGAAATGTTTGAATTTCTTGTGGATGGACATAGTGGATATTTTGCGCCTGATAGTTGAAAAGTTTGATGGGAATTCTCTGCATATTCTCCGCAATAACCACCTTCTCTCTTTCGGCGGGAAGCTCTTGGACGAATTTCGCCATTAGCATCAAATTCGATTCAAATGATTGGTACTGGGCTTTGTTGTTTGCCCAAAAGTAATGGTATTTTACCACATCAAAAATTCCCGCGAAAGCAAGTAAGGCGATAATGAATGAAAAAAAGAAAATACGTGAGGATGGATTGTAGGTGTCCGTTTTTCCCAAAATCCAAAGAATGGGAATGGTGGCGATAATGAAAACTACCGGAAGTGTCCCGATGGCGCGCAGGGCATGCGGTAAACCTTCGGCAGTGAGAAATTCCGGAGCCAGCATTGAAAAAAACCAAACCAGTAAAAACGCGTAAAGGAAAAGTTTTTGATCACGGACGTTGTGCTTTACGCGAAGCCAGAAAAGATGAAAAAATTTCACGATTAAATAGAAAAGTCCGATCAAAAAAGAAATGCCGACCAGCGGATTGAGAATTGGATAGGGAGGATAGTTGTGGCGCCAATTTTGATCGCCCCAGAAATTGTATTTTGCCAAGCTTAATCCGAAACTGCGTCCGATTGTAGAAAGGAGATTTCCATTGTTAACTTCCGGAGAAAAAACCGAAATCGAAGCCGAGCGCGACTCAAGAAATTCCGGATGGGTATAGAACGTCCAAAGTATCGGTCCGGAGGAGATTAGCATAAAAACAACAAAAATTATTGCTTGCTTCCAATAGCTGTGGAAAAGATGTTTTTTTACCAAAAGAAGTCCTAGAAACAGAACAAGGAGAATTACCGGCGCGATGCGAAAAGCGATGTAGGTATGGAGGCCTATTCCGAAAATAAAACCGCCGGCGGCGAATTGCCAAAAACTCTTAGTGCGGATGGCGCGCAGGAGAAAGTAAAAGGAAAATGTCAAGACAAAAGGAAGCATTATGGCGCGAAAAGAAATGCGGGAAAAATTGATTGACCAAAAGGAAAAGGCGATGAGATAGGCGGCGAAAAGTCCGGCGCGCGGAGTGCGGAAAACTTCCTTGGCAAGAAGGAATACTCCCAGAACCGTGAGGGTCCCAAAAATAATAGAAGGCAATTTGAGTCCCAAAACACTCACTCCGAATATTTTGAAAGAAAAGGCGATCAGGTTCATAAACAAACCTTCGCGTCCGTTGTTGTCTTGGTAGAACCATTGAAAAGGTTGCTCGCCAAGATTGACTTTGATGGCATCGATGCCATTGACGGCTTCATCGGGATATACTCCGGCGGGAGCGCCTTCGATATTCCAGATGCGAACAGCAAAAGCGCCAGCAAGTATTACCAGTAGTATCATCCAATGGAACCATTTGGTTTGATGTGTGTTCATTTTTGTATTTTTATTTTTTTTAAAAATATATAACTGAAAATATTATAGCACAAATTTTGTTGGAAACGTAATGTTGTGGTATAATTTTTTATATGAGTGATAAAAAAACTTTCAAACTTGGAAGCGGGGATACTAACGGAAAATTGGAAGAATTGAAAAAAAGCCTTCCGGCACAAAAAAATATTCCCGCGCAAACTCTCGAGCAAGAAGAAAAAAAAATCGAACGAATGTATGATGAAATTTCCGAAATTATTGGAAATGTTTTTGGTGATGAATTCTCAAAAAGAGCCGGCAAAGCTTTCAAAAAAGATGCTGAGAAAAAAAATGATGATTTAATAAAAAATATTGAAAATTTTGTTTGCAGAAAAGCGAAAACAGAAAGGTGGTTTGATTTGAATTTGTCAGTAAATGGTTTGGATGAAAAAGTTAAAAATTGTATTAGGGGGGATATTGAGAGTATTCGCGGGATAAAAAACGCAAAGACTTTTAGGAAAAATGTTCTGGAGGTTGTCGGGAAAAAAGAGGAGGAAAAGGATGAAAATAGAGATACTGAAGGAAAAAAGAAAAAGGAAGAAAGTATTCCTTTGGAGATTAAAAGTGAATTTCATTTGTATGAAAAATGGATTCCTGTCGACCAAGACAAGGCGAGTTTTCGAGTTGTTGATTACAATAACGGCGAGTTTACTTTAGTATTTGACGTAAATAGAAGACAGCGAAATGAAAGAATAAAAAAAGTAAGCATTGAAGAATTGCGCAAAAGAATTAAAAATGGGAAATATTCAGTCGAGGATTTGAGCAAGGTTGATTTGAAAACAACGGCAAAAGGAAGGGATGCGATTGAAAAAGAAAAATGGGATGATGTGTCAGCGGATTATTTACATTTGACGGAGAAAACTTTCGGCGAAGATGGAAAGCAATTGACAAATATTGATTTTGCCAAAGCAGTTTTGTTTTCTCAAGTCGGCAAGTGGGAAGAATTAAACGCAAAAACTCCAGAAGAAAGAGAAGCGATTATCAATGGCAAGATCCTGCAATTTTTTGTGGAAATGGGATTGGCGGTGCACGGGATGGTGAAAAAAGATGAAGACACAAAAATGATGGATATAAACAAGAAGCCGGATATGGACGGGAAGATCGTGCTTTTTCTTTTGAATAAAATAGGAGTTGAGGCCAAAGGTAATCCAGAAACCGGCAATGTTGAATATGTTATGCCGGGAAATCACGCGCTGGGCAAAATAACTTTTGACAGCGGAAAGGTGGACGGAGTGGAAATTCGCAAAGAGCAAAATGAAAAAGGAGAATGGGTGATTTCCGTTATTGTCGATCATCACGGCGACACATCGCCGCGCGACACATCGGCGGCCGAAGTTGCCTATCAAACTTTTGAAAAATTGGGAATGCTTGAGGAATATTTTCAAAAAGATTCAAAAAACAAGGAAGGATTGGAAAAGTTGATTCAGCTTAACAATCGCATTGATAATTTTGATTTTCCAAATGGAAAAGAATATTTTGATAATTATTTCCAAAATTCTTGGGATACAATGATAGGAATTTCACGAATGATTAACCCGCAAAATTTGCTGGATTTTCTGGGCGATGGGCGCAACATTGATGATGCTGTCAGGAGTATTTCCGAGATGAATTTGTCGGAAAAAGAGATGAAGCGATATGGAATTTTGCAGCAACGAGACATCAAGGATCAAAAAAGAATTGAAGAAATAGCAAATGAATATGGAATAGATTTGGAAAAAGATGGCACAGTAGGGAAAATAACAAAAGAAAAAATCGAGGAACTTTCAAAAAAAGGTATTTTTTATTCTAAGGAAAGGAAAACTTTCAGGGAATATGTCGATGTTCGGGAAATGCAGAAAGAAAGAGTTATTGCGTCCCAGGCGGTTTTGCAAGAAATGGAAAAAGACGGGCTTATTATCGAATCGGATCGATTTGGAAGAATAGCGGTGGATATTGACGGGCGAATTAAAACGGGACCGGAGGCGGCGAGAGCTTTTGGATGCGGGACGCGCGTACTTTGGGATCCGGAGTATAATCGTTTCGGAGTCGATACCTTGGGCGGAGAGGAATTGGTTGACTCTGAGGGAAATCTTTTGGCGAATAAATATCACCAAGGAGTAGAAGTGCGAAAGACAATGTGGCTCAAATCACTTGCGGAAAAAGATGAGCCGTTGAATATAAAATTGGAGACTATTTTGCAAGAATTAACAGATGGGAAATTTGTACCGACCGGTAAATTGAAAGAATATATTGATAATGGCGGGAAATGGGAGGAAAATAAAAATGATACGCAAAATCAGGAGGAAGCTAGTAAGGGGATTCCCAAGCTTGATTATGGCGAGTTAGAAAATGAATGGAATGATCGAAAAAAGCGCAGAGAGGACGAGATAGCGGCAAAGAAAGTTGGAATTGAATTGAATGCCGATATGAAAAAAGAAGTAGATCAGCAGGACACAGCATGGAATAATTTCATTAATGGAATAGAAGAAGAAAAAGAGGGCGACATTGAAAATATAACTAAAGAACCAGAAAATAAATCCCCCCAAAAGACAGAATTTGAAGCGGGAAATATGTCAGTTGATGATTTTAATAAATTGGAAAGAGAGGTGGGTTTTTCCAGAAAACTTTATGTCGGTTATTGGTGTACATTTGAAAAAAAGAAAAAACATTTGGAAGAATACTTTGGAAAAACAGGAGATCCGAATTTTTTGGGACAGGCACAAGAAGATATGAAAAAATTGGAAAGTGATTATAATGAGAAAAGAGAGGAGTACGAGAAGGAATTTCTGGCAAATATGAGAAAATTTTATCAAGAAAATGACAAGTTGGAAGGAAATTCGTTGGAAGAAGCAATGATTCAAGAGGGGTATTATTTGAAATTAGAGGAATCATTCAGGAAGGAAAGAATAAAGCTTGAAGTGTGGTCATATGAAGGCAAACTGATGAAGGGTTTCAGGGGTGTTTTCAATGATAAATTGAAAGGTTTTTGGAATGGTATTTGGAAAAATACAAAGGAAAAAACAAATGCTGGAATTGATTTGGGAAGGCAAGGAGCTGAAAATGTAAAACAGGGAATCGAAACGGAAATTTATAATATCGGGCAAGATATTGAAATAGTAAAAGATGCGGTTGAAACCGGATTATCTTCTGATAAAAGAAAAAAAAGAGAGGAGATATTGGACAGAAGGCAGATTGGAAGAAAACGAAGCAGTGTTTCGAGTCAAGAAGAAGCGAAAAAAGAAACAGTTTCCGATAAAGTTATTGATATTCCCATTTCAAAGGAAGAAGATGGGAATGAAATTGAAAAAAATGCTGATGTAATCGAAGGGCTGGCGGAAAGTAGTGCGGAGGTAAAAAGTGTGGAATTTGATTTGCAGGAATTTCATCAAAAAGTAATGAAGAAAGTGAGTGGCGGGAAAAACAGTCTTTGGAAAGAAATGAAGGGAAAATCCATAGAAGGTATTTTGAGGAGTAAAAATAATTCTCAAAAGGGCAAAGAAACAAAGATATTTCATGGAAATATTTCCAGGGTAAATGAATTAGCTGAAGACAACCTGGAAGGGAGAATTCAAATCACTCCGGAAATGACGGCAAGCCAATGGCTTTTGAAAGTGTATGAAATGGCAAAAAAAGAAGAAAAGGTTGATGAAGTTTTTAGTTTTTAATATGCAGAAGCGCGCAGGCGGATAATTTATTTGAGTGTATTTTAATTTTTGAAAAAATGAATAGCATTATAAAACCATTAGCGGAAAGAGTGGATGAGCTGGAAAAAGAATTCGAGACGCTTGTTTCAGGGCGTTTTTTGGGCGAAATAAAAAAGAAAATGGATATTGAGTCATGGAGAATGCTTCAGCAGATGATTGAAAATGGAGAGAAGCCGGAAATAATAAAAAAGTTCTTGCAAGCAAAAGTTGATAATTATCAAGATTTGTTGCAAAATATAGTCAGTGGGATGGAGAGCGATATGAAAAATAATAATTTTTAATTGATATAAGATTATGCCGGAAGAAACAAAGAAAAATTTAGAGCCGATTGAAGATGGGGATTTGAATTTGGAAAAGAAGTTTGGCATGGCCGGATTCGAATTGGAAGAATCCAAGAAAAAAATAAATCTTGAAAATCCTGTCGCCAAAGAAATTTCAGGCGCGGAAAAAGACAGCGCTTATTCGCAAATACTTTCCAAAATCAAGACACAAGGTGATGATGATAAAAACGAAGAAGAGGTAAAATTTGATGCAAAGATGGCCTATGACGCTCAGTCGGATGCCGAAAGTCATGTGAAAAAATTGGTGGATTTGGCAATGAACAAAGGAGTTGTTCACGCGGTTAAGGTTGCTCGCCATTTGGAGGATAACTACGTGTTGGATATGTTCCATGATCAACTTTTGGCCGATGATTTGCATAGCGCACTGATAGAAAAGGGCTTGATTAAGGAAAAATAAGAAAAGTGAAAAAGATAGCAAAAAATAAAACAAAAAACAAATGAATAGTTTCGATTTGAATTTAATTTTCTATCCATTGCTTGCCGCTTTGTCTCTGATGACTTTTGTGACGGGAGCGTTTTTGGTCGCGCGCAGTTTTATTTCTTTTCGCGCTCAAATAAACTATTCTATGAATATGGATTTGGAGGTTATCCGGGTGACGAAAAAAAATTACACTAAAGGTGAATCTCATGATAATGGAGAAAGATGGAAAGAAGAAATCGGAGCAATGGAGCAATTGCTTTCAACTCTGGCGAATATTAATAGGGATAAATCATTTTTTTCCGGAATTTTTTATGACGCGCCATATATTTCTTTCGAAATCGCCAATCCTTCCGATAGCGAAGAAATATTTTTTTATTTGGCGGTTCCCAAAAAATTTAAAGAACGCGTGGAAAAACAAATCCACAGTTTTTTTCCGGATGCATCCATAGAGAAAAATCCTGATTATACCATATTTTCTCCCGGCAGTTTTACTTCGGCAGCGATATTGGTACTGAAAAACAAGCATGAGCTTCCCATCAAGACTTATGAAAATATGGAAACTGATCCGCTTAATGAAATTTCCAACGCGCTTAGCAAATTGAACACCAAAGAAGAGGGGGCGGCGCTTCAAATAGTACTTAGTCCCGCCGGGTCGGCATGGAGGGAGTCCGGCAAAGATATTGCTCATAAAATGCAACAAGGAAAAAGACTCAAAGACGTTGGTTCAAGTTCTTTTTTGAAAGATGTGAGTAAAGGAGTGGGAAGGGAAATGCATAATATTGTGATGAAACCGACGACAGCGGCGGTTGATTTGAAAAATATTTCAGACAGCGAGAAATCTTTTCAGCTTACTCCCGAGGAACAAGAATTGGTAAAATCAATCGAAAGAAAATCCAATAAAACCGGATTTTTGGTCAACATTCGATTGCTTGCCAGCGCTCGGACACAAGAAAGAGCGGATGAAATTTTGTCACACCTGGAAAATTCTTTTTCTCAATTTGAAAATCCAGAAGTGAATAATTTTAAGATTAAAAAAAGAACCAAGAAAAAAGATATCGCTTACCATTATATTTTCCGCAATTTTAATGAAGAAAATTCTTTGATTTTAAATGTGGAAGAGGTAGCCAGCATTTTTCATTTTCCGATTTCCACTACGGAAACTCCAAAGATAAAATGGCTCAAATCAGGAGCGGCGGCTCCGCCGGTAAATATTCCGCAAGAGGGTGTTTTGCTTGGGTATAACGATTATCGCGGGCAGAAAACTGATATTTATTTGGGAGACGGAGACAGAAGAAGGCATCTTTATGCGATTGGACAAACCGGTGTCGGAAAATCGAATTTTTTACAGGAAATGGCCAAGCAAGATATTAAAAACGGAAAAGGAGTTTGTTATATCGATCCGCATGGAGATGCGGTCGAAGACATACTTTCCTGTATTCCCAAAGAGCGTGTCGAAGATGTGGTCATTTTTAATCCGGCCGATACTGAGCGCCCCTTCGGTCTTAATATGCTTGAATATTCCCGACCGGAAGAGAAGACTTTTGTGATTAACGAGATGATTGGAATTTTTGATAAGCTCTACGACTTGAAAGCAACCGGAGGTCCGATGTTTGAACAATATGCGCGTAATGCAATGATGCTTATTATGGAACATCCGGAATCAGGATCAACTTTGTTGGAAATTTCCAAAGTTTTGGCGGATGAAAATTTTCGCAAAATGAAATTGCAACATTGCGCTAATCCGGTTGTGCGGGATTTTTGGATCAAAGAAGCGGAAAAGGCCGGAGGAGACGCGGCGCTGGCGAATATGGTTCCTTATATTACCTCCAAACTCACCACCTTCGTTGCCAATGATATGATGCGCCCGATAATTTCTCAACAGAAAAGTACCTTGAATTTTCGGCAAATTATGGATGATAAGAAAATATTACTGATTAATCTTTCTAAAGGAAAACTGGGTGAAATAAACAGTCATTTGTTGGGGATGGTAATCGTGGGAAAAATTTTAATGGCAGCTCTTTCTCGCGCGGATATGCCAGAAGCTGAGCGAAAAGATTTTTATCTGTATATTGATGAGTTTCAAAATGTCACCACCGACTCCATTTCTCAGATTTTATCAGAAGCAAGAAAATACAAATTGAATTTGATAATCGCGCATCAATTTATAGGTCAACTTAGCGAAGAAATTTCCAAGGCGGTGTTCGGAAACGTCGGGTCGATATGCTCTTTTCGAGTGGGACCGGAGGATGCGGAATTTTTGGAAAAACAATTTGCGCCTGTTTTTTCTTCAAACGATTTGGTGAATGTGGATAACTATAATGCTTTTGTTAAAATTTTGGTTAATAATGAATCAACTAAGCCGTTTAATATTAAAACTTATCCTCCGACTTCCGGTGATCAAGAGTTAGCGAATAATTTCAAAGAATTGTCGCGATTGAAATATGGAAGAGATATTTCCATTGTCAATAAAGAAATTATGGAAAGAGGGAAGGTATGGTAAATTTTTAATTAATCTAATTTCTCCGCCAAAGGCGGATCAGCCTCTGGCTGATAATTACTAATCTTTAAAATATGAAAAAAAATATTTTTGACGAGAAAAACAAGATTTATGCGATTATTGTTTTTTCTTTTATAATCGCACTTGGTTTTTTTCAGTCAGTTTCGGCTCAAGGTTATGTGCCGATGGAAAAATTACCCGGTTCTCCCGGAGCGGCAAGTTTCAAGGATTATGTATTGGCGATTTATAACTTTGCTATTTGGACAGTTGGAATTGCAGCTTTTTTAATGATTTCAATCGGTGGTTTTTGGTATTTTACAGCAGCCGGAAATACATCCAAGGTTACCAAGGCAAAGGAGATAATCGGCGATGCACTTTTGGGCGTAGTGGTTTCTATGGTGGCATGGTTGATTTTATATGTAATTAACCCTGATTTGGTAAATGTTAATTTGAGCAGTCTTGGAGAAGGATTGCGGATTAATCGATAGGTAATTTTCGATAATAATAATGAATAAAAAAAATCGGATAATTTGCGTCGGTTCTTCTTGTAAAGATATCTTTTTTCCTACTGGCGACGGCGTTGTTGTGAATACGCCAAATGATTTGTTGTCGCAAAAAAAGTTTTATTTCGAATTGGGGGCTAAATATAAAATCGATCAGATTTATGAAGCACCGGGAGGTTGCGCCGCCAATGTGGCTCAAGGGTTGGCGCGGCTGGGAATCGGTGTTGGAGTACTTACTAAAATTGGCGGAGATTTGGCCGGAAAATGGGTATTAGATGAATTAAAAAAAGAAGATGTGGATGTTGAATTTTTGCAAATTGACAAAAAATGTCGAACAGACTTGTCGTCAATCATTATTGATACCAAAACCAGGGATCATATTATTTTTTGGAATCGTGATTCAAATGAAAAGTTGGAAATTTCTCCGGAAAAAATTCCTTCGACAGAATGGATTTTTATAAGCGCGCTAAATGGTGATTGGCGATCTCATCTGGATATAATAATTGAGATGGCAAGAAAGAAAAATATAAAGATAGCCTTAAATCCGGGACAGAGAAATATTCGCGATGACGCGAAAAAAGTTTTAGAAGCGATAAAAAATTCTCAAATTTTAATTTTAAACAAAGATGAAGCAATCGAAATAATTTCCGAATCCGGATATTGGAAAGGTGGCAGCATTAATTTGAATGATGAAAAATTTTTAATGGAAGAATTTTTGAGTTTGGGATGCCGTGCTGTTGCTATTACGGATGGAAGTCGTGGAGCGTGGGGATCTGATGGTGAAAACAGCTACTTTTGTCCGGGAATTAGGGTAGATGCTGTTGATACTCTCGGAGCCGGTGACGCATTTACGAGTGGATTTTTGGCGGCGTATTTGCGAGAAAAGAATATTCAGGAGTGTCTTTGCTGGGGAGCGGCAAATGGAAGCAGTGTTGCAAAATTTTACGGAGCAAAAGGCGGACTTTTAAAAACAAATGAAATTGAAATGAAAATAGAGAATATGGAAATTAAAAAATTTTAAAAAAGATATGGGAATCTTTTCAAAAATATTTGGAAAAAGTGGAAAATTGGATTATGTTTTAGCGCTGGATATTGGAACAGAGGTGGTTAAGGCACTTGTTTTTAAGATTGATAAAGATGGTAAAAAGGGTGTTGTGATTGGCGTAGGTAGAGCACGTCAAAAAATGGGGAATATGCAAAGCGGAGCAATTTCCGACATTTCCGGTGTTATTGTTTCTGCTAAGCAAGCAATTGAAATTGCCAAGGAAAAATCAGGAGTAAAAAAAATCAAAAATGCGGTAGTTGGTATTGCCGGAGAATTAGTTAAGGGAATAACGACAACTGTTCATTATGAGCGCGTTAGACCGGAGATAAAAATAGATTTACCTGAACTCAAAAATATTATCGAGAAAGTTCAGCAAAAGGCCTATGAAAGAATTCGCAAACAATTAGCGTGGGAGACCAACCAAGAAGGAATTGATGTGAAATTGATTAATGCGGCGATTTCCAATGTGAGTATTGATGGTTATCAGATAACTAACCCTCTTGGTTTTCAAGGGCGCGATGTTTCTATTAGCGTATTTAATGCTTATGCTCCAATGATTCATTTGGGTGCGGTTGAAACTATTGCCGATGAGCTGGGGATTGCTTTAATCAGTATTGTTGCTGAGCCATATGCCGTGGCGCGTAGTGTTGGTTATGAGGGAGAGTTTGATTTCGGAGCAATCTTTGTTGATATCGGAGGCGGAACGACGGATATCGCTGTGGTGCGCAATGGAGGGTTGGAGGGAACGAAAATGTTCGCTTTGGGGGGTCGATCTTTTACTAAGCGATTAGCGAGAGAAGCTGGGATTGGTTTTGAAGAGGCTGAGGATTTGAAAATAAAGTATTCCGAAAGAAAACTGGATAAAAGTACAACAGCAAAAATTGAAGAAATATTGCAAAATGATTGTAATGTTTGGCTTAGCGGAGTAGAGTTGTCATTGGAAGAATTCGCTGAAACGGATCTTTTGCCGTCAAAAATCCTTCTTTGTGGAGGAGGAAGTGCGCTTCCCGGAATTAAAAAAGCACTGGCATCATCCGGATGGACAAAAAAATTATCCTTCAGTAAGACTCCCGAAGTTAGTTTTTTGCAACCCAGAGACGTGGTGGATATAATAGACAGCACGCAAGAGCTTTTCAGTCCGCAGGATGTTACCCCGATGGGATTAGCGACTTTGGTTTTGGATTTTGTAAATGAAGAGCGGGTGATGGCGGGAATTCTCAAGAGGGCTATGAATAATGTTGATAGATAATTTTGTAAAAAGTAAAATAATATATGCACAAGACATTCTATATTGATATCGATGAAGAAGTAACGTCTATCATTGATCGTCTAAGAAAATCTTCCGTTAAGGAAAACATTTTGGTCATTCCACAGCGCTCTTTGATTTTACAAAGCATAGTTAATTTGAAATTGCTTGAAAAGGAGGCGACAAAGAATAAGAAACAAATAATGATTGTAACGCAAGATCCTCACGGACAAGCCTTAGTTGAAAAAGCGGGAATTTTAGTGCAGTCGTCGATGGAGGGTATTGAAGATGATAATATTATCAGAGAAGATTTTCAACCAAAAATAAATGATACTGGTGTCAGGGATGAATTATTGGAAAATATGGAAAAAAAGGAAAAGCTAAAGAGATTGGGGAGTGGTGAATTTTTCGACATATCTTCAAAGAAAAAAACAAACAATCTAAAATCGGAAAAAACCGAACAGGTTGGTGTAAAAAAAACTGACATTTTTCCCGAGATGGCGGAATATAGTCTTGCGGCTGAATTTAAGGTTAAAAAAGATAATTCAATGAGGGATAACACTGAGAAGTTGGATTTAAAAAGAGAAAGAGAACTGGAGAAGTTATTTGGAAAATCCAGTATAAAAAAAGATAAAGTTTCGGAAAATGCGCCAAAAATAAACAACATTAATTACGACAATCAAAATTCGGATAATTATAATAAAAAAGTTTCCGGAAAAGCCAAGAAGTTCTTTTCTTTTCTTGGAATTATTTGTGTTTTTTCCATTTTGGCGGTTGCCACTTATTTATTTTTGCCAAAGGTTGACATTGAAGTTTATCCACAAACAAAAATCAAGGAGGATGATCTTGAAATAAACGGAATTTCTGATGGTAGTTTTGGTCTGGATGGACAAAAATTAATTGTTTCCAGTCGGGTTGTAGAGGTGAATTCTTCCGCTGTTTTTTCTTTCGACGCAACCGGACAGAAAGATGTTTCAGATCAAAAAGCGCATGGAACGGTTGTCATATATAATGAATACAGCGCTGCTTCTCAGCAATTAGTGGCGACAACAAGGTTGCTTGCGGAAGATGGAAAACTTTTTCGTTTGGTTGAGAATGTTGTTGTGCCGGGAATTTCCGAAATTGAAGGAAAGATTGAACCGGGAAAAGTAGAAGCAGAAGTGGTCGCGGATCAATCGGGCGAAGAATATAATATAGAAAAAAATAAATTTTCTATCATTGGATTTAAAGGTGGGCCGAAGTATGAAAAAATATACGCTCATTCAACGGTTAAAATGGTTGGCGGAGGCGGTAACGGAGATAAATTGAAGTCAGTTTCCGAAGAGGATGTAAGATCGGCGAAACAAAAAACGGAAGAAAGCGCTCGTGGTCAACTCATGGAAAAAATAAAAGGAAAATTAGAAGAAGGGGAAATTATACTGGATGCTTCAATAAAGGAAGATATTGTCAGTTCTGTGGCTTCGCCGGGAGAAGGGATGGTGGCAGACAGTTTTAATTATCAAATTGATTTGAAAGCCAAGGCGGTCGTGGTTTCACAGAAAAAAATTGATGAATTGGTTGCGGAATATTTTCTAAAGAAAATTGATTCAGAAATGATTATTGCTCAAAATAAAATCGAGTACGGAAATATTGATGTGGATTTTGAAAAAAATAGTCTTATTGCTCGTGTTCATGTTAAATCTCTTTTTCAAGCAAAAATAGATGAAGAAAAGTTAAAAATGGAAATTTTAGGAAAAAGCACTAGTCATTTGAAAGAGATTATTGATGAAGATACTAAGATAAAAAAGATAGAAATGATTTTTTATCCGGATTTTTTGCGAGGAAGAATTCCTTCTCAGGGAAAATGGGTAAATCTCAGGATAATCAAGCCGACTCTCGAATAGATTCTGTTTGCGGGCTTGACAAAAAAAATGAGCGTGGTAGACTGCTAATTACTTGAAAAAAGTGGCGAATTATTGCAATTTGCCAGAAAATACGTTGCCAATCTTTGAAGCTAAATGTTGCGCATCAATCAAATATAATTAAATACAACCCTAATAGATCTCATTAACTAACCCTTGTCTCTAAGAAAAATCCGCGAAGCAAGGGGTATTGTGAGAGTTGTTTTTATGCTTAAAAGTGAAAAAACCCTGAGAGTTAAAGGGGAGTTTAGTAGTGCATCCTCTCTTTCTAAGAGAAAATCTCCCAAAAAAGTCCCAATGGTTTCGTTGCCTAATTTGATTGAAGCGCAAACCGATTCTTATCGGTGGTTTCTGGAAAAAGGATTCCAAGAATTATTGGACGAAATAAATCCGATTACTGATTTTGCGGGAAAGGATCTGGAAATATCCATTTCCGACTATTATCTTGATGAGCCGAAGTACGATGAAATTACGGCAAAAAACAAAAATATTTCTTTCGAAGCGCCACTTCGAGCCAAGGCATCTTTGCTGATCAAAAGAACCGGAGAAATCAGGGAGCAAGAAATATATCTTGGAGATTTTCCGATAATGACGGATCGCGGAACATTCGTGGTAAATGGAGTGGAAAGAGTGGTTGTGAGCCAGCTTATTCGTAGTCCGGGAGTTTTTTTCACAATGAATTATCAAAAAGGAAGAAAACTTTTCGGAGCCAAAATTATTCCTAATCGCGGAGCATGGCTTGAAATTGATACGGATTTTGACGGAGTTATTTCGGTTAAAATAGATCGCAAAAGAAAAGTTCCAATAACGGCATTGCTCCGGGCTTTTGGGTATGGAAGCGATGAAAAATTGCGCAAGATTTTTGCCGATACCGATAATGGAGATATAAAGTATATTGAAGAAACTATTAGTAAAGATATTTCAAAAAATCAGGGTGAGGGATATAAAGAAGTATATAAAAGAATTCGTCCGGGTGATTTTGCTACCGAAGAAAATGCTAAACAGATGATTGATTCAATGTTTTTCAATTTTGAAAGATATGATTTTGGAAGCGTCGGACGTTATCGTTTGAATCAGCGTTTGCGCGTGGATAGAAAAAACGATGAAGCGAATCGCGTGCTTAATGTTGAGGATTTGATTTTGATTATCAAGGAAGTGATGAAACTTAATAACGATCCTTTGGCGCAAGCTGATGATATTGACCACTTGGGAAATCGAAGAGTGCGTGGCGTCGGAGAATTGGTGCAAAACAAACTTCGTGTGGGAATGGCAAGAATGATTCGAAATATCAAAGATCGAATGAGTACTTGCGATGTTGTCACGGTTGTTCCGGGACAATTGGTGAATTCCAGACCGATTGCCGCCGCAATTAAGGAATTTTTTTCCAGTTCGCAATTGTCGCAGTTTATGGATCAAGTAAATCCTTTGGCTGAATTGGAGCACAAAAGAAGACTTAGTGCAATGGGTCCCGGAGGACTTACTCGTGAAAGAGCCGGATTTGAGGTGCGTGATGTGCATCATTCTCATTATGGAAGAATTTGTCCGGTGCAAACTCCGGAAGGTCCGAATATTGGGTTGGTCGGACATATGGCGACTTATGCCAGAATAAATAAATTCGGATTCTTGGAAACTCCCTATCGAAAAATAGAGCATGAGGTTGAAAGTAAAGTTGAAATGCTGGTAAATAAAATTTTGGGAGAAAATATTTCCGGTGTTGCTAAGAAGGGAGAAAAAATTGATGAAGTGTTAGCGGGAAAAATTGCTAAATCTAAAAAAGATAAGGTCAAAGTGACTCCTTTTATTACCGAGAAAATAGAATATATAGATGCGACTGTTGAAGATCGAAAAATTGTTGCGCATGCCGGAATTGAAATAGATAAAGATGGAAATATTATAGAAAGTATGGTGGAAGCCAGAGTGAAAGGGCATCCGGAAATGATTGAAGTGGATAAATTGGATTATATTGATGTTTCCGCCAAGCAATGTATTTCTGTGGCAACCTCGATGATTCCTTTCTTGGAACATGATGATGCTAACCGTGCTCTTATGGGATCAAATATGCAACGTCAGGCTGTTTCTTGCGTTGTTCCGGAGACGCCGGTTGTGGGAACGGGTATTGAAGATAAAGCGGCTGCCGATTCCGGACAGGTGGTTATTTCCTATGGTGACGGAACGGTTATTGAAGTTGACGCTCGCCATATTATCGTGAAGGAAAAAGCGCCGGTCGGGTCAAAGAAATCCAGCTTTAATCGTGAATATATTTTGCAAAGTTTCATCAAATCCAATGCGTTTACGAGCATGAATCAAATTCCGCGCGTGAAGAAAGGGGATGATATTCATAAAGGGCAACTTTTGGCGGATGGAGCTTCTACTGATCACGGAGAATTGGCTTTGGGGCAGAACGTAATGGTGGCTTTTATTCCTTGGGAGGGTTATAACTTTGAAGATGCGATTATCGTTTCCGAAAGAGTGCTTCAAGCTGACAGATATAGCTCAATCCATATTGAAGATTTTTCCGTTGAAGTTCGCGACACAAAACTTGGACCGGAAGTGGTAACTCGCGATATTCCAAATATCGGAGAGGAGCGTCTTAAAAATTTAGATGAAACAGGAATAATTCGCATCGGAGCGGAAGTTTCTTCCGGAGATATTATGGTTGGAAAAATCACTCCAAAAGGTGAGGGGGATCTTACCGCCGAAGAAAGATTGCTCAGGGCGATTTTTGGAGAAAAATCCAGAGATGTTAAAGATTCTTCACTCTATCTTCCTCATGGCGAGCATGGCAAAGTTGTGGATATTAAAATATTTTCTCGCGAGCAGGGAGATAAGCTTTCAACCGGAGTGATTCAAAAAATACAGGTTTCCGTGGCACAACTTCGAAAAATTTCTGTTGGAGACAAATTAGCCGGACGGCATGGAAACAAGGGTGTTATTTCCCGTATTGCTCCTGTAGAAGATATGCCATATCTTCCGGATGGAAATCCCGTGGATATTATTTTAAATCCATTGGGAGTAGCTAGTCGTATGAACATCGGTCAGATTTTGGAAACTCATCTTGGGTGGGCGGCAAAAGAACTTGGATATACGATTGCAACTCCGGCTTTGGATGGAGTAAGCGAGGATTATATAAAAGGAGAGTTGAAAAAGGCTGGATTGCCTGAAGATGGAAAAGTGCGCTTGGTAAATGGAAAAACAGGAGAGTATTATGACAATCCTTCAACTGTTGGAATTATGTATATTATGAAATTGAACCATTTGGTTGATGATAAATTGCATATGCGTTCAATCGGACCGTACTCATTGATCACCCAGCAGCCATTGGGAGGAAAAGCTCAATTTGGAGGACAGAGATTTGGAGAAATGGAAGTGTGGGCGTTGGAAGGTTATGGCGCGGCGCATACTTTACAAGAAATGCTTACAATCAAGTCTGATGACGTAATGGGAAGATCTAAGGCGTACGAATCTATTATTAAAGGTGAACCAATTACCAGTCCTAATATCCCGGCTTCTTTCCACGTTCTAGTAAATGAACTTAAGGGGCTTTGTTTGAATGTTCAGCTTTTAGGGGGTCATAGAGAAAGTGGAGAAAAAGAAGATGAATAAATTTTCAAAAATAACTTTTTAAGTATCTAAATTTTTTCAAGGGATAAATTTTATGGAAAAAAATACTAAAGTGAGCGATTTCAATAGTGTGCGCCTAAAATTGGCCAGCCCGGAGGATATCCTGGATTGGTCGCACGGAGAGGTTACTAAGCCGGAAACCATCAATTATCGCACTCAGCGTTATGAAAAAGATGGACTTTTCTGTGAAAAAATTTTTGGTCCGCATAAGGACTGGGAATGTTATTGCGGAAAGTACAAAAGAATTCGTTATAAGGGAATAGTTTGCGATAAATGCGGTGTAGAGGTGACACGTTCAGTTGTGCGTCGAGAAAGAATGGGACACATTAAATTGGCAGTTCCGGTTTCACATATTTGGTTTTTGCGCGGAGTTCCGTCAAAAATCGGATTAGCTCTGGGAATGTCCTATCAAGAATTGGAAAAAGTTGTATATTTTTCTGCTTATTTGGTAACTGACGTAAACGAACAAGCAAAAAATTCCGCCTTGGATCAATTGGAAATTGAGAACAAAAAGAAACAGAAAGAAATCAAGAAATCCAGCCAAAATGATGAAACGAAGGAAAAAATGTTGGAGGAATTGCATAGTTTGTATCGATCGACAAAGGAAGATTTGAAAAATTTGCACTATCTTCAGATTCTTTCCGAAATGGAATATTTCAACTTGTCTTCCAGTTTTGCTCAAGTTTTTCGCGCCGGAATCGGAGCGGAAGCGGTTCGCAGCGCTTTGGAAAATATGAATATTCCCCAGACTGTCGAAGAATTGAAAAAAGAAATCGATTCGGAAAAAACAGTTGATAAGAAAAAAATTCTCAAGAGACTCAAGCTTTTGCAGGGATTTGAAAAAGCGGAGTTGAAATTAGAATGGATGTTTCCGACAATTATCCCGGTTATTCCGCCGGATCTGCGTCCGATGGTGGCTCTAGATGGAGGACGATTCGCCACATCCGATCTTAATGATTTGTATCGTCGCATTATCAACAGAAATAATCGTTTGAAAAAATTGATCGCTCTTGGCGCCCCGGAAGTTATTACCAGAAATGAAAAAAGAATGTTGCAAGAAGCGGTAGATTCTCTTTTTGATAATAGTATTCGCAGAGGACAGGCCTCTGTTGCCGCTTCTACCGGACAACGTAGACCATTGCGTTCTTTGGCGGATTCTCTCAAAGGAAAACAAGGAAGATTCCGTCAAAATCTTTTGGGAAAGCGTGTGGATTATTCCGGACGAAGTGTTATTGTTGTTGGTCCTCAACTCAAATTGCATCAGGTCGGTTTGCCGAAAAAAATGGCACTGGAACTTTTCAAGCCGTTTATTATCAATAAGCTTATTGAAAAGGAATACGCTTTTAATATCCGTACTGCCGGCAGAATGGTGGAGGCGGAAACCGAAGAAGCATATGAAATTTTGGATGAGATTATCGAGCATCACTACGTTTTGCTAAATCGCGCGCCAACACTCCATCGTTTGTCAATTCAAGCTTTTCAACCAGTTCTGATTGAAGGGAAAGCAATTCGAGTTCATCCGATGGTTTGCGCCGCTTTCAATGCGGACTTTGACGGTGACCAGATGGCGGTTCATGTTCCGCTTACGCGAAAAGCTCGCGAAGAAAGTGCTAATATGATGCTTTCTTCAAAGAATCTGCTCAAGCCAGCCAGCGGAGAACCAATCGCTACTCCGTCGCTGGATATTGTTTTGGGAATATATTATCTTACGCATATCAGATCGGATGCCAAAAAAGCTGTTAAGATTTTTTCTTCCATCGAGGAAGCGATTTTAGCATATGAAAATGCGGCGGTAAAAATAAACGAACCGGTCAAGCTGTTGTTTGAAGGAGAAATAATTGAGACTTCAGTTGGAAGAATATTGCTCAATGATACTCTTCCTGAGCAGTTGCGATTTGTTAATCGCGAGCTGACCAAGAAAGAAATCAAGGAGTTGGTTTCTCAGATGTTGGAAACTATCGGTCAAGATGAAACCGCGCGCTATATTGATCTTATTAAAAATCTTGGATTTAAGGCGGCTTCCAAGTCTGGAATCAGTTGGGGAATGGATGATTTGAAGATTCCTCCGGAAAAAGCGGCCATCATAAAAGAACACGAAGATAAGGTATCCGTAGTGAAAAACCAATTTAATATGGGACTTTTGACTAATGAAGAAAGAAGAAATAAGACGATTGAAATTTGGAACGAAGCTAAAAATAGAATTACTGATGTGGTGCGAGGTTCTTTGGATAAGGAAGGTCCGGTTTATGCTATGGTTTATTCAAAGGCGCGCGGAAGCGAGTCGGTTGTTGTCCAGATGACCGGTATGAAAGGCTTGATGGCGGGAGCGACTGGAGAAACTATCGAGCTTCCGGTTAAGAGTTCGTTCAAAGAAGGTTTTAATGTTTTGGAATATTTTATGTCCACTCATGGAGCCAGAAAAGGTATGGCGGATACCGCTCTTCGAACCGCGACAGCCGGATATCTGACCAGAAGATTAGTCGATGTTTCCCAAGATGTTATTATTCAAGAGGAAGATTGTAAAGACAAAGAAGGAATTTATTTGTATCGAGAAGATTCGGATAAAATCGGACAAAGTTTTGCCAGCCGAGTGGGCGGAAGAGTGGTTTTGGACGCGGTGGTTGATCCGAAGACAGGTGAAACTATTGTTGCCAAAGGAGAATTGGTTAATAAAATGCAGGCATTGGAAATTGAGAAGCTTAAAATAGAAAAGGTGAAAATCCGAAGCGTGGTTTCTTGCAAATCGAAAAAAGGAATTTGTCGAAAGTGTTATGGAGTGGATTTGGGAAGAGGTAAATTGGTAGAAATCGGAGAAGCGGTTGGAGTGGTGGCGGCGCAGGCGATCGGAGAACCGGGAACCCAGCTCACTATGCGTACCTTCCATATCGGAGGTGTTGCGGGATCTGATATTACTCAAGGTCTTCCTCGCGTAGAAGAAATCTTTGAAGCGCGTCCACCGAAGGGAGAGGCTTTGATTTCCGAAGTTGATGGAAGAGTGAAAGATATTATCAATGATGGAGGGAAATCGGTGATTATCCAAATCGAGTCTTCCAATAAGAAAATGAAAGAATATCAAGTACCAGTAAGTCTTACTTTGAAAGTTGAAAAAGGAGAGATGGTTGGAAAGGGCACTCAATTAGTGGAGGGAAATATCGATCTTAAGAAGCTGTACAAAATTCTCGGGCAAGAAGAGATGCATCGTTATATTATCCGCGAAATTCAAGAAATTTATGCCGCTCAAGGGGAAGGAATCAATGATAAGCATATTGAGGTTATTGTTCGTCAAATGATCAGCAGAATAAAGGTTGAAGACTCCGGAGATACGGCAATATTGGCGGGAGATATTATCGACAAAACATCTTTCAATATTGCCAATGAAGAAGCTAGGGCTGCGGGAAAGAAAATAGCCAAAGGTGAGACTGAAGTTTTGGGAATTACTCGTGTGGCTCTTTCAACTGAATCATTCCTTAGTGCCGCGTCTTTCATTGAAACTGCTCGCGTTTTGATTGGAGCATCGGTTGAAGGCAAAGAAGATAAATTGCGAGGACTCAAGGAAAATGTGATTATCGGAAGATTGATTCCTGCCGGAACAGGATTTAGAAAAACCGAATAGTTAAGCAAGAAATACTTTCAGATAAAAAACACCTCGACCAAAAATCGAGGTGTTTTTGAGTTATCCACAGAGAAGGGGGTTGCAGTGATTATTGCGTACTGTTATAATATCAGTGTAATAATCATTAAAATAAAAAAATATGAAACTCACAGGGAAACAGCAATCAATTCTGGAATCTGTTCGTGAATATGTCGAACAGCGAAGAGAAAATCCAACCAGTTATCGATTGCAAAAATATTTGTCAGATATGGGAGTGGGCGACAGTCTCAAATCAGTGATGCAAGTAATTGAGGCGCTGGAAAAAAAGGGATTGGTAAAAAGAGATGAAAAGAGAAAATTATACATAGTGGAAAATAAGAGATATGCCAATTGGAGAAATATTTTTTCCATTCCAATATACGGATTGGCGTCTTGTGGTGAGGCATTAGCGTATGCGGAAGATAATATTGACGGATATTTGCAAATTTCCAAGAGTCTTTTTCGCAAAGCTGAGCCGGCAAAACTTTTTGCTGTCAAAGCGTTGGGGGATTCGATGGATAAGGAGAAAATCAATGACGGAGATTATGTGGTTTTTGAGAAATATGAAAATCAGGGAGACTTGGAAGGAAAGATTGTGGTGGCGGTTATTAATGGGATGGCAACAATCAAGAGGTTTAAGAAAGTTGGTGGCGGCATAATCGGGCTTTTCCCAAATTCTGCCAACAAGAGTCATCAGCCTATTTTTATTCACCAAAGCGACTCAATTATGATTGCCGGAGTTTTCAAGAGAGTATTGCCGGTAAAATATGTAAGTTTGTAGAGCGGAAAAAAACAAAAAATCTCGTATTTGAGCCAAAAGTCGACACTTGCTGTTGACTTTTTTGCTTAGATGTGCTAGTATAGATGGTTGAATATAGATAGCAATATCTTTATCCAACCCAGTGTTAAAATGAGTTCTTAGACAAACTGGATAGTCTCAAGCCAAAGGTTTTGCCGAGTAGTTTGAGCCATTCGGGATGCGTTCTCGAGTGATAACCATTAAAGCATTTTTAATGCGTATAATTAGTATTTTCCTGAGCGTGCCTATGCTTTGGATGATGATTTTTCCTCAAACAGCCATGGCTGCGCCAGAAGATAATACTAATACAAAAACAGAAAATAAAAATATTTTAGAAGAAGTTAAAATTCCCTATAATTATTCCGGTTATCAGCCGGTAGAAGTGAAAACCCAAGAAGAGATTAAAAATGATTTGGCGCTAGCCAGATGGAGAAAAAAACAGTCTCATTTGTGGTCAAATTTACCGAAAGGGGAATTTACAATTAACGCTTCCGCGTATACGGCAGCTGCTGATGAATGTGGCAAGGCTGATGGAATTACTGCTAGCGGACTCAAAGTTTCCGAGAAAAGAACTTTGGCTTGCCCGCCCAATTTCCCTTTTGGGGCTAAAATCCAAATTGACGGAATGGGTGTGTATAGTTGTGAGGACCGCGGAGGAGCGATTAAGGGCAACCATATAGATATTTATATGGAAACTAAAACCGAGGCGTTTGCTTTCGGAAGAAGAAATTTAATTGCCCAAGTTGTGCAATAAAAAAATACAAGATAGTTTATATAGGAAACCCCGACGTTATGTCGGGGTTTTTCGTTGACTACAAGGTTTTTGTTTGATAATATGGTGGATAGTTAGTCAACAGGATGGTCCGATGGCGGAGTGGTTACGCAACGGTCTGCAAAACCGTGTACGCCGGTTCAATTCCGGCTCGGACCTCAGTAATATAAAAAATGAATAATGTATGGTATACTAATAGTAGATGAGTTATAATTAGTTTACCATTATGACAAGAAAAAGAAGTTGGACGGAAGGAGAGCTAAAAAAAGCAGTCAGAGAATCGAAAAGTATTCGGCAGGTTTTATGTAAGTTGGGTCTAAAAATGGCAGGTGGAAATTATTCCCAAGTTAAGAAATATATAAAAGAATTAAAAATAGACAAGAGTCATTTCACGGGACAAGCTTGGAATAAAGGAATGACTGGTATTGGTAATTTTAGGATTGAATTAAGAGATGTATTAGTTGAAGATAGTGATTTTCAGAGCTATAAATTAAAAAAGAGGCTTTTTTCGGCAGGAATAAAGCTTCAATATTGTGAGGAATGTGGGTGGAATAAAAAAACAGCAGACGGACGGCTACCGCTTGAATTAGATCACATAAATGGAAATAGCAAAGATAATAGATTGGAAAATTTAAGAGTGCTTTGCCCTAATTGCCATAGCCTTAAGCCGACGCATAGGGGCAGAAATATTAGAAAACAATAAATGGGCGAGTGGCGAAATTGGTATACGCTCGACACTTAAAATGTCGCACCGTTTACGGTATGCGGGTTCGAGTCCCGCCTCGCCCACAGAAAAAAGGATAATTTATCCTTTTTTTATTTTCTCCAAAACCTCGGGGATTTTTTTGAAATCATTAACGAGAGTTTGGCGCATTCCACCGTTATACAGCGCGGCGGCGGGGTGGTAGAGAATAAAGTACACTCTTTTTCCCAGTTCTGGAATTTCTCGTCGAAAAGCTTTGCCATGATCGACAGATATTTTTTTTCCAGGAACAAAACGATCCATTGAATGGCGTCCGAGAGTTATAATCATTTTTGGGTTGATTATTTTCACCTGTGCAGAAAGCCATGGCCAGCAGGCTTCAACTTCATTGGTAAGCGGGTCGCGATTTTGGGGCGGTCGGCATTTGCAGACGTTGGCGATGTATACATCTTCTCTTTGCAGGTTTATTATTCCGAGCATTTCACTGAGAAATTTTCCGGCGGCGCCGACAAATGGGTGGCCGGTTTCATCTTCTTTTTTTCCCGGAGCTTCGCCGATAAACATAATTTCCGCGTCAGGATTGCCTTCGCCGAAAACCACACGCGAACAGCCTTTTCGCAAAGCGCACATTGAGCATTTCGACATCTTTTCATTTAATTTGCTTAGTTGCTCTTGTTTTGATGGCATATTATTTTTTATTTCAAATCGTGAACGCGAATTAAATCAAATTTGTCATTTTTAGTATTCCAGATGGCAAAAGTCGGAGGATAAATTTCTCCGGCGACATTGCCGGGATTTAACATTGTGCATTTTTTCAATTCTCGGTCCGCCGTAGTTTTAACGGAGGAGACCCATGGTTTGTGGGTGTGTCCGTAAAAAACAAAATCATATTTTCCTGTTTCGCATAATTTCTTGGCTTTATCGGGAAAATGTATAAAGGCAATTTTTTTATTTTCAAATTCCGCTTCTCCGAAATTTTGAAATATTTTGGCGTTTTTGTATTGCGGAACAAATTCGAAATTGCGCAATTGCCCATTGTCCATATTTCCAAATGTATAATAAATTTGGCTGGAAAAATTATCGCATAAAAAATCTAAAGTTTCCTCGGAAGCCAAATCTCCGCAACAAATTATTTTTTTGATGGAATTTTGCGCGCAATAATCCAAAACCTTTTTCAGATTCGTTTCATTATTATGAACATCGGAAATAATAGCGATTTTCATGAAAAATTATTAAAAAATATTATGACAAACTATTTTTTTAGCATAATAAAGTTATGGCAATTGCAATATATTGATTATTATTTTTTTACTGAGTAATTGCTG
>CAZRJL010000005.1:0-27039 GCA_964600645.1 uncultured Bdellovibrionales bacterium | reverse complement strand
AAACATATAAAACGCTTGTAACGCTTACAACGTTTATAACGTCTTATTTTATATTTTTCTTTTATCTTCTTCTTCTTTGAAAAATTTAAGAATATCACCTTCTTTGATTTTGGTGTTTCCGTCAAAAGTTATTCCGCACTCGTTTCCTTGTTTGACTTCATCCGTATCTTTCATATTTTGTTGAAGATTGGCAAGCTTTCCCGTTCCGATGATCTCATCGTCTCGTTGTACTTCAATGCTTGCGGATTTTATCGCTTTTCCTTCTATAATTCTTCCCCCGACAATCATATCGTGTTTTCCTGTTTTAAATATTGCCAAAACCTTCAATTTTCCAAAATCGGTTCTGACAATTTCCGGCGGAAGCAAATCGGAAAGTTTGGTTCGTACATCTTCTACTAGTTCGTAAATTATTCCAAATGTTTTTACTTCCACTCCGGCGCCTTCCGCCATTCTCTTGGCGACGGAGGTGGCATTAACATTAAATCCGAGGATTATCGCATTGCTACTGCCGGCGACTTTTACGTCCGATTCGGTTATGTTTCCAACTCCCATAGCCACATATTCAATCGCAACCTCATCCGATTTGAGCGTGGATAATATTTGTTCAATAGCCTCCAATGAGCCTTGAACATCAGATTTGATTATTATGTTGAGTTTTTTGATTTTTTCATTGTCAATGCTTCTGAAAAGATTTTGTTTGTTAGCATCTTTTTTTGTTCCTGATATTTTTTCCGCCGCTCCCTCTGATTTTATTTTAGATAGCGATTTTTTACTGGCCACTTGTACGATATCGTTTACATTTGGAGTCGTATTCAATCCAATGATGATTGCCGGAGTTGATGGTGGAGCGCTTTCAATGATTTTTCCGGTAAAATCTTCAATCCTTTTTATTCTCCCATAAGTGTGTCCGGCAGTGATGTCTTGGCCGACTTTCAAGGTTCCGGTTTTGACCAACACGGTGGAGACAGGTCCTTTTTTGGGATCAAGATTGGATTCTAGCACAACTGCCAAGCCGTCTCTTTTGGCGTCAGCCTTCAGATCTTCCACTTCAGCCAAGAGAAGAATTCTTTCTAGTAAATCATCAATCCCGATGTTGTTTTTCGCGCTGATTTCAACCGACATATATTTCCCCCCCCAGTCTTCGACCATTATTTCATTTTCCGCCAGCTCTTGTTTTACCCTTTGCGCATTGGCATCCGGCTTATCTATTTTATTAATGGCGATTAATGTGGGAATATTTTTTTCTTTCAAGTATTTTATTACTTCTTTGGTTTGCGGTCTTACTCCGTCATCGGCAGCCACAACAAGAATCGCAATATCCGCAATACTGACTCCTCTTTCGCGCATAGCGGAAAAGGCTTCGTGTCCCGGCGTGTCGACGAAGGTTATTAAATTTCCTCTTTTGCGCACTTGATAGGCACTGATATGCTGAGTGATTCCGCCGAGTTCTTTGGCAGCTACGCTTGTTTTGCGAATAGTGTCCAAGAGAGTGGTTTTTCCATGATCAACATGCCCAAGAATGGTTACAATCGGAGCGCGCCGCTGGAGATTTTTTCCGGCCTCTTTTTCTTTTTTGCAGATTTCAATGAGTTTTTCCAGTGTTATGATTTCTCCATCGGAAATGTCCAGATCTTGTTCGGTTATAAATCCCAAATCTTGCGCAATGATGCTGGCAGTTTCAAAATCAATTTCTTCATTAATAGTCGCCATAATTCCGTTTTTCATCAATTCCTTGATTATTTCCGAAACTGGCATTTTCAAAATATCGGCGAATTTTTTCACGCTTACGATTGGAGGTATTTTGGCTATCTTTTGAGATGGTTGCTGACTGTTAATTTGGGTCATTATTATGAAATTATTATAAAATGTTTAAAATATAATTTTTTTAGTTTTTCTTTTTTGAAGTGACGGCAAGATTGATGGCGTTTTTTTCTTCTTCGGTGAGGGCGTATTTTTCCGATTTTCCTTCTATGATTGGCTTGCTATATACTCTTGTTCCTTCACGTGTATGTAGGGAGGATATGACAATTCCGGATTTGTTTCCATCCAGCAGTGCGATGGCAAAGCTTTGATTTCCCCCCAGTTCCTTGAACGGATTGAAGCGCACCACCGCAATCCTGTGTAATCCCTGATGGGCGAGAGCATATATCTTATTTGAAGCCTCAAAAAGTTCTTGTATGTCCTTATCCAGACTTTTGATTTCTTTTTGTTGAGAGAGAATTACTTGTTCGAGGTCGTTTCCATTTTTACCGGAAAAAAAAGACTGACTGGCGCGATTTATTTTTTTTATCTTAAAAAGCAATACAAAAAGCAGTATTGTGGATAATAAAACAAAGAAGATCATCAAAAGTATTATCGCAGTCAAATTGGAGGCGATAAAATTTTCCAAAAACGTCATATTTTTTAATTTACCGTTATATCACTTTTCAAGCGTAGCACTTATTTTTGGCGGTGTAAAGCGAATTATTGTTCAAGTAGGTTCACGTGTGAAAGTTTAATATCACTGTTTGATTCCTCGTAATCGTTAAAGTAAAGAAAGTCTTGAGAAAAGTCATAGACAATTTTCGGATTGTCGTATTGGAGCAATAAAAGATCTTCCATATTTAGACGGTCGCGCAGGTCCGTTTCGACTATTTTTATTGCTTTTCCGACAGAAAAAATAATATGTTCGTAATCGGAAAACCAATGAATGTTGTCTATTTTTTGCGAGAAGCGTGTAATGCTTTTTGTTTCATTTTCCGATCTTATCGGTTGAGTTTCCCAGTCGCGCGCATAATAAACGAATATTTCATAATTATCCCAAAATAAGAGTTTTTTTCCGTCATTGGAAAATTGAACCCCATCAATATTTTCCGCCAGTTGATGGAAATAATTTTTATGTTCCCCATTATTATAAATATGCAACTTTCCGTCGGCAAGAATAACTAATCGATCTCTGTCATATACAATTATGCGAAAGTCATTGCTATCGGCAATATTTTCAATCGGTTGTATTGTTATTTGTTCGGATGATTCTCCATTTTGGAGTTTGGCGCGATATATGATTCCATTATCTTTTTTGAAATAGTATACATAGGAATTGGAAAGATCATATCCGGAGATATTTTCGGCGATTGTCTTGTTATTAGTTGGATCGTCAAGGTTTATTCGATAAAGATTATTCTGGGAAAGATAGAATATAAAATTCTTACTATTAGGGTCCCAGCGTACTTTTTGCAAATCATCCTTTTGGGATAAATCTTTAAGATTAATACTTTCTTTGGATTTTATATCAACCACAAAATAATCAGCTCGATCGGTATGGGAGGATGTTTCAACTTCGTTTGCGGCAATTGTTTTTGCGGGCGGATTTATTTTTTTTGTCGGAATAATTATTTTGTCTCCTTGCGGCGACCACTCGATGTTTTCCTTTTCGTTTTTTGAAAATGAATATTCCGAGGAGGAGAAAACAGGCAGAGCGATGTTCTCATCAATACCCAGTATTCTTACAATAAAATCGTTATTTTCTTTTTTATCTTGAACCAATGCGATATTATTGTTTTTTGGAGAAATGAAAAAATTGTCTACGGAAGGAGTTGAAAAGGTTTTTCGAGCATATTCTTCTTTAGCAAGAAAAACATTCCAAAATTCCACCGAAAGTCCGCTATGGACGGATGTTTTTTTCTTCCATGGGCGGTATCCGGCAAGGGAGATTTCGACAGAGTGTTGCCCTGGGCGAATTCCGTCAATATGATAAGAATAATTCAGGAAGTTAAATTTTCTTTCGGATGAATCGTCTGAGTCGATTTTAATGTCGACTCTTTGCGGGATTGCTTTGACCGTGATTGATCCGGAATAGATGAAAATTCCACGCGCGGTATTGTAGCGATAGCCAATGGTATAGAGAATTACTAAAGGGGCGGTTATTAAAAAGAAAACCACCAATATCCAAAAAAATATTCGTCTTTTTGTGATGCTTGTCATAATATTGTTTAATTCTTCGAATAATACGCCAAAAATCTTTTTTTGTCCACAGTTATTATAGCATGATTTTTATGGTATAATTTACTTGTCGAATTTTGAATAATAGGATGATTTATAAATTATAAAATAGTGGAAAATACAGAGGCTTCCGCCATTGGCAGAAAAAACAAAATAAGGGAAATTGGTTTGATTTTTGTGATTGTTGCACTGTCTTTGGCGGCGTGGTTTTTTCTGCATTTGTCCATAATGAATCCCGGAACAAGAGATTGGATTATTCCCGGAGCCTTTTTTTCGGCAGTTTTTGTTTTTTGGATAGTAGCCGTAATTTTGATTGAAAAAATTTCACATATTGCGGTAATTTTCTTTCTCTCGTTGGCTCCAAGTTTATTTTTTGTATTTGATGTTTGGCATTTTCTAATATTATCCACAGCATTTTTATTTTTATTGATTGCATCAACAAGAATTGAAAGAGAATTGATGACTTCGGTAAAAATTAATCTTTGGAGGTCGATTCGCTTTGGGCGAGTGATGATGGTTTTCGCGCTGTCTTTGGCGATTGGAAGCCATTATTATTTTGAAATAAAGGATAATAATGCGTATCGCAATATTCCTGATTTTAATTTGGGAAATGCCAACGAAAAATTTGTTTCAAAGACGATCTCACTTGTTTATCCCGGATTTGATTTTTCAAATGACGGAGAGCTGACGGTTGATGAGTTTATTTTGCAGTCGCAAAAAAATGCAGTTTCGAATATGGATGAAGGAAATGAAATCGAAAAAATCATAGATGAAGAGTTTGGAATAAGTATGACCGATCAGCAGAAAAAAGAGGTTATCAAGGATTATCAAGACAGAAATGAGATGGTTGTTCAAAAAAATAATGAATTGGTTTTGCGTGAAAGCAGAAAACAGATTTCCGATTTGGTTGGACGGCAAGTGGGAGGAGATGAAAAGATTATGGATGTTTTTTCGCAGATGATTAACAAAAAAATTGAAGATTATTTGAATTTTGGCGCCGGAAATGAAATTGGCGGTTTTTCGCATTTGCCGATTATTTTGGCGATATTATTATTTCTTTCAATCTTGTCCCTGGGATCTTTTTTGGGACCGCTATGGGTGCTGCTGGCGCAAATTATTTTTTGGTTGATGGTAAAATTGAATTGGGTGAAAATAAACAAAGTAATGGTCGAGCAGGAAGTGATTGAGTGATTTGAAATTCATTGCTGTAAATTAGCACTCCACACGGGGGATTGCTAATTTTTGTTTTTGGGTATACAATAAATTGTGAATTATATTTTTTATTTATATGGCAAACGATTATTATAAAATATTGGGCGTAGATAAGAGTGCTTCCGATGATGAGATCAAAAAGGCATATCGCCGCTTGGCGCACAAACATCATCCGGACAAATCAGGAGGAGATGAGGCGAAATTCAAAGAAATCAATGAAGCGTATCAGGTGCTTTCTGACAAAACTAAACGGTCGCAATATGATCAGTTTGGACAAACTTTCAATCAAGCCGGTGGAGGCGGGCAAGGTTTTGGCGGGTTTGAAGGATTTGACTTTGGAAATTTCGGCAAACAGGGTCAAGGAGGATTTGAGTTTAATTTCGGGCAGGATGGGGGAGATTTTTCCGATATTTTTTCCGATATTTTCGGTGGCGGACGTTCGCGAGGCGGTCGAAAAACTGGGCAGGATATTCAAGTGGACGCGGAAATTTCTTTTGATGAAATGGTGAAAGGGGTGAAAAAAGAATTCAAGCTATACAAAAGAGTTATTTGCGATAGGTGTCACGGAAGCGGTGGAGAGCCGGGAGAAAAAGAAGAAATTTGTCCGACCTGCAAAGGAAGCGGAAAAATTCAGCGAATGGTGCGCAGTATCTTGGGAACTTTTTCTCAGACCTCAATTTGTCCGACTTGTCACGGAAAAGGAAAAATATATTCCAAAAAATGTAGCAAGTGCGGAGGCGACGGAAGAGTGCGTCAAGAAGAAATAGTGAGGGTGGAAATTCCGGCGGGAATCTTTTCCGGTCAAACCATTTCGGTGCGCGGCAAAGGAGAGGCCGGCGAGCAAGGAGCTCCGGCGGGAGATTTGTATGTGAATGTGCATATTCGTCCTCATGAAAAATTCAAAAGGGAAGAGTTTGATATTTTATCGACGGAAAAAATTAGTTTTTCGCAGGCCGCCTTAGGGGATAAGATTGAAGTGGAAACTGTTGATGGAAAAATAAAAATGAAAATTCCCGACGGCACTCAATCGGGCGAGCTTTTTCGAATTCGCGATAAAGGCGTTCCAAGACTTGGCGGTCGGGGCCGCGGCGACCATCTGGTGAAAATCATTGTCGAAATTCCTAAAAAACTTACACGCGAGCAAAAAATAATTATTGAAAATTTAAGAGACGCAGAAAAATAATAAAAATCGGAGCTAAGCTCCGATTTTTATGTTTTTGCCACGAAGTGGGGTTTGGGATATAATGAAGGCACATAATACATAGCATGAAGTATAGAACAATATGTTTAATATATTTAAAAGCAACACAAAAAGCAAAAATAAATTGGAAAAATTCTTCAATCCTTCTTCGGTGGCGGTTGTTGGGGCTACTGAAAATCCGGGGAAAGTCGGTAACGTGATTGCCAAGAATCTCTTAGAACTTGGATATTCCGGCAAGGTTTTTTTTGTAAATCCGAAACACAAAGAACTGCTCGGACAAAAATGCTACAAAAATTTAGAAGAAATAGAGAGGTCTGTTGATTTGGCGATTGTGGCGATTCCGGCTGATTTTGTTTTGGAAACAATAAAAAAATCTGCTGATAAAGTGAAAAATTTTGCGATAGTTTCGGCTGGATTTTCCGAGACGGGAGAAGAAGGAAAAAAAAGAGAAGAAGATTTGAAAAAACTTGCCGAAGAAAAAGAATTGAATATTCTCGGTCCTAATTGCTTGGGATTTATAAACCCCAAAATAAAACTCAATGCTTCGTTTGCCGGCGGAATGCCAAGCACGGGAAATGTGGCGTTTGTTTCTCAATCGGGAGCATTGGCGGTGGCGCTGATGGATATTGCGAAAAAAGAAAATATCAAATTTGCAAATATTGTTTCTGTCGGAAATAAAATGCAAATGAGCGAGATTGAGTCGATTGATTATTTTGGAAATGATTCGGGCGTTGATGTGATCGGCTTGTATTTGGAAGGAATCAAAGATGGGGAAAAGTTTATCGACATTGCGCGCAAAGTTTCGGCAGAAAAACCGATAGTTGTTCTCAAAGCGGGAAAAACCGAAAGAGCACAAAAAGCGATTTCTTCGCATACCGGAGCTTTGGCCGGAAGCGATGCGATTATGGACGCGGCGTTTGACAAAGCCGGAGTGATTCGCGCGCAAAATTTGGAAAACTTTTTTGATTTGATTGAGGTGATTTCAAAATCATCCCTGCCGAAAAATGAAGATGTAATCGTAGTGACTAACGCCGGTGGTCCGGGAGTTTTGACGACGGATGCTTTTGGAGGCAAGAAAATAAAATTAGCCGAGGTTAAAAGCGAAACCAAAGAAAAACTGAGAGAGTTTTTGCCGGGCGAGTCTTCCGTGGAAAATCCGATTGATCTTTTGGGTGATGCGGATGAGATTCGCTATGCCAAAACTCTGGAAGTTTGCAATCAGGAAGATGCTGGTTCAATTTTTTGTCTTTTGACTCCACAGGATCAAACCCCCGTGGAGAAAATCGCCGATGAAATAATCAAATTCAAAAAGCAAACTGAAAAAAATATTGTCGTGGCTTTTATCGGAGGGGAAAAAATTGAGAAAGCATTGAGGATATTGCAAGAAAACGGAATTCCTAATATTCCATTTCCTGATCGTGCGGTGTTGGCGCTGGAAAAATATTATCAGTGGGGAAAGAATAAAAAGATAATAAAGGACATTTCGAAAAATAAAAAAGATGAATCGCGAGCAAGGAAGGTTGGTGAAATTATTTCCAAGGCAAAAAGTGTCGGTCAAGCTGCGTTGCTTTTTTCGGAAGCCGTGAAAGTGATGAAATTATACGGAGTGAATGTTGTTGATTTTGTTGATGCGAAAGATAGTATGCCGGAAAAAATTGACTTTGATTTTCCCGTGGTTGCCAAGGTGGATAGCGACAAAACTTTGCACAAGACCGACAAAGAAGGATTGATTCTGGGAATAAAAAACAAACAAGAACTGGATGATGCCTTGGGGCGGTTGCGTAAAAATTTTCCAAGCGAGAATTTGATTGTCCAGCCGATGCAGGATATTAAAATGGAGTTGATTGTGGGAATCAAACATGATGCGTCATTCGGACCGGTGGTCGTCTATGGTTTGGGAGGAATTTATACGGAAATTTTTAAGCAAGTGAATTTTTTGATTGCGCCGATGAGTGTGGAAGAAATCCGCAAACATTTACTTGGTAGTAATATCGGATTTTTGTTCCGTTCGACGCGAGGACAAAAGCCGGTGGATGCTTCGGAAATGGCGGAGATTTTGCATTCAGTGATGGTATTGGCGATGGAAAGCAAGGAAATTTTAGAGTTCGATATTAATCCTTTACTTGTTTATAATAACAAAAAAGCGGTGGCGGTGGATGTGAAAATTATAATTTAATTTATGAAGTGGAAGATTTCTACAAAGATTGAAATTGAAAATCAGGAAAAATTCAATCTCCATCCGACCGTGTTGGAGATTCTTTTTCGCCGCGGAATAAAAACAGAAGCGGAAGTTGAGAGTTTTATGTATCCGAATTATGAAAAGGATACAGCTGATCCTTTCTTGCTTTCCGGAATTAAGGAGGCGGTCAAAAGGATTGCCATGGCTCGGGAAAAAAAGGAGAAAGTTTTGATTTTTGGGGATTATGACGCGGATGGCATTACAGCTTCCTTGGTTTTGAAACAAGCTTTGAGTTGGCTCGGAATTGAGGCGCAGTCATATATTCCCAACAAAGAATTGGAAGGGTATGGAATGAATTTGATGGCGGTGGAAAAATTTTCCAAAGAAGGAATCAACTTGATTATTTCAGTTGATTGCGGAATAAGCAGTATCGCTGAAGTGGCGCGCGCCAAGGAGTTGGGGATGGATGTGATTATTACTGACCATCATTATGTACCGGAAAAAATTCCTTTGGCGGATGCAGTGGTTAATCCGAAATTGAAAAATAATGCGGGGGATTTTGGCGATTTGGCAGGAGTCGGAGTGGCGTTCAAATTGGCGCAGGCTTTGTGTGAAAAATTGTTACCGGAAAAGAAAGAACAACTCAAATGGCTTTTGGACTTGGTGGCAATCGGAACGGTGGCGGATTGCGTTTCCCTCACGGGGGAAAATCGAATGTTGGTAAAATATGGTCTGGTGGTTATTTCCAAAACTCGGCGGTCCGGTTTGTTGGAACTTTTCAAAGTTGGGAGAATTCGAATTGATGAAGATAATTTTCCTGATGCGCAAAAAATTTCTTTTCAAATTGCGCCTCGAATCAATGCGGCTGGAAGGATGGATCATGCCAAGATTGCATTTGATCTTCTCTTGGAAGATGATCGGGTCAGGGCTCGGGAGATGGCGCTAGAAGTTGAGGCGCACAATCAAAACAGACAGAAGATTACCAAGCAAATTGTTGAAGAGGTGATAGCCGAGGCGGAAGAAAAATTCAAAGATAAAAAGTTTATTTTTGCCCGCAGTGAATATTTTCCATTGGGTATTGTGGGCTTGGCAGCCGGACGCGTGGCGGATAAATATGGCAAGCCGACGGCGGTTTTCAAAAAAGAAAAGCAGACAAGCAATGGCTCTTTTCGCAGTATTCCTCGATTGGATATTATTGAAGTTATCCGGGAGTGCGGTGAATTTTTGGAAAAATTCGGCGGACACTCTCAGGCGGCCGGAGTGACGGTGAAAAATGAAAATTTTGAGAAATTTTGCGAAAAATTGAATTTAGTTATTGAAAGAAAATTGGAAGGGGTGGATGTGACGGCGGAGATTAATATCGATGCCGAACTTTTGACTGAGGATATCGGATTCAAACTTTCGGATGAGGTCAGGAGAATGGAGCCTTTCGGGCAAGGAAATCGGGAGCCGGTTTTTTCTGCCAGAAATTTTATTGTGCAAGATTTGAAGTGGGTGGGAAACGGAGAAAAGCATTTGAAATTATTCCTCCGCCCCGATGACGGTTCGCCAAGAATTTTTGAAGCCATCGGTTTTTCCGTACCGGAAGAATTTCGCAAAGTAAAACAGGCAGATAAAGTCGACATTGCGTTTAATCTTGGTCAGGATGAATGGAACGGCAGTAAAAAACTTCAACTGAAAATTATAGACTTGAAGATTTTGTGATTTTTTGGAAACCAGAATTCATTCAAGTTATATAGATCTCAAAAATATTACCATATTTTGAAATATGGTAATATTTTTTTATTCTTGTTTTTTTATCTCTTTTTGTGTATCTTCTTTACTTTTGGACAGTTTTTGTTTAGTATGTTTCAAAAGAGGAAGTTGTTCGTTTACAGATGAATATGTGAATTTTTGGATGTTCCATAACGTTTTCAATTAACTCAAGAGTGGAGGGCAAGATGATAAAAGTAAAGGGTATTGAACTGGGTAATGTTTTTACGGCTTCCGGAGCAAGAGGGTTCTTTGGTGAAGGCTATTGGCATCATCACATTTTTCAGTGGCTACTTCCCGGATTCGATTTTTACGGTTCCACTTTTATTGCAAAGACGGTCACAATGCATGAGCGGATGCCGAGTATGAATGAAAGAGGTGGGAATATGGGAAATCTGCCTCTTAATCATGGGACGCTAAAACCCATAGAGTGGATTCCTGATTGTATTCACGTGTCATTGCTTAAAGGAGAAGTTCTTAACGCTGTAGGGTTAACAGGACTCAAGGCTGAGGATATGTTCCGTCTCGGCCAGTGGCAACAGATAGGAAAAACTTTCGGAATTTCCTTTATGGCGCTGGGAAAAACACGAGAAGATCGTCTCGAAGAAACGGTGGATTTTTACAGAATCTTCAAGGAGTATCTTCCGGGATTTTCTGCGCCGGTTTTTTTGCAGATTAATAAATCTTGCCCGAATGCCAGTCATGATCCTGCAAAACTCACTGAAGACATCATAGGGGAGTTAGAGGTTATAAACGGACTAGATATTCCGATTGGAATTAAAATAAATGTACTGACTCCGATTAAATCAATAAGGAAGGTAGCGAATTCTGGACTTTGTGATTTTATAGAAATTCCCAATACTCTTCCGTACGGAAAATCTTGCAGTATTAGTTGGATGAAAAAATATGGGGCAAAATCTCCATTAAGAAAATATGGAGGAGGCGGGTATTCTGGACCGGAAAATTTTGCGTTAGCGCTTGAGTGGATTTATAATGCCCGTCAGCGAGGGATATACATTCCAATTGTTTGTGGAGGAGTTTCTTGTGTACAAGATGTCAAGACAGCAAAAGATTGTGGGGCGGATGCGGTGGCATTTGCCAGGATTACGATGTCTCCTTTCCACGCGTGGAAAATAAGAGGCATAATTAAATATGCCAATGAAATTTTCGGAGGTCAATAATGAATACTTTTTTCATGGGAGGAGAAATTCTTGATTGGCAAGTCGTCTAAAAAAGACGCTTGCGGAGTTTCTCAAAAAGGCTGTGTGGATATTTCCCCAGCCTTTTTTTATTTTTCAAAAACGTCAGGTTGATTATGAAGACCTTGACTTTTTGGTGAAAATGCGCTATTATTGATTGATGTGTCAAACATCTCGTTTTCAGGAAAAGGCCTGAAAATCGATGTTTTTTGACAACTTAATATCAATCAAAAAAGGAGACAGGGACTATGAGAAGAATCCAATCTTTTCTGTATGAATATTCCTGGCTCTTTAAGACAGGGATATTTTTTGCGATGGTGTTTTGGGCATTTCAAGGTTGGAACGGAGTTGTTTATATGTCAAAATACTCCGAACAAGAAGAATCAACTGAAAGCATTAGATTCATGACTGACGAAGAGAGAGATTCTTTTCTTCGCGCAAGAGAAGAAGTGCTCCGCTTTTGTTATAAAGTTCTCGATCAAGCTCGGGAAAAGAATAAAACAGAGGAGGGATACACTCATTATGATTATTTTAATGACAAAAAGCGTATCCGGGCAAAAAATGCCGAGCTCTATCCGAAGGTTATTGATGTAGATTTTCCTGTAAATGTTGAATTATCAGGAATGCATCTTAGAAATAAGTATGCTAATCAAAATGACCTTGACATTGCCAAAGAAAATTATAAACAATGGCTTAGGGAGAGCAATGTTCCAAAAAGTCGTGACGACTTCTATCTCTTAGCCGAAGATAAAAGACAAGAACCAGTTGATTGGACAAGTGTTTTTCAATCTATAACAAACTGGACATCGACCTGCTATCTGCGAGGTTTCGGCCTGGCATTACTTCTCTATCTGATCAGAATGTCTGATTATTTCTCAAAAGGAATTTTGGGAACTATTCTGGCGGATAAGAAAAGATTTCTTTTGGCTGTTTTCTTTTGGCCAGTCTTCCTGATGAAATATCCAAGCAATGTAATCAGGGAAATCGTGGTTGAGGCTGAGTTGCGGCGGATGGGAAATCTTTTTCGGAAGTTTACTTCCAAGGAAAGAGAATTGGTTTGCCGGGTAGCAGAAAGTGCAAATTTTTGGAGATGGATTTTTAATTTCCACTCCGAGAATCGAAATAATTTTCAAAGATCTTTTGTGGCGGCTTTGGCTGTCACGATTTTGGTTAATCTTGTTCCAATTCAGGTTCAAGCTGATGACTTTGATCGGTGTGAATTAACAAGGGATGGACCGGAAATTGTTTCGGTTTTGTCTGTTTCTGATTGTGATGAGACAGATAATCAAAAGATTTGCGATTGCTTTAAGCAAACTGTGTCGCTTGATGATGTTTTCAAATTGCGCGCAGATCTTTTGACGGTGGTAGTTTCTTTTTGTCTGAGAATTTTTCGGACAAAAGAAGTTTTTGAAAAAATTGATCATGTCCCGATCGTTGGCTGTTTGTTTGCAGGAGTGCTTATGATCCAACGCAAATAAACAGCCGGGGTAAAAATTTCTCCGGCGCAATGCAATACTGGAGAAAGACATGAAAAATATTTTTTCGTTGCTTGTCGTGGTCGGTATGTTGTTTTCCGCTTCTTCTCTTTGGGCGCAGTCTGAGGAGGTTAAGGAAGATAGCCAGAAGGTTGATGGGTTGGTTTTTCTCAGATCCAATTTTATCAATCCTGATGGCGGGGATGGTTTCGTGTCGCATGATTTGAATTTGTATTTTCTCGTTGATAAGAAGTATGGATTCGGATTGGACTCAACCTCTTGTCCGGAAAATGACTATCTCAGCTTGAAACCCTTTGCTACGGTAAATGTCGGCAATGGGTTGAATTTGATCGGAGGTTTTCTGACTACCAGCAAGGGTGCAGATTACGTTCATGCCGGCATCTGGTATTTCGGAAGCCTGGGGGAGAAAGTGAAAATTTTTCTTGACCCGAGGTTTTATGTCAAAACCAGTGATGAGGCCAGTAGTTATTTTGACGGGTTTGCTGAAATCAGCTATCCGTTAAATGGCAAATTCACACTGGCGTTTGACGTCGCCTATGATTATTGGTTTGAGAGCGGAGCTGACTGGGCGCTTGCTGGTCCGGTGGTTTATTATCAAATCAATGATAATGTTTCCGTCTTCACTCGTGTGGCGCGCGAAACGGACTTTGAAGGAAGTGGCGCAACGGATGTTAGGGTGGGTCTCAAGTGGACATTCTAATATCTGTTAAGTTTTTTAGTTAGCATCAACAGGCAAATCGCGAAGCTGCGGTTTGCCTGTTTTTTTATTTGCCCACAAATCGGATGAGTGGTAAAATTATTGCATATGGAAAAAATTGTGATGTATACTGATGGCGGGTCGCGGGGGAATCCTGGACCGGCGGCGGTTGGAGTTTGGATCGAGACTCTCGGAAAAAAATTCGGAGAATGTATCGGAAGAAAAACCAACAATGAAGCGGAATACGAAGCGCTCATTTTGGGTTTGCAAAAAACCAAAGCATTGCTGGGAAAAACCAAAGCCAAGCAAGCGGAAATTGAATGTTTTTTGGATAGCGAGCTGGTGGTCAAACAACTTACGCATAAATATAAATTAAAAGAAGAACGGATTCAGAAATATTTTATTGAGATTTGGAATTTGATGCTGGATTTTGGAAAAGTTTCATTTTTTCACGTACCAAGAGAAAAAAACAAAATTGCCGATGAGATTGTTAATCTGGCGCTGGATGAGAAAGAGAAACAAGGAAGATTGCTATAGTTTTTTATAAATACACTAAGTAAGAGTAGTTTATCTGGGCTCTTTCTTTTTCTGTCATTCCCGCGGAGGCGGGAATGACAAATGGGAAAAACGGGAATGACAAGGGGAAAATTAAGGATAAAAATGAAATTTTAAAAATTTATGTCAAAAATGAAAAAAAGAATTATTTGGGCTGTTGTTATTGTGATTATTGTTGGTGGCTTTTGGTATTTCAAATCAAAAGAACCGGCGGTTGAATATACGACCGAAGAAGTAAAAAGAGGAAATATTGAAAGAACAGTTTCGGTTACCGGTGTGATGGTTTCGAAAAATCAAGTTGATTTGGCCTTTGAGCTTTCCGGGCGCGTCGAGTCGGTGGATGTTTCCGTAGGAGATATTATTTCGCAGGGGCAATTTATCGCCGAGTTGGATGATAGTATATTGAATTCTCAACTACAAGAAGTTCAATTGGCTTTGAATATTCAAATTGAAGCGGAAAAACTTGCCAGAAGAAATTGGGACACTCTCAAGCCCGAAGAACGTCAAGCGGAAAAAGATACTTCGGAAAAAGCGCGCGCGGCGGTACGAACCGCGGCAAATCAATTAGCGCGATCCAATCTCTATTCTCCGGTTGATGGAATTGTTACGGCGGTAGATATCAAAGAAGGAGAAGTGGCGACTGTCGGTGTGGCGGTTATTTCTGTGGCAAGCGAGGGAAATTTGGAAATCGAATCCAATATTCCCGAATCGGACATCGCCGAAGTGAAGCTGGGGCAAAAAGCAAAAGTGGTTTTTGACGCGCTCTCCAATGAAGATGTTTTTGAAGTCGAGGTGGTGGAAATTGATCCGGCGTCAACTGTTATTTCCGGGGTAGTGTATTACAAAACCAAAATGAAACTTCTTGGCGGTGACGAGAGAATAAAAATAGGAATGAGCTTGGACGCGGATATTTCGACGGCGAAAAAAGAAAATGTTTTGATGATTCCGGAGCGAGCAATTGCGACTGAAAACGGAATCAAAACAGTAGAGATTTTGCTTTCGGAAAATAAGACGGAAAAAGTCAAGGTGGAAGTCGGGCTTGGAGGGGATGGTGGAATGATTGAGATTGTTTCAGGATTGAAAGAGGGAGATAAGGTAGTGACATTTGCAAAATAATTTTATTTTAAGGAGGCTCAACCTCCATAATGGAGGTTGAGCCTCCGATTGTATATTAAAATGCCCCTGATTCAAGTTGAAAATCTTTGCAAGATATATGATAACGAAGGCGTAAAAACTCAGGCGGTTTGCGGGGTCAATTTTGTCGTGGAGGAAGGTGATTTTGTGGCAATAATGGGTCCGAGCGGATCGGGAAAATCGACTTTGATGCAAATTTTGGGATTTCTCGACAGGCCGACTGGCGGGGAATATTTTTTTGATGAAAAAAACACCAATGAATTTTCCGATGATTATTTGGCGGATTTGCGAAATAAAAAAATCGGATTCATTTTTCAAACTTTCAACTTGTTGCCGCGAACAACTGTTTTTGAAAATGTGGAATTACCCTTGCTCTATGATCATAAAGTTATCGGGCGAGATCGGAGCAATGAGGAGAAAATTCAAGAAGCATTGCGCAGTGTGATGATGGAACATCGAATAAACTATTTTTCCAATCAGCTTAGCGGAGGGGAAAAACAAAGAGTGGCGATTGCTAGAGCATTGGTGAATAATCCGAGTTTGATTTTTGCCGACGAGCCGACTGGTAATTTGGATTCCAAATCGGGAACGCAAATAATGAAAATTTTGCAAAAATTGAACAATGAAGGAAAAACAATTATTTTGGTGACGCACGAAACTTTCACTGCCCGGCACGCTAAGAGAATTTTATATGTAAAAGATGGAAATATTATTTCCGATGAAATTGTCAAAGAAAGAAGAATCGCCAAGGATGGAGAGATGTTGAAATAATAGAATATACATACTCGAAAAACATTCGTCCGGTTTTCCGAAAAAACATTTTTTCTCCGACCATTTCGACCCGCCTGCAACGCTTCGCATAGCGATACGGACAGGGGGACACGGGCAGCTACGAAAAAAACATTTTTTCAGAAAACCTAGTGCGCTTTGTCTGATTTTATGAATCTTAGATAATCCAAACGCTATGCGCTTATTGAATCCGATTAAAATTTCATATAAGAATTTGGTGGCGGCGAAATTCCGTTCTTTTTTGACTATTCTGGGAATTATTATTGGAGTGGCATCAGTGATTATCATTATGGCAGTCGGACTTTCAGCGCAAGAATTGATTTTGGATCAGGTTCGCGGTATCGGATCAAATTTGATTGGGGTGCTTCCGGGAGCTTCGGATGATGAAGGTCCTCCGGCGGCGGCTTTGGGAATTTCTATAACAACGCTTACTTATGATGATTTGCAAGCAATGAAAGATCAAAGAAATATTCCCGAAGTTGAAGATGTTGCCGGTTATGTTATGGGTACGAGTAAAATAAAATATGAGGAAGCGGATTTTGCTTTTTCTTTTACCGGCACGACGGCAAGTTATGTCAATGTCGAGAATGCGGAAATGGAAGCGGGAAGATTCCTGAATGAAGAAGAGGAAATAAATCTTTCCCGCGTGGCGGTATTGGGAAGCGAGGTGGCAAAAGAAATATTCGGAGAAGAAAATCCTCTGAACAAGAAAATAAAAATAGATGATAATAATTTTTCGGTTATCGGGGTTTTAAAAAGCCGGAGCAGTGCCGCTTTTGGAACATCCAGTCAAAATGATACGATATATATTCCCCTGCGTACCGCGCAGAATTTGCTTTTGGGAATCAATCATCTTGGTTTTGTGAGATTGAAAGTGAGAAGCAGTGATTTAATCGCGGTTGCTATTGAAAACACAAAAATAACCTTGCGCAATCAGCATGATATTGATGATCCGGCCGATGATGATTTTTCCGTGCGTGATCAGGCGGCGGCGATTGAAACGATTTCTAATATAACGGATGCTTTGAGATATTTTCTTTTAGCCATTGGAACCATTTCGTTGGTTGTCGGAGGAGTGGGAATTATGAACGTGATGCTTATTGCGGTCAACCAGCGGATTCGAGAAGTGGGACTGCGCAAAGCGATTGGCGCCAGAAATATCGACATTGCTTTGCAATTCTTGGTAGAGTCGGCAACCATATCTTTTTTAGGCGGAGCGATTGGAATTGTTATCGGAGTTGTGCTTTCTTTTGTTATTTCGGTTGTCGTTCAGGCGTTGGGCTATACTTGGCCGTTTCTGGTTTCTTTTTGGTCGGTAATTGTGGCGGCGCTGGTTTCAATAGGCATTGGAATAATTTTTGGAATGTATCCCGCGCGCAAAGCCTCGCGAGTTTCTCCAATGGAAGCATTGCGATACGAATAAAATTCCATAGCGCAGATAGGGATAAAACATTGAATAATTTAGGCTAAACACTCCTTCCATTTGACATTCTGAATGTTTCTGTTATAGTTATATGTCTTGGAGGAGGATTTTGTTGAATAACAAAAAAATAAAGAGAGGGAAGAATGAAGAGAAGAATGAAGAGAAGAAGGTGGAGGAGATTTAAAAGAAAAATTAAGAAGGGCTTATTTTTAGCCGGAAGGTTCATCTTTGGCTGAAATCTATAAATTCATTCCAAGAAGGCGGGTTCGAGAAAAATTCTTGAGCCCGTTTTTTTATTGATGCAAATAAAAAATTGTAAGGTTATGGTTTTGACTTTCGAGATGTAATTTTCTATACTAAGCGTAGTGGTTGTTCTTTTTAGCAGTTATTTCTTACCTCAAAGAAAGGGGGTGATATTATGAAACCTGAGGTTAGAAAAAAATATTTCAATCCTCGAATTGAAATCTTCTCCGCCTTTAGGCAACCTTTCAGCAAACCTTCATTGAAGGTTGTCAGTGAGGACTTAGAGAAGGCGGCGGCATGTTGTGCGTGTACGGCATGCACAGCTTGCAGGTGAGATATATAGCTGGAATTTTACCAGCACAACAAAAGGCTCGTCGCACGAGCCTTTAAAAATAAATTTTATGAATTCAAAAAATAGTATTCAGATTAAAAATGCGACGGCCAATAATTTGAAAAATGTTAGCGTGGACATTCCTTTGGGTATGCTTGTGGTTGTGGTTGGAAAAAGTGGCAGCGGAAAGTCATCATTGGTGTATGATGTGCTGTATGCTTTTTCGCAGGGAAAAAAAGTTGAGGCGAGCGTGAGCAAATTGCCGACGACATATGCAATCGGTCAAAAAGTGAAAGCGGAATCCGGAATGAGTTTAGGAGAAACTAATCGCAAAAGATTGGACGAAATAATAAAAAAAGCAAAGAAGGGAAATTTGTTGATTATTGATGAGCCCTGCGCCGGTTTTGCCAAGGAAGATAGGGAAGAAATTTTGAAGCAATTGAAAACTAGCGTGAAAAAAGGAATTTCCGTTATTGTTGTCGAGCATAATCGGGATATTATCGCTAACGCGGATTATGTGATCGAATTCGGACCGGAAGCCGGAAGCAAGGGCGGCGAAATTGTTTTCCAGGGAACAATTGAAAAATATAAAAAAGCCAAAACCCCAACAGTCGAATATGTTTTTTCGGATAAAGCCGAGAAAGTGGATTATAAAAGAAATCCCAGTCAAAAAGCAAAAAGTATGCAAAAATATTCACTGGCTATTAAGGGCATTACCAAAAACAATTTCAGTAATTATATCTTGAAATTTCCCCTTGGAAGTCTGATTTGTATTTCCGGAAGAACGGGCACCGGAAAATCAACATTATTGGAAGTGGCTTACGGCGCGCTTTTCAAGGGTAAGGATGCTTGGAAACATCGCACCGGATTTAGCAGTATTGAAGGTAAGACGCACGTGAGGCGTTCATATTATGTGGATCAATCATTATTGAGTTCAATATCAACAAGCACGCCGGCAACATATTTGGGCGTTTGGGATGTGATTAGAGGCGTGTATGCTGGATTGCCAGAAAGTAAGCGTAAAAAATTAAAAAAATCTCATTTCAGTTTCAATACTCGTGACGGAAAAGATAAATTGAAAGTGATTTCGGAAATAAAATATAAAGGAATTTCCATTCCTGACCTCTTGAGAATGACAATTGATGACGCAGTCGATCTTTTTGAGGGATTTCCGATAGTGCAAAGAAAATTGGGATTTTTACAAGAAGTTGGCTTAGGATATTTGACGCTCGGACAAAAGTCTGGAACCTTGAGCGGAGGCGAGGCGCAACGAGTACGCTTGGCTAAAATTCTTTCCAAAAAACTTGGCGACCGATGTTTATATATTCTGGACATTCCATCTCGAGGTTTGCATTTGAGTGATCTGCCGATTTTGGTCAAGGTGTTGCAAAAAATTATTGATAAAACTAATACAGTTTTGATAGCGGAAAATAGAGAGGAGTTGATCAATAACAGTGATTATGTAATAAGGCTTTAAAATATGAAAACTTTTGGTATAATTTCGTTTATTCTTTTTTTGTTTTTTGGCGGGACTTGGATTGTGCTTTCCGGGATGCACAAGAATGAGAAGGTTTTTGAGTTCGTGAAAGAAGATGACGGGTCTTGGGGTATTAGATTTGGCAAGATGGAAGAGGAATTTTTGAGGAATATGGCGGATAAAGTTGAAAGTTTTGTCTATCGCGAGGCGACTGAGCACAATCCGGAGGGAGATTTTCTTCCGGATCAAATTGATGATAGGATAAAGGGAGAAGTTAAAAATCGAATCTCAGAATAGTTTTTCTGGCAATTTTAAATATAGGATTTGCACGATCATAAGATGTTTGTCCGATTTTCCGAAAAAATTATTTTTCTCCGGCCCTTTCGACCCGCCTGCAACGCTTCGCATAGCGATACGGACAGGGGGGGCACGGGCAAAAGCGAAAAAAACATTTCTTCGGAAAACCTGATATTTTTTATTTAATTGCGTAGGTCATAAAATATTATGTTAAACAAATTTGCAAAACATACAAACAAAATTTTGGTTTTTGTTATTAATATTCTTTTGGTGGTTGTTGGATCTTTTGTTATCAAAAACAAAGATAATCACACTTCTATCGAGATAGATACGGAAAAAGACTTGTCGCCGGTGAGTTCGGATATTTTGGCGGATCAAGAGAAAATTGCAGTGGACAGAGAAAACAAGCTTCGAGATCTCAATTCTTCCCCGAAAGAAATTCAGCAAAAAGAAATTACCACAACTACAACAACCGCAACTACCACTCCGGCGCCAAGCAAATCTACCAGTGATAAGACAACCAAAAGTTCATAATATTTATGAGTATAAAAAAGATTTTGTTTATTTTTTCATTATGTGTTCTGATTATTTCTTCGGGTGTTTTTTTTGATTATTCTTCCGGCTTTTCGAAAAAACACTTCTATATTCCAACAGTATCGGCGGATGATAATGAGGATGAGCAGGAATATGAGGAAGATGAGGATGAAGATGAGTATCGTTCAACTTCAACTTCATCTAATAGTAGCTCCGGAAATACATCGGTAAAAACAAATGTGGATACGCAAATAACCGTTTTTAAGGATAGTGATGGTGATGGGTTGCTGAATAAAGATGATCCGCATCCGGATATGGCGGAAATATATATTGTCAAAGATGACAATCGAAATGGAATTGTGGATAATTTTGAATAGGCGGTTTCTCGGTTTCAGCACTAGAACAGTTTTTATGAAAAATGAATTTTTACCAATAAAAAAATTTAATGCTCTGGGGACGCAAATTGAGGTGCGACTTGTTGCAAAAGATGCAAATGAAAGAAAAAAGGCGTTGGATGATTTGTCGAGTGTCGAGAAGATTTATCGCGATAAAGAAAAAATATTGAGCCGGTTTGACAGCGAGAGCGAACTTTCGAAACTGAATGGAAATTTGGGAAAATTTTTCGAGGCTTCGGCGGATGTGGTTTATTTGGCGAAAAAATCATTGGAATATTATAATGAAAGCGAAGGGACGTTTGATCCGAGAATTTTGGACGCCTTGGAGAAGATTGGTTATGATCGGGATTTTGGGAGCATTAAAGTTGAAGAAAAAGATAATAATGAAATTTTGAGTTTGGATGGTGATTTGAAAGACGAGCTGATTGTTGTTGGAGAAAGGGTGCGGTTTGAAAAAAAGATGGATTTTGCCGGTATTGCCAAAGGGTATATTACCGACGAGGTTGCAAAATTTTTGCGCGCCAAAGGATGGAAAAATTTTTTGGTGGATTCCGGTGGGGATATGTATGCCAGCGGATTAAACGCGGAGAACGAAAAATGGATTTTAGATGTCGAAGGAATTGATGAGAATAATTTGTTGGTTCGAATTTCAGATCAAGGAATTGCCACCTCGGGAATTACAAGAAGAAAATGGAACGTCGGGAAAGAGAGAGTGCATCATTTGATCAATCCTCAAAATCTCCAAAATTTTTCTTTCAATCTCAAGACAGTGACGGCGATTTGCGAGAGTGCGGAGAAGGCGGATTTTTGGGCAAAAGTTTTGTTTTTGCGCGGTGTTAAGAATGGACTCCAACTGGCGGAAGAAAAGAAAATCGAAGCGATTTTTCTGGATTACAATGGAAATTTTTATATAACCAGTAGCGCGAGAAAATTTTATTCCGGTAATATTAACTAGGTCGAATAGCTGTGTAAAAATATTTTCCTTCCAAGTGTCCCTTTTGTATTTATGCGAGATGTATTTTTAGTTTATTGATTGGTTAATGCGAGAAGATTCTGTTTTGACTGCACAAAGACAGTGTAAGAAAAATATTTTTACGCAGCTATTCTCTGAAATTGTTAAATGGTATAATTTATAAAATATGAAAATGCTTATTAAAAGTAAAAAAATAATTTCAATTTTTGTTGTATTATTTTTGTTTATATTTATTGCTTTTTCTCAGGCCGAGGAGAATGAAAATGAAAGCGAGGATGCTAATCCGATTCAATTGGATTATGGAAATGATTTGATTGTTGATAGTGATCTAGACGGTCTTACGGATTTGGGCGAAGAAAAAATTTTTAGAACGGACAAATTGAATCCGGATACTGACGGGGACGGTATTTTTGATGGAGTGGAGATTACTAATCAGAGCGATCCGCTCAATGCTGTTTCTCCGATGGTGACGGAAATTATCACCAATAATGCCAAGGTGATTGATCGAGAAGTTCCTTGGGCTTGGTATGCGGTGCGCGCCAGCGGCTTTGTGGCATTTGCGCTTCTATGGTTGGTGATGTTTACGGGATTGGCGATTCGTATTCCTATTTTGAAAAAAATAATTGAGCCGGAATATTCAATGAGTATGCATCGCTGGATTTCGGTGCAGGCGATTTTGTTTACCGCGATTCACGGATCAGGTCTTTTGTTTGACAAGTTTATGCATTTTTCTTTTGCCGCCGTTTTTGTTCCTTTTGTTTCGGATTTTAAGCCGGAGTTGGTGGCGTTGGGAATTCTCGGACTTTATTTGATGATTATTTTGACACTCACTTCGTATTTTCGAAAGCATATTTCTTTTTGGATTTGGAGAGCGGTGCATTATTTGAATATTGTTTTATATGTAATCGTAGTGGCGCATGCGTTCCTTTTGGGAACGGACTTGCAAAGCGGACTGGCGCGTGATATTTTTCTGGGAGCGAACTTATTGTTGGCGGTTTTGATTGCAGTTAATATTGTTGTAAGAGTTTGGAACAAAATAAAAAGTAAGAATGAAATAAATATATAATAAAAAAACAATTATACCCTCTTTATTCTCCTCCTTTGGAAAAGGGGGCTGGGGGGATTTGAAAGACTTTAGTTGATGGAAAGCTGAATGATTATTTGAGGTTTTTCAAATCCCTCTGTCCTTCGGACATCTCCCTTTTCCAAAGGGAGAAAAGATTAGTGGGAAAAAAATATTTTTATTATTTTTTTTATAATTCATGAGAATTTATGTAAGAGTTTCTCCGCGGTCGTCAATGAATAAAGTTGAGAAGATTTCCGAGGGAGAGTATAAAGTGAAACTCACAGCGCCACCGGTTGACGGCAAGGCTAATGATATGCTAATAAAGATATTAGCGGAGCATTTCGATGTTCCCAAAAGTTCCTTAAACATCGTCGGAGGTAAGTCCGCCAGGATAAAGATGGTGGATATTGGGTGATTTTTTGCTATTTACAAAAAAAATATCGGTAGTATAATTTAGATATGAAAAAAAGTTTTCCATTATTGAATAATAATCAGCAACAAAATAACCGACTATTTAGATGGTTAGTTTTCTGATTATTTTTTGAAAAAATAAGATGGAAAACCGGCCAGAGGGGTCGGTTTTTTTAAATTCAATGGTGCGCGGAGGTGCATAATGTGCGAGAATAGCGTAAAAAAGTTAACTTTGTCTGATGACAGAGGAAATATTGTTGTGATTCGCGAGAATGAGGCTCTCGGTAGTTTTGAGGGTATTTTCGCAGGAATAGTTTCGAATATCGAGGAATTGAGAAATGGTATTGATATTGACATAAGAGACTACTATGCTGCTTTTGAGAGTTGTCTCTTGGGGAAAAATACTTATGAAATTGATGGAGGAATAGTTGTTATGCTTCCCGGACCTCGTCTCGTTCCTGCATCAGCGGAAGAGGTTGCTCAATTTAATGTAGCAAGAGGGTTTGTTTCTTTTCAACAACTTCCAGACAATGAGATTCCGGTGTGAAAATTCACACTAGTTTTCTCGAAAGCCGATTTAAGGACGAAGTCCTTGGTCGGTTTTTTTATTTTGCTATAATAAACTCACTATGACCAAATCGAAAATATTTTTGATTTTATCTTTGAGTTTTCTTGGGGGAGTATTTTTTGCTTCTTTTTTTGATGTCGATTTTTTGGTTTATTTTCTTTTTCTTGTTGCGGTGATTGTTTTCGTTTTGGGTTATCGAAATAAAATAATAATAGTTTATGTTTTTGCGATTTTGTTTTTTTCTTTCGGAACTTGGAAAACGCAAAGCGCGCTGGAAAATATTTTCCGCATTCAAGCGCGAGAGAAAATTGAATTTTTAGGCGAGGCGATGGTGGCGCGGGAAACGGAAGAAAAAGAGTTTTATCAAGAGGTTGTTGCAAGGATAAATCTTCCTGAGGCTGAAAATAAAGAAATTAAAATATTAATTCACGGAGAGAAATATGAAAATTGGAAATATGGCGACAGAATGAAATTGTCTTGCAATCTGGAAAAGCCGGAAAATTTTTCTCCGGATTTTGATTGGCGAATGTACCTTGCCAAAGACAAGATATTTTTTGTTTGCAAAAAACCGCAAGTGATGGAAGAGACGGGAGAAAATTCCGGCAACATTATTTTTGTTGGAATTTTGAAGTTGAGGGGTTTGATGGAGAAGAATGTTAATCGAGTTATTCCCGCGCCTGAGGCGGCTTTGGCGGACGGACTTTTGTTTGGAGGGAACAACCGCTTGTCAAAAGAATGGCAGGAAAAATTTTCTCGCACGGGAACCAGTCATATCGTGGCAGTGTCGGGATATAACGTTACGATTATTGCCGAGTATTTGATTTGGCTGGGAATATTTTTGGGACTTTGGCGGCCGCGGGCTTTTTGGTTTGCGCTGACGGGAATTTTTCTTTTTGTGGCGATGATTGGATTTCCATCTTCGGCGGTGCGTGCCGGAGTGATGGGGTCGCTGCTTCTTTGGGCGGTCAAAAACGGAAGGCTGGCAAATTCATATAATGCGATTATTTTTTCAGCAACAGTTATGCTTTTTCTTAATCCGCTTTTGCTTCGCTACGACATTGGATTCCAGCTTTCTTTTTTGGCGGCGCTGGGAATTATTGCGATGGCTCCGTTTTGGGAGAAATATTTTGAAAAAAAATTTGATGCGCTGGGAATTTTGGAAACGATACTGCTCACACTGAGCGCACAAATTTTTGTTTTGCCGATAATATTGTATAATTTTCATATGATGTCGTGGCTTTCCGTGGTTGTCAATGTTTTGATTCTTCCGATTGTCCCACTCACAATGCTTTTGGTTTTTTTGTCTTCCGTTTTCGGGTTTGTGTTTTTTCCGATTTCGGCGGCGCTGGGTTGGACGGGATATGTTTTACTTCGGTATGAAATCGAGGTGATTGATTTTTTTTCCAAAATAAATCAGGCAAGCTGGCAGACGGAAAATTTCGGATGGCAAATGGTTGTGGTGTATTATATTTTGTTGGGCGGAATTGTTTGGGTTTGGAAAAGAAAAAGTAAAATTAAGAATGATACACTATAAAATGTTGATGAGTTTATCGATATGTCATTCCCGCGAAGGCGGGAATCCAGATCTTCAGTGAATCTGTGGTTGTGTATAGAATAGATTCCGGATAAGTTAATTTCTTACAGCTCGCAGACTCGCTGAGAAATTATACTTTCTGGAATGACAATAGAGGTGGATTTTTAAAAATCATAAACAACGCTCAGATATTTAGAATACACGAAAATGCGGTCGCATTATTATGTAGTAATTAATTAAAATGAAAAATAGAAAAGTTGTATATTTTTTTGTTGGCTTGGGATTGGTTTTGTCTTTGCTGTTGGCATCGATAGTGTTCTATTTGCAAAAATCAAATGAATTGAAAGTGATTTTCCTCAATGTTGGTCAGGGGGATGCGATTTTGATTTCTCAGGGAAGTAGCCAGATTTTGGTTGATAGCGGAAAAAATGGAAAAATTATTTTGGAAAAATTGGGGAAATACATTCCTTTTTGGGACAGGCAAATTGAAGGAATTGTGATTACTCATCCGGACTATGATCATATTGCTGGTTTTGTGGATATTTTGGAAAATTATAATATAAAGATGATCGTCAAAACAGGCGCAAAAAGCGATTCAAAGACTTTCGAGGTATTGTCTGAAAAAATTTCCAAGGAAAATGTCCAGAGTGTAGAAGCGAGGAGTGGGGTGAAAATGAAATTTCCCCGCGGAGCGCATTTGGAAATCAAATACCCGATTTTTTTCAAGGATATTTTTTCCAAAAACACCAATAATGAGAGTGTTGTGGTCGGGGTTAACTTCGGGGAAAATAGCTTTCTTTTGACGGGGGATCTTCCGATGGAAAAGGAGAGTGAGTTGATTTTTGGAGGAAAAAATATCGGCGCGCAGGTTTTGAAAGTGGCGCATCATGGGTCAAAATATTCAACCGGAGATGAATTTTTGAAAACGGTCAATCCGGTGGAGGCGATTGTTTCGGTGGGAAAAAATAACTATGGACATCCGGCGCCGGAGGTGGTAGAAAGAATGGAGAGGCGCGGAATAAAAATAAGGCGAACGGATCAAGAAGGGGATATCGCGTACCGATGCAATGAGAAAAGTTGCGTTTTTAGTTCGGAGAGATAAATGCTTTTGTGCGTTTGAATAATAATCGTCCGGTTTTCCGAAAAAATATTTTTTTCTCCGGCTTTTTGTCAGAACACAGCAGCTACGAAAAAAACATTTTTTCGGAAAACCTAGCGCTATCTGTTTAAGCGTGCAAGTTATGATTTTAATTGTTTTTCCCTCAAATCGTGTAATTTATTATGAAAATATTTCAAAAATTGAAAATAAAATGGGATCGAAAATTGTGGCGCTATTTTTTTGTGCTGGCGGCGGTTTTTGCTTTTTCTGTTTGGCAGGGATATTATTCCGCTAAACAAAATCCAGAGGAAGCGAATTTGATCGGTAAGGAACTTTCTTCTCAATTGGAATTTTTGAAAAACACAAACCCATTTGTGCTATTTTTGATTATCTTTTTGAATAATTATGTGAAATCCCTCGTCGCCCTTTTGCTGGGGTATTTTTTTGGCATCGTTCCTTTTTTGATGGTTTGGTTTAATGGATCAATTTTGGG
>CAZRJL010000004.1:0-39773 GCA_964600645.1 uncultured Bdellovibrionales bacterium | reverse complement strand
TAATTTCTTACGACTCGATGACTCGCCGAGAAATTATACTTTCTGGAATGACAATAAAGGGGGATTTTTCAAAAACTATAAACAACGTTAACTACGCTAACATTTTAGTATAATTTTTAAGAATAAAACATAAACAAAAAATATTATGTATGCGATTATTTTGTGCGGAGGTAGTGGAACAAGACTTTGGCCGCTTAGTCGAAAAAGCACCCCGAAACAGTTTTTGAGTTTGTATAGCAAAAGATCTCTTCTGCAAGAAACGTTTTTGAGAATGCGGGAAATTATGCCGGCGGAAAATATTTTTTTCAGCACTTACGGCAAGGTTTCCGCTGAAAAAGTTTTCGAGCAAATTGAACTTGTTGAAAAAAAAATAAAAAAAGAGCAGATAATATTGGAACCGGAAAAACTCAATACTGCGCCGGCAATCGCGGCGGCGGTGCGGCATTTGCAGCAAAAAACCGGAATCGGCGAAAATGATCCGATTATCGTTTTGCCTTCGGATCATTATATCGGAAATAAAAAGGAATATTTGCGCGTGGTGAAAATGGCGATGGAAAATGTCGGCAACAGCATCGGAACGATCGGCATTATTCCAACCGGACCGGAAACCGGATACGGCTATATTAAAAAAGGAAAAAAGAAAGAGAAGCATTTTCTCGCCGAAGAATTCAAAGAGAAACCCGACAAAAATACAGCCAAGAAATATATCAAATCCGGAAAGTATGCTTGGAATAGCGGAATGTATATTTTCAGCGCTAAAACTTTTTTGGAAGAGCTTGAAAAATATGCTCCCGAAATACATCAAGTTGCCACAGCTAAAAATAGCAAAGACTTTTTGGTGAAATTCAAGGGTCTGAATTCAATATCAATCGACTATGCGATTTCGGAAAAGTCCGACAAGGTGATAATTTTTGAAGGAGATTTTGAATGGAACGATATTGGCTCTTTTGACAGTCTGGCGGAGGTTTTGGCGGGAAATCAGGGAAAAACCCGCAATGTGATTGTCGGAGCGGAAAATGTTTTTATTCACAGTAGCAGTAAGGAAAAAAGAATTGCGGTGGTCGGAGTGAGTGATCTGATTGTGGTTGAGGACGGCGATGCCATTCTCATCGCCAGAAAAGGCCAAAGCGAAGACGTAAAAAAAGTAGTGGATTTTCTGAAAGAGAGAAATAAATAGGGAAAGCGCGGTTATTTTATTAGAGCGGTTTTTCTTGTATTTTTATTGAAAATAGGCTATGATGGGAGGGTGGTAATTTGGTAAAAGGAGTAAATATGACCTTGAAATCGTATCTTTGGGGGTTGCGAATCATAGCCTTAATTTCGATTGTTTCTTGGGTGACCGTAGTTGTTAATATTGACCCGGAGGCCTCCGTTTTTGCCGGACAAGGCTTGTTTTTTGCCAGTATGTTTGCAATGCTTTCCAGTATGCTCACCCTCTTTTTTACGTGGACGAGAAGAAGAATGGCTGGTGGAGAAAATGCTTTTGTCCATCTTGGAATGAGTTTGCGTCAAGGAATACTGATTTCTTTGCTGGTGATTGTTCTGCTCATTTTTCAAAGAATTCAAATCTTGGTTTGGTGGGACGGACTTTTGTTGGCGGGGGGATTTTTTTTAATCGAATTGTATTTTTTAACGAGATAATTTTAATATTATGGCAAAGGAAAACAAAGAAAAAAGCACGTATAGCGCGAAATCCATTCAAGTTTTGGAAGGTCTTGATCCGGTGCGAAAAAGACCGGGAATGTACATCGGAGGCACTTCGCTTGAAGGTTTGCATCATTTAATTTGGGAAGTGGTGAATAATTCCATCGATGAAGCGATGGCGGGGTATTGCGACAATATCATAATTAAATTACTTCCGGATAATGTAGTGGAAGTCATCGACAACGGACGGGGAATACCGGTAGAAAAACATCCGCAAACCAAAAAATCAACGTTGGAAACTGTACTCACGATTCTTCATGCCGGAGGAAAATTCGAAGGCGACGGGTACAAAATTTCCGGAGGATTGCACGGAGTGGGAGTCTCAGTGGTCAACGCGCTTTCGGTTTGGACGCGAGCGGAAGTTCATCTGGGCGGAAAAATTTGGATGCAAGAATATAACCGCGGACAAAGAAAGGCGGAAATAAAAACAATCGGAAAGACCGACCGCACCGGAACGACAATTACTTTTCAGCCGGACCCGCAAATATTTCCGGAAATCAGATTCAGTTGGAACAAGATTTTGGATTATCTTCGCCAGCAAGCGTATTTGACCAAAGGAGTAAAAATCACCATTGAAGACCGGCGAAAGATTGAAAGCGAGAAAGATGAATACTTGATGAAAAAATACTCGTTTTATTTTGATGCCGGAATTATTTCTTTTGTTCGGTTTTTGAATCAGGGCAAAGATGTGAAAAACGAAATGCCGGTATATATCGAAAAAGAAAAGGACGACGTTTATGTCGAGGTTTCTTTGCAATATACGGACGGATTCAAAGAGCATTTGTATTCATTTGCCAACAATATTTTTACTGTTGAAGGCGGGATGCATGTGACAGGATTTCGAACGGCACTCACGCGCGTTCTTAATGATTATGCCAAGAAGAATAATCTTCTTAAAGAAAAAGACGGCGGACTTACGGCGGAAGATGTGCGCGAAGGACTTACGGCTGTAATCAGTGTAAAATTGCGCAATCCTCAATTTGAAGGTCAGACTAAGGCAAAACTTGGAAATGGAGAAGTGCGCGGAATCGTGCATAGCGTTGTGTCGGAAATGCTCAGTGAATTTTTTGAAAAACATCCGAATAACGCCAAAGCGATTATTGGAAAATGTCTTTTGACCGCCAAGGCGAGAATTGCGGCGCGCGCCGCCAAAGACGCGGTCATCCGCAAGGGCGCTTTGGAGGGGATGACGCTTCCGGGAAAATTGGCGGATTGTTCAACTAAGGACAAAGCGAAATCTGAATTGTATATTGTAGAGGGAGACTCGGCCGGTGGAAGTGCTAAGCAAGGAAGAGACCGAAGATTTCAGGCGATTTTGCCACTGCGGGGAAAATTGGTCAATGTGGAAAAAACCAGCTTGGACAAAGTGGTCAAATCTGACACACTCAAACCGATTATCATCGCTCTTGGGGCGGGAATCGGCGAAAGTTTTGACGCTAGTCGTTTGCGCTATGGAAAAATTATTATTATGGCCGATGCCGATGTTGATGGTTCGCATATTCGCACATTACTTCTCACGTTTTTTTATCGCTATTTTGAAGAATTGGTGCAAAATGGAAATATCTACATTGCTCAGCCGCCGCTTTATAGCATCAAAAAAGGTAAGGAAATGCATTATGCTTATACGGACAGAGAACGAGATGAAATTCTCAGAAAAATTGGCGTGAAACCGGAAAGCGTGAAAGAAAATGAAGAAGGCGCGGAAGAAGAAGTTGAAAGTGAAGGAAAAACAACGTCGACAAAAGTCAATATTCAAAGATATAAAGGTTTGGGAGAAATGAACCCTCAGCAGCTTTGGGAGACGACAATGAATCCGGAAAACAGGCAGATGCTACAAGTGAAAATCGAAGATGCGGAAGCGGCAGACAAAATTTTCGATATTTTGATGGGAAGTGAAGTCGAACCTCGCCGCCGGTTCATCCAAACCCACGCCAAAAACGTGAAGAATTTGGATGTGTAATCACTTTTAGAAATATCACAATAATCCTGAAATAGTATACAGATAGGCTTTCAATCCTATCTGTATTTTTTAATTTGATTTCAGGTGTTATTTTTTGTATAATAGTGGTAATGAAAGATTGTCGGAAAACAAAAAATAATAAAAAAGGAATCAGGAAAATGGATGGAGTCGGGACGGATCCTCGGGTGATTCGGTTTTTTGTGTCCCTGAGAAAATCGGAGAGATTTGACTGTTTGTTGTATTCCAAGGGGAGAGTATCGCGGAAATTTTTTACAGAGGATTCCGGTTTATATATCACGCCCAAACAGGCGGAATCAATCAAAAATGGGGTGAAATTGAATATTCAGCCGGGAATTTTTGATGGATTGAGCAGTAGAGTGGTTCGTCGATACAGAACATATCGCCCCGGACAAAAGGACGCTCTGTATGTTCAATATGTCAATTTGGTCCAAAAATATGTTGATATAGAAAAAAGAGTTAAGGAAGGTGCCGGAAATTTTGCAAGCCAATTGTCTTTTGCGAAAGTGTATAATCTTTCCATTATCGGAGCGATTGTCTTGGGGATGTTAACGATGTCTTTCGTGTATCAATATTTTGGACTGAGCGCTTCAGCCAGAAGTGAGAAAAATGCCGTCCTGACTCAAAAAGCGCAAGAGCAAGAAATTGGAATGAATAATGATAATGTCGCTGAAAAGGAGGCGGAAGCAGTCGAAAAGGAAGATGAGTGGAGCAAGGAAGAGGAGGAAAAATATATCAAACAGATGACAAACTATTTGGAAAATGTTGAGAAAGAAAAAACCGAGAAAGAAGTAAAAGAGATGGTGAAAGGATATCCTATTGAAAAAATGCTTCCATATATTCTGGAACAGGATCGCACAGTCGCTGCTTTCTTGATCGCTATCGCTAAGAAGGAAAGCAATTGGGGAAAAAGATTTCCGGTACTGGACGGACAGGATTGTTATAATTATTGGGGGTACCGCGGACAGAGGCGGTTGATGGGAAGCGGAGGGCATACCTGTTTTAATAGTCGAAAAGACGCGGTTGACACAGTGGCCAAGAGAATCAAATGGCTAGTGGAAAACAAAAAACTCAATACACCGGAAAAGATGGTGATTTGGAAATGTGGATCGGATTGTAATGCTACCGGCGGGCAGGAAGCGGCGAGAAAATGGATCAATGATGTGAATATGTATTTCAAAAAACTCAACAAATCAGACCACGAAGACGATATTTTGTAAATAGCAAGAGATTTGTGTTTTCGAGCCGCCGGTTGATTTCGGCGGTCTTTTTTGCCCCAAATAAGGGATAAATTCAGCCATTGACTAAAAGCTAAATTTTTGCTATTCTGGAATGCGTGTCTTTGTAAATATTAAAGTTTATTTATGTGTGAAGATTTATCCGGGAGTAGAAAAAATGCAATTTTACTTGCCCTTGTGATCATCGCAAGCTGTTTTTTTTATGATCGTGGAAGTTTGATTTTTGGAATCGAAATCGTTCGAGGAGAAGAATTACAGCAGCCGGCTTGGGCAGGGGGCGAATATTTGGATATTCTTTCCGGAGAGAAAAATTTTTTCGGACAACTAGATGAAATTATTAAGAAAAAAGAAGAAATTAATCCTAACAGTGAATTTGAAAATGAATTATATGCGCTTGTCGCTGGGCATCCGATTGAAGATATGGTTCCTCATATCGCCAAATATGACAGGCGGGTAGCCGGACTGATTGTGGGAATCGCCAAAAAGGAAAGCGACTGGGGAAAACACGCTCCGAGCAAAAACGGAAAGACTTGTTATAATTTTTGGGGATATAAGGGTGGTGGAAGCCAGGGTCATTCTTTGGGTTACGGATGTTTTGCAACTCCTGAGGAGGGTGTGGATGTGATTGGAAAGAGAATTCAGGATTTGGTAAGCAAAAAATTGGACACTCCTTCAAAAATGATTGTTTGGAAATGCGGAAGCACTTGTGCCGGACATAATCCGCAAGGAGTCGCCAAGTGGATCAGTGACGTAAATATTTATTTTCAAAAGATTAATTCTCGGGAAGTGGCGATTGAATTATAACTCGGTAATTTTTGTGTTAAAATAAATATATGAAAAATATATCTTCAAAAGAATTTCGAAAAATATTTGATGAGGAAAAAGAAAACCTTGAGGTTATTGATGTTCGGGAAAAGGAGGAATATGATTTGATAAAAATCAAGGGATCGAAATTGATTCCGCTTTCGCAAATTTCTTCGAGATTGGATGAAATTGATTGGAAAAAGAAAGTCGTTTTTGTTTGCCGCAGCGGCAGTCGCAGTGGATATGTGGCGCAGGCTTTGGCGCAAACAGGAAAAGATGTCATCAATCTTGCCGGCGGAGTGTATGAACTCAATTTGGACAAATGCGATTGCCTGGAAAAACAACCCGGTTGTTGCGGAGGATACTTCTAAATTTCTAATTGTCTAATTTCTAATTAACCTAATTTTTAGCTTGATGACAATTAAAAATTTAAAATTAATGTTTTATATAGCAATTCCCGCCGTTATTTTTGTGGCGGGTTTTTTGTATTTTTCATTTGGGGAAAAATCAAGTAAAATAACAATAGAAAATACCAATAAATTTGAAAACAATAATATGGAAAATGTGGAAAGTTTTGAAAAATCAATAAATAACTCTGCAGAAAGCATTGTGCCAATACAAAGCAATAAGAATGTTCAAGAGCAAATTGTCGCGACAGAAAAAGAAGATGTGGCGAAAGATAAGCGCGAAAATGAAGTTGAAAAATTGGAAGTTATTGAGCGAGCGGTTTCTTGGGGATTTGAAAAGAGAGAAAAAAGAGGCATTGATACCGTCGTGATACATTCTTCTTATGATGCATTAGGAAATAAGCCGTATGATGTTGATGGATTGATAAAAGAGTACAAGGAATATGAGGTTTCTCCGCATTATTTGATTGATCGAGAAGGGAATATCTATCAATTGGTTTCTGATAATAATATTGCCTATCACGCGGGGCAGTCGAAAGTTCCGGACGGAAGAACGGGGGTCAACCAATTTTCCTTAGGCATTGAACTTATGAATACAAAAGAAGACAAATACACCTCCAAGCAGTATGATTCTCTAAATGAATTGTTGGCGCATTTGAAAGAAAAATATAATATCAAATTTGTTGTCGGACACAATCAAATCGCTCCGGGAAGAAAGGATGATCCGTGGAATTTTGATTGGAGTAAGGTTGATAATTAGTATGAATATTTTAAAAATAAAAATCAGGGACAATAATATTTCTCTTATTCTCGAAAATGGCAGGCGTGTTTTGGACGAGTTTAAATGGGAGGACGAAAACAATTTGAGCCGCGATTTGCTGGCGAAAATTGACCAGATGCTTTCCAAAAACGAAATCGAGGCGGAAGACGTGAAATTGGAAGTCGATTCGGATATGTCTGAAAGATTCACCACCCGCCGCATCGCCGAGGCAGTAGCAAACGCTTGGAATTTCTAAACTTTTTTCCTATTTTTACCATTTAGAAATGGTCGTATGTAAATGGTATTTTAAGAACAAAAAAGATTGCGTCGTTGGTCGTGCAATCTTTTTTTATATTGATTTATAAATCCGAATATATTACGATGTAATAATGAGTATGAATAAGAATAATCAAAAATTGGAACTGCTTGCTCCTGCCGGTAGCGTGGAGAAGATGAAGTATGCTTTTTTTTATGGCGCGGATGCGGTGTATGCCGGGGTGCCGGATTTTTCTTTGCGTGCGCGGATTAATGATTTTGATTGGCAATCTCTCAAAGAAGGAGTGGAATACGCTCACAAATTGGGAAAGAAGTTTTATGTGACACTCAATATTTATGCGCATAACATTCATCTTGAAAAATTGGAAAAAGATTTGGACGAGCTAAAAAAAGTTGCGCCGGATGCGGTTTTGATCAGCGACCCGGGGATTTTGGAATTGGTCAAAGAAAAACTGCCGGAAATTGAAATCCATCTTTCCACCCAAGCCAACGCGACCAATTGGCGAGCGGTGAAATTTTGGGCCGATCAGGGAATCAGAAGAGTGGTTTTGGCGCGGGAAGTGACACTGGAAGAAATTCGGGTAATCAAAAAAGAAAATCAAAATGTCGAGTTGGAATATTTTGTGCACGGAGCGATGTGTATGAGTTATTCCGGGCGGTGTATGCTTTCTTCTTGGATGCGCGGACGAAGCGCCAATTTGGGCGACTGCGTGCAACCGTGCCGCTGGGAGTATAAAAATTCAAAATGCAAATCTCAAAATGCAAAATCACAATTAAAAATTCAAAATGAAAAAAATGTTAAAATTCTAGATATCGTTGATCATATGGGTGAGTTTGAGATGGAGGTGGAGGAGGACAGCCAAGGGACATATTTTTTCAACAGCAAGGATTTGAATTTGCTTTCTCATTTGAAAGAATTGGTGGATGCCGGAGTGGAATCTTTCAAAATCGAAGGGAGAAATAAAAGCGTCTATTATCTAGCAGTAGTGGTGCGGGCGTATTCTAGAATTATGTCCGCCATAGGCGGATCCACCTTTGGCGGAAATTATGAATTAAGAATTAAGAATGGGGAAGAAAATAAATCATTTGAAGAAATATTGCAGGAAGAGCAGGATAATTTGGACAGCCTTTTTCATCGTGGGTACACCGAAGGGTTCTTGCTGGGAAACGAACCTGCCTGCAGTGCTACAAACGTTGCAGGCGGGCCGGAACATAATTTTGCAAATTCACACAATGATCCGAAATGGGAGTTTGTAGGGGAAATCATTGGAAATAAAGATAATGTTATCGAAATTAAGCCACATAATGCGATTTATTTGGAAGATGAAATTGAAATTATCGATCAAAACGGAAATCACCCGGTAAAATTGGAAAAAATATTTGATGAGGATATGCAAGAAGTGTCATCTGCCCACGGCGGACAAGGAAAGAATTACTTTTTACAAATTGACAAAAAAGAAATCCAGCCAATGAGCTTAATTAGAAAGAAAATCCAGTAATAAGAAATAGGTTATCCGGCAAACAATTATTAATACTACATTTTGTTCACGATCGCGAGATTTTGTAGTATAATTTTGACATGAGTAAGGATAATAAAAATATAGCAGAAAAAAAATTTGCTAAAAAAATTCTGGATAATTCAATAAGCGCCGGGGTTTGGATATTTTCAAATCTGGCTCTTTTTGGTGAAGCAACTATTGAAATATTTTTAAATCCTTCTTATTATGGCGATCCGCTGAGTGGATCCGGAGAGAGAGGTGTGATTGATTTTGAAAAACTGAAAAGCGAAAAGTTTTCAGAAAAAACAATAAGGCAGAGCATCCGCAGATTGCAAAAACAAGGGTTTGTGAAAAAAGATGGAAATTCTTTTTTGTTGACTGAAAAAGGTTGTAATATTTTAGATTATGTCTTGAAAAGAAAAAAAATTCTGGATAAAAAATGGGATAAGAAATACCGAGTGGTTATTTTTGATATTCCGGAAGATATGAGGAAGGATCGGGATTGGCTTCGAGGCGAACTTTACCTTTTAAATTACAAACAATTGCAAAAAAGTGTTTTTATGAGTAAATATCCCTTAACTCCGGATTTAATAAAAGAAATAAAAATGAGAAAAATTGGAAATCATGTTGATTATATGCTCGTGGAAAGAATATATAGTGTAAAAAATTAGCTGGAGACGAGGATACTTATTATGCTACAAAATCTCGCGATCGTAAGTGTTTTGTAGTATTGTTATACTATTTTTATTTTATTGGACTAGAATTAGCTGTAGTAGAATAAAATAAGAGAAATAAAAAAAGCCTCATCCTCCGCGCGTTGAATTGCAACACGGTTCGGATGAGGCCTTGAGTAAGAAGATTTACATTCCGACTTCTTTGAGTTTTTCATAATAGAGATTTTTTAGATCTCTATCGCGGAGACGGTTGACGGAAATTCTGTCTAGATCGTCGGGAGTATGACAGAAATTTAATAATTTGGAAAATATCTCTTTGTAAATTTTAGCGTTTTTCTTATCAACAAACCAATCTGGTTCAGGCATATTCCAAAAAACATTTGCCAAATCACTAAAATTTATTGCTTCTTTTGCCTTATGATAGGATAATTCAATCCATATTGCATAGGCGGGGTTTTCTTTGTCAGAAAAACGACGCCAAGAAATTTTATATGCATCTTTAACGTCTTTAATCGTTATGCAAAGACTTGCCCATTTTTCCAAGGCATATATTTTTGCCGGAGTACTCCAAGGAGCAGCGCGAAAAGCCGCTTTAGCCTCTGCTATATTAGTAGCAGAGTTAACCTCTTTAATAGAGGCAATAGTCCACTTTTCAAGAGCGTTTTTTGTCTCTTTTTTGGTTTTTAAAATTATTTCAAGGTATTTATCCCTTGACTCTTTTACTTCTGTTGTGTATACGATTTTTTTACTCATTTCATCTCCTTTTTGCTTTTTTTGCAGTGCATTAAATTGCAGGTTTGATATTCTATTGTCAATAATACTGAAAATTCAGTTTAGTACGAAAGGCGGGGAAAGTCAATCGGTTTGACCAAAGGAATTAATTTTTGTATACTGAAATTGAGAAAATTCAAGTCGGCGATGATGAGGGGTTGGAGCCTCGGAGTCGATAAGTTAAAAGAAAGGTGCTCCGACGCAAGGTCGGAGAAGACAGGTGGAACCGCGGGTGAAAGCTCGTCCTGAATGTATCTTTTTTGAAGGTATATTCGGGACGAGTTTTTTTGTTAAAATAAAAAAGCCTCGTCTTCCGCTTGCTAGATTTAGCAAGTTTCGACAAGGCTTTGGGCGACGAACACAATAAGGTATGTAGCTATTCTATACATATTCGGAGTCCACAATCCGCGAGATCCTCAATTGCTTCCAGAAAGTCATCACGATGAAATACTTTGGTATTTCGGGGTAGTTCTTCACCCCAGATTAGGATGTCACATTTTTTTTCAATGAGACGGTTGATGACCTCTTGCTTAAGAGAAAATATGTGAGCCCCTCTGGTCTCATCAGAAGTGAAAGCGCACACTACGGCCGCATATTCCTTAACCTTTTCGGTGATATTGGAAGGTTCATGAATGTTTAAAATAATTGCCATTTGGTCTTGCATTGATAATTTCCTCTCTGTTATTGTGTGATTATAATAAAAAATAACTAATTTAACATCATAATAAATTAAAACAAAATAATATGACATCAAATAAGATTAGCTCAAAACAAGAAAAAAGTCAACCCCGAAAAGTCGCTTCGCTTCCTCGGGGCATGGACTACAAGGAAGACAGACCCGCCTCTTCGGCGGACAAGATGGACAAGATTATTTCTCTTTGTAAGCGGAGGGGGTTTGTTTTTCCTAGCTCGGAGATTTATGGTGGGTTTGCGGCTGTGTATGATTATGGGTCCTATGGAGTGGAATTGGTCAACAATATTAAGGTGGCTTGGTGGAAGGCGATGGTGCAGGAAAATGAAAATATTGTGGGACTCGATAGCGCGATTTTTATGCATCCGAAAGTTTGGGAGGCTTCTGGGCACGTTGCCGGATTTTCCGACCCTTTGATCGAATGCAAGAAATGCCATGCGCGATTGCGAGTGGATCACGTTTTGGAAGAAGCGGGTGTTTTTGCCGACGAAAAAATGAGCGAAGAAGAAATCAACAAACTGCTCGAGGAGAACAAAGATAAAATCGAGTGCGCCAAATGCAAAGGCAAAGATTTTACCGAAGCGAAAAAATTTAATCTTTTGGTAAAATCCAATTTGGGAAATTTTACCGGTGATTGGACGAAAGAGCCTACCCGCAATGCTAGCGATGCAGGCGGGCCGACCTATCTGCGCGGAGAAACTTGCCAAGGAATATATGTCAATTTCAAAAATGTTTTGGACAGCTCGCGCGTGAAGGTGCCTTTTGGAATTGCGCAAATCGGAAAAGCTTTCCGCAATGAGATCACCGCGCGCCAATTCATTTTCCGCAAGCGCGAATTCGAGCAGATGGAAATGCAGATGTTTGTGCATCCGGATGACGAGATGAAGGCCTATGAGGATTGGAGAAAAAGACGCTGGCAATATTATTTGGACTTGGGAATCAAAGAGGAAAATCTCAAATGGCATCAGCATGAGAATTTGGTTTTCTACGCCAAGGCGGCGTGGGATATTGAGTATAATTTTCCGTTCGGTTTCAAAGAATTGGAAGGAATCCACGCGCGCGGAAATTATGATCTCACTCAGCACAGTAAATTTTCCGGCAAGAATTTGGAATATCAAGATCCGAAAACAAACGAGAAATATATTCCCCATATTGTGGAAACTTCCGTAGGAGCGGACCGGACATTTCTGGCGGTTTTGACGGAGGCTTATACCGAGGAGAAGTTTGAACCCGCCAATATTGCTTCGCAAAATCAGGCGGGCAGGGATGAAACTAGGGTTGTTTTGAAATTTCCCAAAAAACTGGCGCCGATCAAAGCGGCAATTTTTCCTCTGCTCAAAAACAAACCGGAACTTGTGGAAAAAGCCAAGGAAGTCTATAATTCTCTGAAAAGCGAGTTTATGTGCGAGTTCGATGACAATGGCAATATTGGAAAAAGATATCGCCGTCAGGATGAAATCGGCACGCCATATTGCATCACAATTGATTTTGATTCTCTGACAGACGGCACAGCCACAGTAAGGGATAGGGATACGATGAAGCAAGAAAGGATTAAAATAGAGGAGTTGAAAAGTTATTTGAGAGAAAGATTGAATGCCTAAAAAGGCGAAGGAGAGCGGAATGGATATTATCAATGCTCATTCGAGTGATAACAAAACGATGCTCCTTTTTGACACAAATTGTGTTAGTTGTGGAGAAATAAAAACATTCAACACACAACCTAACGCGGATATTCGGACAATAGCTCTTACTCCTCCTTATATCTGCGAAGAATGTTTGCAGAAAAGAGAAGGGATTGAGAATTAGTGCGAGGCAACAGAGCTTTCGGACATTGTCCGGAAGCTCTGCAAGATAAAGCTTTTTTATTAAATATTATTTATAAGTATAAGTTTATGAATCTGCAACGAATTTACAAGTTAGCAATAGATCTTGGAATTAAAAATGATTTGCGTCCGAAAAGTGAAATTGATAAAAAAATGGCGCGCATTAAAAAGCAATACGACAAACTTTCCAAAGAGGAAAAAAAGTTTTTTGACGACGAAAAACTTTCCAATCCGTATATGGACAGTCGGATCCATTTTGACGGCGGAAAAAATATCAAAAAAGTGATGGCGGGAATTGATATTGATACGGGCGAGCTTATGATGGCAAAGCAGTTAGGAGTTGATGCGGTTATCGCTCATCATCCGATTGGAAAAGGATTGGCGGCATTGGATGACGTGATGCATCTTCAGGCGGATGTTTTATCGCAATACGGTGTGCCGATCAATGTGGCGGAAAGTTTGATGCATCTTCGAATCAGTGAAGTAACAAGAGGAATAAATCCAATAAATCATTTCAAAACTTCGATGGCATCCGAGCTTCTGAAAATGAGTTTAATAAATGTGCATACTCCGGCGGATAATATGGTGGCGACATTTTTAAAGAAACTTATCGATAAAGAAAGGCCGGAATATGTGGAAGATATTTTAGAACTTTTAGAGAAGGTTCCTGAGTATAATGAAGCGAGGAAGCAGGGGATTGGTCCGACTCTATTTTCCGGAAAAAAACACAATCGAACCGGTAAAATTGCGGTTACGGAAATTACCGGAGGAACGGAGGGAAGCGAAAAAATATATGAAAAAATGGCAAATGCCGGAATAGGAACGATTATTGCGATGCATCAAAGCGACAAGCATCGCGAAGCGGCGGAAAAAGCGCATATCAATGTGGTGATTGCCGGGCATATTTCTTCCGACTCGATTGGAATGAATTTGTTTTTGGATGAATTGGAAAAGAAAGGAATTGAAATTATTCCATGCTCAGGCTTGATTCGTTATTCGAGAGTTAAAAAATAATAACTATATGCAATATACAAAAACCAAATTGAAAAATGGATTGCGGATTATTACTGTGCCGATGGAGAATACTGAGACGGCGACGGTGGTGGTGATGGTGGGCGTCGGGTCGCGCTATGAAAGCGAAAAAGAAGCGGGACTTTCCCATTTTATTGAGCACATGTTTTTCAAGGGCACGTCCAAGCGACCAACTACTTTGGATATTTCTGAGGAGTTGGATGCTATTGGTGGAGAATTCAACGCTTTTACCGGAAAAGATATTACGGGATATTATGCCAAAGCGAGCGCGCAAAATTTCGACATCGCCTTGGATACTGTGGCGGATATGTATCTTAATTCCAAAATTGATTCAGAGGAAATAGAGCGGGAAAAAGGAACAATTATTCAGGAACTCAATATGTACCAAGACAATCCCCAACGAAGCGTCGGCGATGTTTTTGAAAAACTTCTTTACGATGGAAACAATTTGGGCAGGGAAATTGTCGGCTACAAAAAAACCATCAAATCATTTAAGCGTAAAGATTTTGTTGATTATATGAAAATATTTTACACCGCCAATGACACTGTGGTTTGCGTGGCGGGAAAAATTGACCAGGAAAAAACTATCCAGAAAGTGGAGGAATATTTTTCCAAAATGCCTGGAGGAAAAAAACCGGCAATCAGCAAGGTTGCGGAAAATCAAGCGACGCCGAAAGTAAAAATAAAATACAAAAAAACCGATCAAACTCATTTTATTTTGGGAAATCGTGCTTTCAAGAGAGATCACAAGGATCGCTACGCATTGGGAATTCTATCGACGATTTTGGGTGGAAATATGTCTAGCCGGCTGTTTATTGAAGTGCGCGAACGTCGAGGTTTGGCATATTATGTCCGCACTTCTACTGAAAGCTATGACGATTGCGGATACATCGAAACTCAATCCGGAGTGGAACATAAAAATTTGGAAAAAGCGGTAAAAGTTATTTTGGAACAATATCAAAAAATGATAACAGAAAAGGTGAGTGAAAAAGAATTACAAAAAGCCAAAGACTATATTAAAGGAAAAGGCGTGATGAGTTTTGAAGCTTCTGATGAAGTGGCAATGTTTTTTGTCGATCAAGAAATCAAAAAAGAAAAAATAATGACATTGGAAGAAATTTTTGCTAAAATTGATGCAATAACAGCCGAGGATGTGCAAGGGGTCGCCAAGAAAATTTTTGACCAAAAGACTTTGAATTTGGCAATAATCGGTCCGCACAAAAACAAGGCTGAATTGGAGAAATTATTGAAGGCATAGAATGTGTTATTGAGCGACAGGAAATTTTTTTAGGTAAATAGTAGGAAAATGGCAATCAAGGAAAAGATGATGTCATTTAATGAATTCCTGAAAGTCCAGGCTCTTTCGAGTGAAAGTGGCGGGTGTGCGTGAACCCAGGCATGGAAATCGAAAAGTTTTTTCAGAATTTTAAAATTTAATTTCCAGTAGAACACGGTGAATAAATCAGGAAGCATAGAAAAGAAAGATCCCAGCAAAATCAGAAATGTTTCGCGCAAGCTAAAATTTTTGGAAAAAATGGCAACGCTAATTATAGTCAGTCCGATAAAAAAATCCAAGACGACTTTCCACCACGTGTTTTTGAAAAAAGATTTGTGATCAAGATATTCTCCGTGACGAAATGAATCCATAATATAGTGGAGTGTCAGAGAAAGAAAAATGATCAGCCATGGATTGTCAAAATTTTTTCCGATTGCCGCTCCGGCAAGAGCGTGGGTGGTTAGTATCATTTTTTTAAATTATTATGAGTAAATTATATATTGTTGCCACACCGATAGGAAATTTGGAGGATATCACTTTGCGCGCCATTCGAATTTTGAAAGAGGCGGATTTTGTGGCGTGCGAGGATACTCGAATAACGAGAAAATTGACGGCGCACTGCGAAATTTCCACTCCGCTTATATCCTATCATCAGCACAGCAAATTGCAAAAAATTGATTTCATAGTTGCCAAACTGAAAGAAGGAAAAAATATCGCCTTGGTGACAGACGCCGGGACGCCGGGAATTTCCGATCCGGGAAATATTTTGGTTGCCGAAGCTCTCAAAAATGGTATGGAAGTTGTTCCGATTCCGGGAGCTTCAGCGTTGGCGGCGCTTTCCAGTGTGGCGGGAATCGATATGCAAAAGTTTGTTTTTTTGGGTTTTCCTCCGCATAAAAAAGGGCGGGAGACTTTTTTCAAAGAGGCGATTGCGCAAAAATATCCGGTGGTTTATTATGACAGCGTCCATCGAGTGCTAAAAAATTTAGGACTGCTCAAAGAACTGGGATGCGAAAAGAACGTTATTCTCGGAAGGGAATTGACGAAAATGTTTGAGGAAACAGTCCGTGGAACCATCGAAGAAATTTTGGAATATTTTGAAAATAATCCGGGAAAAGTGAAGGGGGAATTTGTAATAATTATTTATTAAAATTATGCAAGACAAATTTTATATCACAACTCCGATTTATTATGCCAATGCCAAGGCGCATATTGGGCATGCTTACACGACAATTGCGGCGGATGTTCTGGCGCGCTGGCACAGACTTCAAAATGAAGAGGTTTTTTTGCTGACCGGAATGGATGAGCACGGCGCCAAGATTCAGAAAGCGGCTGAAGCGGTTGGGAAAAATCCGCAAGAATTTGTGGACAATATTTCCAATGGATTTAAGGCTTTATGGAAAGATTTGAATATCAAAAATGATGGATTTATTCGAACCACTGACAAGGCGCACAAAGAAGCAGTGCAAAATGTTTTGCAAATTCTTTTTGATAAAGGCGCGATTTACAAGGGAGAATATGAAGGATTATATTGCACCGGTTGCGAACAATTCAAAAGCGAAAATGAGTTGGTGGATGGAAAATGTCCGGATCATAATGTGGCGCCGGAGATGACAAAAGAAGATTGTTATCTTCTGAAAATGACCGAGCTTCAAGAAGAATTGATTGAAAAAATTAAAAGCGGAGAATTCGAAATTGCTCCGGAAAGATATAAAAAAGAGATTCTTTCTTTTTTGGAAGGACAAAAGCTGGAGGACGTTTCCATTTCTCGAAAAAATATTTCTTGGGGAATTCCGCTTCCATTTGACGGCGAGCATACAACTTATGTTTGGGTGGATGCGTTTCTTAACTATCTAACTGGGCTGGGTTGGAACGGTTCTTTCCCTTTGGAAAAGGAGGAGAATTTAGGATTTTGGCCGGCGGATGTGCAGTTGATTGGAAAGGATATTTTGCGGGTGCATGCGACTATTTGGCCGATTATGCTTTTGCATTTGGGATTGCCGCTCCCGAAAAAACTTTTTGTCCACGGACATATTCTTTCCGGCGGAAAAAAGATGAGTAAGACGTTGGGAAATGTGATCGGCATTGATGAGATGATTCAAAAATTCGGGGTGGACGGAACTCGCTATCTGCTTCTTAGCGCCGGAACATTTGGAGAGGATGTGGATGTGACGATGGAAAGAATGATTGAAAAATATAATGCCGATTTGGCAAACGGACTGGGGAATTTGGTTAGTCGTGTTGTTAAGATGTCCGAGAAATCTGAGATTTTTTATGAAAATTTTGAATATAAAATAAATCCAGATATTGTTCATAGAATAAATAGCTTAAATATAGAAACAGAATTAAGAATGATAATGAATCAAGTAAGAGAGGCTGATAAGTTTATTGAAGACACAAAGCCTTGGGAACTTGTAAAAAATGATAAAGATAAATTTGAGATGGTAATTAAAAAACTTTTTACGGATTTATTTTCCATAGCAAATCAGTTGGATTATTTTTTTCCGGAAACTTCCAAGAAAATCAAAAAGGCCATGGAAATGAAAAAAGTCGAGCCCATATTTCAAAGAATAAAATAATAAGTATCATTTTATCTTTTGTCGCAAAATTTTACAGCTTCTATTCTGACGGCCGTCAGAATAGGGTGCCAAATGAAATAAAATAAAATGTTAAATAAATATGATTGATACCCATGCTCATCTTGATGACCGGCAATTTGACGGCGATCGCGAGGAAGTTATTTCGCGCTCTTTTGGTAATGGAGTGGAGAAAATCATCAATGTTGGAGCGGATTTGGAAGGGAGTCGGGCATCAATAGACTTGGCGGAAAAATATGAAAATATTTTTGCGACAGTTGGACTGCATCCGCATTGCTTTTCAGAAAAAGAATTTTCAATTTTAAATTTTTCCGCCAAAGGCGGACCAGCCTTGGGCTGGCAATTTAAAAATGATTTGAAGAAAATTGAAGAGTTGGCGAAAAGTGAAAAGGTGGTGGCGATTGGGGAGATTGGGTTGGATTATTTTGGCCATAATGGAGTTATGCTAGCGGAAGCGCAAAAAGAAAATCAGAAAAAAGGCCTTATTGCGCAATTGGAAATCGCTAGAGAAAATAATTTACCGGTTATTATTCATTGCCGGGCTTCGAAGGAAAATTCTATTGATGCGTATGAAGACTTGCTTGAAATTATACAAAACAAAAGACACAAAACACAAGACACTAAGATGGTTTTCCATTGTTATGGAGGGAATTTGGATTTTACCAAAAAACTTTTGCGGCATAAAAATATATATTTTTCCTTTACGCCGAATATAACTTATAAAATCAAAAAAGATGTTGTTGGAACGAAAGATGATATCGCCGAATCGATTAAAATTATTCCACTGGAAAAAATTATGCTGGAAACCGACTGTCCGTATTTGGCGCCGCAAGAATTTCGCGGAAAAAGAAGTGAGCCAATGTATACAAAATATGCGGCGGAAAGGATCGCCTTCATTAAAGGGGATGTTATGGATAATTTGGAAAAAAATACCAGCAAGAATGCCAATATTTTTTTCTCTGTTGACAATTCTTAAATTGAGCTATAACATAAAATATGTTGAAAGAAGGGATAAAAGTGAATAATAGTCAAAAAGAAAACAAAGAAGGAAATTTGTTTTCTGTCGTTTCTCTGGCATGGGAGCTTGGATATGTTGTTGCTGTCCCATTGATTATTTTTGCTTTAGTGGGAAGATTTTTGGATAAAAAATTGGAAACATCGCCCTGGATATTTCTCCTAGGCGTGGTTATTTCAATTATTGTTTCTGTTTTTATGGTTTACAGGAAAGCGGATAAAATCATAAAAAATCAGTAAAAAATCGCGTATAAACATCAGTTGTTGCATTAAAATGGAAATTTCATTAGCGCCAGAATCAATATTTAATCTAGGAGAATTCTCGATAACGAATTCTTTTTTGATGACTTTGGTTATTAGTACGATTATAATTTTAGCTGCGCTTGCTATAAAAAGGAGAATTGGGATTATTCCCGGAGGGTTTCAAAATGCGGCGGAGTTTGTAATAGAGGCTCTTTTGAATTTGGGAGATAGCGTTACTCAAGATCGGAAGCAAACAAAAATTTTTTTCCCGTTGGTGGCGACTATTTTTATTTTTGTAATTTTATCAAATTGGATTGAAATTATTCCTGGATTGGGAACTGTCGGAGTGAATAGAACGCATCACGGAGAAGAAATTTTAGTTCCTTTTATCAGGAGCAATAGTGCTGATTTAAATGTTGCCTTGGCTTTGGCGCTTATTTCCGTCGGCGCAGCGCAGTTTATGGGAGTAATGGCGCTCGGAGCGCGTAAATATTTACGTAAATTTTTAATTAATCCTTTCAGAAAGCCCTATTTTATCGGAACATTTGTAGGTATTCTTGAAATAATTTCGGAATTTGCCAAAATAGTATCGTTTTCATTTCGATTATTTGGGAATATTTTTGCCGGAGAGGTTCTTCTTACGGTAATTTTATCTCTGATTCCATACATTGCGCCCCTTCCGTTTTTGTTTTTAGAGATTTTCGTTGGATTTATTCAGGCATTGGTTTTCTCTATGCTAACATTGGTTTTTCTGAAAATGGCGGTAACGGAACTGGAGCATTAAAATAAACAATTTATTAAATAAATAATTAATTTAATTTTAAAAAAATATGGCAGTGGAAGAAACAAAAGCGGTAGTTGAAGGAATGCTTCAAAATGTTGAATCCGCAAAATCATTGGGAGCGGCAATCGCTATGGGCTTGGGAGCAATTGGACCGGGAATTGGTATCGGACTTTTGGCGGCTAAGGCGCTGGAAGCTATCGGAAGAAATCCGGAAGCGGCACCGAAAATTCAAACTACAATGATTTTGGCGATTGCTTTTACCGAGGCGATTGCAATTTATGCACTGGTAATCGCCCTGATTATCAAATTTGTTTAAGAACGTAAATGGTTTGCGGTCAACGATTCCGACTATTTGTTGGAATCGTAAACGGTAAACTATGAATATTGTTCGGGATTCTATTTGTAAATAGAAAAAATAAGTAAAATTAATTTTAGATTAATTATATTATTATGGAGTTGCTATCAAATCTTGGGATTAATGGAAAAATGTTATTGGCGCAAGTGGTGAATTTTTTCATTCTTTTATACGTATTGAAAAAATTCGCCTTTAAGCCGGTTTTGAAAGTTCTAGAAGATCGGGCGAAAAAAATAGAAAAAGGAATAAATGACGCAAAAGAAGCGGCGGAAAAATTGAAAGAGATTGAAAAAAAGGAAAAACAAGTTCTTATGTCCGCCAAAAAGGAAGCGCAAAAGATAATTGTTTCCGCCGAAGAATCTGCCAAGATTATCAGAAAGGAAATTGAAGAAGAAGCGAGAATAAAGGCGGAGAAAATAGCAGAAGATGCTCGAAAAAAGATGGAAGATGAGAGAAATAAAATGGTCGTGGAAATAAAAAAAGAGATGGCTGATTTGGTTATTTTGGCAGTAAAAAAGGTGATTGGAGAAAGAATTGATACCGAGAAAGACAGAAAAATTATTGATGAAGTATTGAAAAGCTAGTTTTATGTTGTCGTAAACTCCAAAAACGCAATTATTTATGAAAGTATCATTGGTACAATATGCTAAAACACTTTACGATCTGACGGATGGAAAATCCGAACGGGAAACTTTGGGTATATTGGATAAATTTTTTAATATTTTAAAGCGCGACAGACAGTTGAAAAATTTTGATAAGATAGTGGAAAATTTTTCCAAAATTTATAATAAGAAAAAATCCATAGTAGATGCGTTGGTTGTGAGTCGGGAAGTGTTAGATCGTGAATGCGTAGAGAGAATAGAAAAATATATTCGCGGAAAATACCGCGCGGAAGAAGTGGTCTTAAGAAATGAAACAGATTTAAACATAATGGGAGGAATTATAATAAAAGCTGAGGATGAAATATTGGACGGAAGCGTGTTTGGGGCGATGGAAAAAATGAAAAGAGAGTTATTGAAATAAATTTAATAAAGCATTGAAATTATTTAAAAATTACAAATATGAATAAAGATTATATCGTTGAGCAACTTAAAAAACGAATTGAAAATTTTAAAACCGATATTCAGACTGAAAAAGTGGGAAAAGTTATTGAAATCGGTGATGGGGTCGCAAAGATATCTGGTTTGGGCGATGTGATGGCATCGGAAATGTTGAAATTTCCAGGGGATGTTTTCGGTGTAGCGCTCAATTTGGAAGAAGATCAGGTCGGAGCAATGATTTTAGGCGACTACAAAGAAATTAAGGAAGGGGACGAGGTGCGGTCTACCGGAAAAATTCTTTCTGTTCCGGTCGGGGAGATGATGATCGGAAGAGTAGTAAATCCCTTGGGAGAAGCTATTGATGGCAAGGGAGAAATCAAATCCGAAACATATTATCCGGTGGAAAAAGTGGCTCCTGGAGTAATTACCCGTAAATCGGTGAGCGTGCCGGTGCAAACCGGAATAAAAGCGATTGACGCGGTTATTCCGGTAGGGCGAGGTCAGCGCGAACTTATTATTGGAGATAGGCAAACCGGAAAGACTGCCGTAGCAATTGATACTATTATTAATCAAAAAGGTCAAGATTTGATTTGTATTTATGTGGCGATTGGACAAAAAGAATCCAAAATTGCCAGAATTGTGGCTGAATTGGAAAAACACGGAGCGATGGAACACACGATTATGGTAGTGGCGGGCGCATCTGATCCGGCAGCTTTGTCATTTATCTCTCCATATGCCGGTTGCGCGATGGGCGAATACTTTTTAGATAAAGGAAAGGATGTTTTGATAATTTATGATGACTTGAGTAAACATGCTTGGGCATATAGACAGGTCTCCCTGATTCTTCGTCGTCCGCCTGGACGCGAGGCGTATCCCGGAGATATTTTTTATTTGCATTCCCGTCTTTTGGAGAGGTCGGCGCGCCTTAATGAAGAATTTGGTGGCGGTTCAATTACAGCTTTGCCGATTATTGAAACTCAAGCCGGAGATGTGTCGGCATATATTCCGACAAATGTTATTTCCATTACCGACGGACAAATTTATTTGGAAACCGATCTTTTTTACAAAGGAATTCGGCCGGCGCTTAATGTCGGTTTGTCGGTTTCGCGCGTAGGATCTGCCGCTCAAACAAAGGCGATGAAAAAGGTAGCAGGAAAATTGCGTCTTGATTTGGCGCAATTTCGGGAGTTGGAAGCTTTTGCTCAATTTGGCAGTGATTTGGATGAAAATACAAGAAAACAGATTGAACGCGGAAGAAGGACAGTGGAAATTCTAAAGCAGGATCAATATGAGCCGATGGCGATGCCAAATCAAGTGGCGATTTTGTATGCTTTGACTGGCGGGTTTTTGGACGACGTGGTAGTGGAAAAAGTAAAAATTTGGGAAAATGATTTCCATAAATATCTGAAAACATCAAATAAAGAAATCTTAAATTTGATTGCGGAAAAGAAAGAGTTGTCGGAGGAAATTATAGCCACCCTGGAAAAGGCAATTAAGGAATTTAAGGAAGTTTATCAAAATGGAAATTAATGCATATGGCATCAACACGCGATATTAGAAGAAGGATAAAATCTGTCGGCAATACTCAAAAAATCACTCGAGCGATGGAAATGGTGAGTGCTGCCAAAATGAGAAAATCAGTGGCGAGCGTTTTGGCGATTCGTCCCTATGCGCATGCCGCTTGGAGCGTTCTTACTAATTTGTCGCGGGCTTTTTCTGAGTATCGAACGGGGCTTTTGGAAGTGCGTGAAGTAAGGCGTGTGTTGGCGATTACGATAACATCCAATAAGGGATTGTGCGGAGCATTCAACGCGCAAATTGCCAAAAAAATCAGAGAGGAAATTTGCAATCCGGAAAAACTTAGCATAAACAGGATTGGAAATAAAAAAATAACTTCCAATTCTAAAGATATCGAAATTGATTTTATTACGATCGGAAAAAAAGGGGAAAATGTAGTGCGCAAGGCTGGAAAAAATATTATTGCATCTTTTAACGATTTGACATATTTGCCTAAAATTGAAGATGTGCGTAGCGTGAGTAAGCTTGTGACGGATGATTATTTGGAAAAGAAATATGATAAAGTTGTGGTTTTTTATACAGACTATGTTTCTGCTATGAGTCAACAGACAAAAGTAAGACAGCTTTTACCGATTTCCAAAATAGACTTGGAAAAGCAGATTGCCGAGATGGATGTTTTGGCAAAAGAATACGGATTAAATGAACCAATAAGAGAGTATAAAGTTGAGCCGTCGCCGGAAACTGTTTTGGAATATATTTTTCCGCGTTTGATTGAAATGCAAATTTATCATGCTATTTTGGAATCCAACGCCGCTAAGGAGTCGGCGCGAATGATGGCGATGCGCGGGGCGACGGAAGCGGCCGGAGAAATGAAAGAGGATTTGACGTTTGCATACAATCAAATCAGACAGATGAAAATTACGCAGGAAATCGCAGAGATTTCAGCCGGGCGGGCAGCATTGGAATAATATTTTAATAAATTTCTTAATTTTTATTTTAAATTTATGAACAAGGGAAAAATCATTCAGGTTATTGGTCCGGTGGTGGATGTGGAATTTTCAGAGGGTTTGCCTAAAATTTATGATGCGCTGGAAATTAAATTAAACGGAGCCGCCTCCGCTGAAGCTACGGCGAGCCAAGAAAAGTTAATACTCGAAACCCACCAGCATATGGGTGGTAACAAAGTTCGGGCGGTGGCGATGGGCTCGACTGATGGACTTCGGCGTGGAATGGAAGTGATTGACACCGGAGCGGCGATTTCAGTGCCGGTCGGTGCTGGCGTATTAGGGCGTATGTTTAATTTGCTGGGAGAAACGATTGATGGAATTGATACGGAAATAAAATCAGAAAGAAAAGATCCTATTCATAGAGACGCGCCAAGTTTTGACGAGCAATCAACCCAAGCGGAAATTCTGGAAACCGGAATCAAGGTTGTCGACCTTATTTGTCCTTTCGTGAAAGGAGGAAAGGTTGGGTTATTCGGAGGAGCGGGAGTGGGAAAGACAGTGGTTATTCAAGAACTTATTCGCAATATCGCTTCCGAACACGGAGGTTATTCAATTTTTGCCGGAGTAGGAGAACGTACTCGCGAAGGAAATGATTTGTACCACGAGATGAAAGAATCGGGCGTGTTGGACAAAACAGCTCTCGTGTTTGGTCAGATGAACGAACCGCCTGGAGCGCGTCAGCGCGTGGCTTTGTCAGCCCTCACGATGGCGGAATATTTCCGTGACACCGAAGGTAAGGATGTTTTGTTTTTCGTGGATAATATCTTTCGATTTACTCAAGCGGGATCGGAAGTATCAGCTCTTTTGGGACGAATTCCATCGGCGGTGGGATATCAACCAACCTTGGCGGAAGAAATGGGAAAACTTCAAGAAAGAATTACTTCAACCAAGAAAGGTTCGGTTACATCTGTGCAGGCTGTGTATGTTCCGGCGGATGACTTGACTGATCCGGCACCGGCGACAACTTTTGGACATTTGGATTCGACTGTGGTGCTTTCTCGAGGTTTGTCCGAGCTTGGAATTTATCCGGCGGTAGATCCACTGGATTCCAGCTCAACCATTCTTGATCCGAAGATTGTAGGAGAAGAGCATTATAATGTTGCCCGTGGAGTGCAAAAAGTTTTGCAAAGGTACAAGGATTTGCAAGATATTATTGCGATTTTGGGAATGGAAGAGTTGTCCGATGAGGACAAAATTACCGTAGCACGCGCCAGAAAAATTCAAAAATTTTTGTCCCAGCCGTTTTTTGTGGCGGAACAATTTACAGGAACTCCCGGAAAATATGTCAAACTTGAAGATACTATCAAGGGATTTGAGATGATTTTGGATGGAAAAATGGATGACGTTTCTGAACAAGAGTTTTATATGAAAGGCGGGATAGATGAAATTAAGAAATAAGAATTTATGTCGGAAAAAAATATTAAACTAAAAATAATCACTCCGGAAAAGACTGTTTATGAGGGGGTTATTAATCAAATAACGCTTCCCGTATCGGATGGTGAGGTTACGATTTTGCCAAATCATCGATCGTACATCGCTTCGCTCAAAGCAGGGGAGATTTATTTAAAAGTTTCAAATGAAGATGTATATATGGCGGTCTCCGGCGGATTTATTGAATTTAATCAGAATAATTTGGTTGTTTTGGCGGATACGGCGGAACGAGCCGAGGAGATTGATATTGAGCGAGCCGAGCAGGCGAGAAAACGGGCAGAAGAATTGAAAAAAGAAAGAATAGAAATGGATGATGGAGAATATGCGCGCGTAGCGGCTGCTATTGAAAAGGAATTGGCGAGAATTAAAGTTGCCAAAAAGCGTCGCACCAGGTCGGGTATCCGTCTTGACTAAAAAAATAAGAGAGAGTATAACGGGATGGTATGGCTTTTGTTAAATTATTAAAAATATTATTTTTTCCTCCGAAAATTACCGAACCTAAGAATAAATTTCTTTCTTTTGAAAATAAAAATTTTGAAAGTATCGGCGGAGAAATTAAAAAAGAAATAAGACGTTTGTACGGCGGGCGTTCTTTGCATATTCGGGCAGTGGATGGCGGATCGACAAATGCCGAAGAAATTGAACTTACCGCTTTGCTTAACGCTTATTATGATATAGATCGATTTGGACTGAGTTTTGTGGCCTCTCCGCGTCATGCCGATATGCTTTTTGTTACTGGGCCGGTAACGAGAAATTTGGAAAAAGCCGTAAAAACAACCTTTGAAGCGGCGCCGAAGCCATGCATTGTCGTTGCCATAGGCGATGGCGCTTGCACTGGGGGTATTTGGAAAGATTCATATGCGGTAGTTGGACCGGTGGAAAATGTTATTCCCGTGCATATAAAAATTCCAGGTGATCCGCCGACGCCGGAAGAAATAATTAGGGGAATACTCGGCGCGCTTCGTGAAATTGAAAATAAAAAATAGAATAATATTATGGAAGGTTTTATTATTTGTGGAATCTGTATTTATTTGTTTGGAACGCTTGCGGCGGCAGGGATATCTTTTCTTGCTGGCATGTTTCGTTTTTCCAGTGTAATTTTATTCCTTTCAAACTTGATTGGATTTTTGGCGAGCATCGTTTTCCTTTTCGGATTTGCTGGAAGAGAGTTGCTATTTTTTAAAACGGATTCTTTTTTTGCATTGCATTTTTCTTTGAACTATTTGTCTGCAATTTTCTTGACTTTAGTGAGTGGAATTTCAGGATTGGTTGCTATTTATGGCGTGGAATATCTTAATCGTTTTAAAAATATTTATAATATTAATAATGTTCAAGCTCTTATAAGTGTCTTTGTTTTCGGAATGGGAGGCGTTCTCTTGGTTGGAAATATTGTTGGATTTATGATTTTTTGGGAAATTATGTCTTTTGCGTCATTTTTTCTTGTAATGTCCGATCACACCAGAGAATCATCGCGGGCTGCTTTTATTTATCTTATCATGACTCACTTGGGAGCCGGAGCGATTTTTGGAGGCTTTTTGCTTTTAAGTGGAGGATCCTTGGGTTTTGAATTAAGTGAAATTGCTGTTGCATCAAAAAATATTTCTCCCAATTTAGCGGTATTAGCATTTCTGTTGCTTTTTTTTGGTTTCGGATCCAAAGCCGGTCTCATTCCGTTTCATATTTGGTTGCCGGAAGCTCATCCGCAAGCACCGACAAATGTTTCAGCTCTTATGTCTGGATTAATGTTGAAAATCGCAATTTACGGATTTATAAAAACAGCGTTAGTATTTTTTGATTTACCGGTGTGGACGACGGTATTAGTGATGGCGCTGGGTATCATATCCGCCCTATTGGGAGCATTGCACGCGGTTGTTGAAAAGGATATAAAAAAAGCTTTCGCTTATTCCAGCATTGAAAATATGGGGATTATTTTTCTAATGTTGGGCGTTGCAATGTATATTATTTCGAAAGAATCGGCGATAGATATCCCAATGACGGCCGTTTCGCTAATAACTTTTGCTGTTTTTCATGCTATCAATCACGCTGTGTTTAAAACCGGATTGTTTTTATCAAGCGGCGTTATTATAAGCAAGACTCATTCCAAGAGTCTTGATGTTATGGGGGGAATTGCTAAAAAAATGCCAACCTTTTCTTTTATATTTATGGTGATTATTTTGACTTCAGCCGCGCTTCCTCCATTGGGAACTTTTTATGGAGAGTGGGGGTTTATTCGTTCAATAATAGAATTGTTGCATATTTATGGAACCAGTCTTGCATCTGTTTCAATTTTTTTAATTATACTTTCTGCGTTTTCTTTGGCGAGCGGTCTGGCTGTTTTTGCAATGGTTAGAATATTCGGTCTTTCAATGCTTGGATTGTCGAGAAATGAAATTAAAAACGAAGAAAAAAATAACGACACATTGCTTATTTTTCCTTTAGCGATTATTGGGGCGGTTATAGCGTTCTTAGGTGTTTTCGCCGGGGATATTTTACGAGAATTGTCTGATAACCTTAGCGGAGCGATTTTTGCAAAATCCGAATCATCGGCAGTTATACTAATATCTTCAGTACAATTGTTTGGCGCAGTGATTGTATTTTTGATTTTGGCGATTTTTGTGCGCAAAATAGTATTGCGAAAAAATAAAAGAGAAAGAGAATATCAAACTTGGGATTGTGGTCAGCCGATTAACTCCGGAATGGAATATACGGCGACTGCCTTTTCCGCTCCGATTAGATTTTATTTTTTGCCGCTGCTTCGCAGAAATAAGCAGATCGTTTCTGTTCCGGTAGTGAGCTCTAATCCGTGGATTGTTAATACGACTTTTTCACTGAACATCACCTCTGCTTGGCAGCAAAAAATATATCGACCGGCAATCGAATATGTTTTTTGGTTGGCGGAGAAAATACGATTGCTGCATGCCGGAAGAATTCAATATTATTTATTATTTCTGCTTGTTTCAATAATAATTACTTTAATAATAGCGCTATGATACAAGCAATTAATCTCATTATCCAGTTTGTGTTTATTCTTGCAGTTGCTCCGCTTGCAGTGGGTCTTGTTAAATTCATAAAAGCTCGTCTGCAAGGAAGAAAAGGTGCATCACCTTTTCTGATTTACATTAATTTGGCGACATTGTTAAAAAAAGAAATGGTCATTCCCTCGGCGGCTTCATGGGTTTTTCGAGTCGCACCATTTGTTGTTTTGGCGAGTTCATTGTTTCTCGCTTTTTTAATTCCGACCATTTTTCATGTCGGTGCTTTTTCCTGGTTGGGGGATTTTCTGATAATTTCCGGAATTTTAATGGTTGGTTCAATTTTTTTGGTTATGGGTGGGCTTGATTCTGGTAGTGCTTTTGGCGGTATGGGTGCTAGTCGCGAGATGACCATCGCTACTATATTAGAGCCGACAATGATATTGGTTTTTTCCGCTTTCGGATTTGCAGCTCATTCGTTTACAATTGATGGAATGATGATGGATAATCTTATTTTAACAAGTCCTTATCTCTTACTTTCAATGGCGGCCTTGGTTATGCTGGCTCTTGGAGAAAATGCGCGTTATCCGGTTGATAATCCAGCTACTCATTTGGAACTTACTATGGTACACGAGGCAATGATTCTTGAATACTCCGGTCCTTATTTGGCAATGATGGAGTATGCTTCGGCGATCAAGCTTACAGTTTTTATGTTTCTTATAAGTAATTTTGTTTTTCCCGGAACGCTGATGAGTTTGAATGCGGGTTTTTTAGGAGTTGCTTCGAGCATACTTTTAGCGGTGGTTAAAATTGTAATTGTAACGTTTTTACTCGCTGTTTTAGAGTCAACAATTGTAAAAATGCGTTTCTATCGTATGCATGAATATGCATCTGTTTCTTTTCTTGCGGCTTTTTTCGGAATGGTAGCCGCTGTTTTATCGCAAAAAATCGGGCTTCTGATTAATTACACTACATTTTTTACGGCACTTACGATTTTATTTGCTGTTTTTGCGTTTGGAAATTTGAGAATCGGACCAGTTTTGCGATATTATGTTTTTTCCTCTTTGTCAATTGCTGGAATCGCGATTTCTTTGGGTATTTATGGGATTGAGAAGGCTAGCCATATGTTCTTTTTTGCGATTATTACTATTTTAATAAAGGCTGTTTGTGTGCCGATTCTTATTAAATATGCGGTTAATCGGGATAAAAGGATAAACCTGTTTCAAACTTTTGTGCGACCAGCGTCCGGTTATTTGTTGGCAGGAGTAATTATTGCGATTGCATTTTTTGTAACGACGCGCATTCCTTTGGTTAAAGAGGCGGTGTGGACGAGCATTCTGTTTGCGTCCATTGCGCTTTCTATGCTGGGAATTATGAAAATGGTTATTATACGCAATATTTATTCCCAGATAGTTGGTCTTTTGATTTTAGAAAACGGATTAGCATTGTTTACTTTGGTTACTGTAAAAATATTGCCATTTGTTATTGAATTGGGAATTTTTTCGATTACACTAGTGAGTGTATTTATTTTGGCGAAATTAAGCGCTAGCATTAAAGAATTATATGATTCAACGGATACCGAAGAATTACGAAATCTAATTGACTAAATTTTATGATGATAATAATTATTATTGCGATATTTTTATTTGGAGCGCTGTTTCCGTATTTGTTGAAAAAGGAAAAACAAATTCGCCTAAGCGCCGTTTTTACGGCGGTTGTCGGTGCAACGATTACTTTTGTTTTTTCTTTTCCGGTTTTCTTTTCGGCGCAATTATCTTGGTCGAACAGTTGGTGGATGTTGGATTCATTTTCCGCGCTGATGGCGGTGTTAATCTCTTTTGTTTATATGGCGGCAATACTGGTTAGTTATCGGTACATTGAGCATGAATTTCAGGAAAATATCATCAACTTAGATCAGGTTAAATTATATTTTTCTTTGATTAGTTTATTTGCTTTCTCAATGCTTGCTGCTGTTTTTGCCAATAATACAATTTTAATTTGGTTGGCATTGGAAACTACAACTCTTTCTTCGACATTTCTAGTTGGATTGTATAAGAAAAAAACTTCTGTTGAAGCGGCGTGGAAATATATTATTCTTTGTTCTACCGGAATTACACTTGGACTAGTGGGTGTGTTGCTTGTGAATTACTCGGGGCATTTGCTTAGTTCCGGAGAGGATTTTTTTTCTTTGACTTTTTTAACTGAAAATTCTCATTTGCTTTCTCCTCAAATCATAAAATGGGCTTTTGTTTTTTTGTTTATTGGTTTTGGCACAAAGGTTGGGTTGGTTCCGATGCACTCATGGCTTCCGGATGCACACAGTAAAGCGCCATCTCCTGTTTCGGCGATATTTTCAGGAATACTTTTGAATGTGGCGTTGTATGTTATTATTCGCTTTAAGCACATTGCCGATGGAGCGCTTGGAGGATCCGACTGGACGAATGAGTTTTTTCTGATTTTCGGATTTGTGTCGATTATTCTTCCGGCGCTGGCATTGCTTGTCCAAAATAATTACAAAGGCATGCTGGCTTATTCTAGCATCGAACATATGGGTTTAATATGTTTGGCGATTGCTTTATCTCCATTGGGTCTTGCGGCGGCATTTATCCATATGATCGGACATACAATCATTAAGTCTGGTTTGTTTTTCGGAGCCGGAGAATTTTTGATTAAATGGAAAACCACTAAAATAAATAAAATTAATTTTGCAATGAAATCCGCTCCATATACGAGCTTTCTTTTTTTGATTGGCATTTTGGCGATTGTTGCGGCTCCGCCTTCTCTGATTTTTTTCAGTGAGTATATTCTTTTTTCTCAAATGTTTTCCTCGCATTGGTTGCTGGCGATTTGTGTTTTAATTGCCTTAAGTTTCATTGCCCTTGCAATGCTGCATTCTACTGTGCGGTTGATTTTTCATGGCGAAGGTGATAACGAAATAAAAAAGGAAAAATGGAATATTGTGCATACCGTTATGTTGTTTGAATTGATGCTGGCATTCGGACTGTCATTTATTTTGATTTCTCCGAGAGGATTGACATTTATTGATTCATTGGTAAAAACTATCAATTAAAACTTATATTTATCAACATATGAAAACATCTGAAATAATCAATAAACTTCCCGGATTAAATTTATCAAAAAGTGAAAACGGCATTATTACTACCTTCACCGAGCGGAAAAATATTTCCAATATTTCCTCTGAGTTGGTTAAAAAATACAAACTGCCCTTGGCATTGATTTTCGGAACTGATGATCGAAAAGAGGAAAAATCTTTTGGTGTTCATTTTATTTTTTCCAACGATGCGCATCATGAGCGTTTAATTGTTTCAATTAAAGTTCCGGAAGCTGATGCGACTTATCCTTCAATTACGACTTCTGTTATGGCGGCGCATTGGTATGAGAGATATTTGCGAGATATGTTCGGAATTGAACCAGTGGATCATCCTGACTTGCGACGCTTGGTTAGTCATGAAAATATTCCGGAAAAAATATTTCCATTGAGAAAAGATTTTGCATGGAATACAAAGCTAGCACATGCTAATATTGGATATCCAATGCATCACGTGGAAGGTGAGGGTATTTATGAAATTCCAGTCGGACCTATTCATGCGGGAATTATTGAGCCGGGACACTTTCGTTTTAACGTGGCGGGAGAGAGAATTATTTCTTTGGAAGGAAAATTATTTTTTACACACAAAGGAGTGGAAAAGATAGTAGAAGGAAAAACCGTGGTAGAAGTCTTGCCTTTTATTGAAAGAATTTCTGGTGATATGGCAGCTTCGCATTCTTTGGCATATGTTCAGGCAATTGAAAATATTTCTTTTTGCGAAATTCCAAAACGGGCAAAAATGCTTCGGACTTTGATTTGTGAATTGGAAAGAATAACTATGCATATTCATGATCTGGGAAATATTGGAGGAATGGGAACTGGATATAGTTTTGTGGCATCCAATTGTTTTAGGGTTAAAGAGAGAATGATGCGTCTTTCTGATCGGATTTTGGGAAATCGTTTTTGGCGAGGAGCGATCATACCGGGAGGAATTAAAAAAGATTTCACTTCCGATGAGTTAAAATATATTCAAATGGAAACGGAAAGTGCATACAAGGAAACAAAAGAAATTGTGGAAACGGCCTTGAAGTCGGATGGATTTTTAGATCGTTTACAGGCAACAGGTATTTTACCTACGAATGCAGCTGAGGCTTTCGGCGCTTTGGGTGTCGCTGCGCGTGCTTCCGGAATTAATCGTGATACGCGAAGAGATTATCCCTATGCGGCTTATGCTGATTTGCCGATTTCAGTAATTGTCAGGTCATCAGGCGATGTGTATGCTCGATATAAGTTGCGTATGGAAGAATTGGAACAGTCGGTTGCTTTAGTGGAAAAAATAGTTGCCAGCGTGAAAATGGGCGAGATTGTTCATTTGTGCTCGGTAGTAAAAGATGGTTTCGGATTGGGGGCAGTTGAATCATGGAGAGGGGAAATTATTTGCGCGGTTATTGTAAAAAATGGAGTTATTGAAAGATGTGTTCCTCGCGACCCTTCATTTTGCAATTGGCCGCTTTTTGGCATAATTGGACCAGGAAATATTGTTCCGGATTTTCCATTGTGCAATAAATCTCTCAACTTGAGTTATTCAGGAACAGATTTGTGATATATTTTTTTGGTGATATAATTAGTTCGTAATTTAATCACCTAAAAAAATGAATGAAAAAATAAAAAAAGGAGCTCAAATTGTTGCAATTTTAATTTTAGTAGTTTTTCTTATCGGGCTTTGGAATATTATCGTCGGAACGGAAAAATCAAAAATAAATGATTTGCCGGCAAGTTATTCTGAGGAAGAAAATATTGGCGTCGGTCGAATGGGAGGAATGGATCTGGGCACGCAAAGCACAAAAGAAATGGCGGTTGCGCCTATGGATGTGTCCGAGGATGGCAGTTTTGCTATGACGGGAAATCCGGGGATTTCTCAAGACAAAAGAGTTATCAAAGACGGAAATCTTTCACTTAAAGTAAAAAAGACCGAGGAGGCTGTTTTGGAAATTACCGAAATTGCCAAAAGGAAAGGCGGAGAAATTTTTTCCACCAATTTAAGTGAGTTTTCCAAGGGACAAAAAAGCGGAACGGTGGTCGTGAAAGTTCCGGTGCGGGAATTTGAAAGCGCGATTTCTGAAATAAAAAAAGTGGCAACGCAAGTTGTTAATGAATATACCAGCGGACAAGATGTGACCGAGCAGTATATCGATTTGCAAGCCCAGCTTAAAAACAAACAAGCGGAAGAGCAAACTTTTGTCGGACTCTTGGATCGTAGTGGAAAATTGGATGATGTTTTGGCGGTTACGCGGGAAACTTCTCGTGTGCGTGGAGAGATTGAAAGATTGCAAGGCAGGATTAGATTTTTGGAATCACAGACCGATATGGCGTCAATTGCGGTTTCTTTGAGTGAGGATGTGGAAGTAGCACCGGTGGGAAGCGGATGGCGTCCAGGGCAAGTTTTCAAACAGGCGGTTTCCGATTTGGTAAAAAGCGCGCAAGGTTTTGTTGATAATTCGATTCGATTTGTGATTGTCGGTCTTCCGTCGTTGGTTATTTTCTTGATAATTTTGGGTATTGCATGGATGGCTGTCAAAAAAATAATTGCAAGATTTGGGAAGTAAATCGAATTATTTTTTCCGACTTGGTTCAGATTTTTCAAAATAAAAAACAAAAATCCCCCGAAGGGGATTTTTGTTTTCAAATTTCAGCGTTGTGAATTTTGAATTATATCGTGTTGCGCAACAAATTCTATTGTATTATTTTTTCTTTACAGCGTCAATGACGAAATGTGGATTATAATATAAATAAGTTGAAAAAAAGGGAGAAATGGGATAGGATAGGGATATTAAGCGTTAAAACAAACTTTATGCAAAAATATAATCCGCAAGAAATTGAAAAAAAGTGGCAGAAAAATTGGGAAAAAACCGGCGCTGTTAAAATCGACAAGGATGATGATTCCAAAAAGAAATTTTATGTCTTAGATATGTTTCCCTATCCTTCGGGAACAGGACTCCATATGGGACACACAGAAAGCTATACCGCCAGCGACGTTTTTTACCGTTTCAAGAAATTGCAGGGATTTAATGTCCTTCATCCGCAAGGGTTTGACGCCTTCGGTCTTCCGGCGGAAAATTTTGCCATCAAAACCGGAATTCATCCGACTAAGACGACAAAGGAAAATATGGAAAATTATATCCGCCAAATGAAGTCATTGGGTTTTGCTTATGATTTTGACGAGCAAGCGATCACGTGCAGTCCGGAATATTATAAATGGACACAGTGGATTTTTGGAAAGTTTTTCGAAAATGGTTTGGTATATAAAAAAACCACCAAAACAAATTGGTGCGTTTCGTGCCAGACCGTGATTGCCAATGAGCAAGTAGTGGAAGGAAAATGTGAGCGATGTGGAACTGACATCGAACTTAAAGAGGTTCCGAGTTGGTTTTTCAAAATTACGGATTTTGCCGAGGATCTTATTGCCGATTTGGATAAGGTTGATTGGCCGGAGCATACTATCAAGAATCAACGGAATTGGATCGGACGCTCTAGTGGAACTGTCGTTAAATTCAAAATTCAAAATTCAAATCTTAAAATTACAAATAAAAATCCAAAATCAAATGATTTTATAGAGGTGTTTACCACAAGAGTAGATACTATTTTTGGTTGTACTTATTTAGTGGTGGCGCCGGAGCATCCGTTATTAAAAAATCAAAAATCAAATCTCAAAAATCAAAATGAGGTGTGGGCGTATGTTGAAAAAGCGAAGAATAAGACTGAACTGAATCGAATGGAAGCCAAGGAAAAAACCGGAGTGGAGATCAAAGGAATCAAAGCGGTCAATCCTTTCAATAATGAAGAGGTGCCAATTTTTGTTGCCGATTATGTTCTTGGCGGATACGGAACAGGAGCGGTGATGGCGGTGCCAGCGCACGATGAGCGGGACTTCGAATTTGCCAAGAAATATAACTTGCCGATCAAGCAATCTATCGCACAGGTTTTTATTGGAGAAGGCGAAAACAAGGTCCGCGAAGATAAGCCGAAGACAGAAAGAAATATAGTCGATGTAATCATAAAACATTGGGAAAAAGAAGAATATTTTTGTTTGGATTGGAAGAATAATAATTGGAAAACTTTTGTGGTTGGGGGAATCGAAGAGGGCGAATCTCCAGAAGAAGCAGCTGTTAGGGAGGCGAAAGAAGAAAGTGGATATAGGAATATGAAAGTTATTCGTCAAATAGGGATGGAGGATCACAGTTATTTTTTTGCAGCCCATAAGGATGTTAATAGATGTCCCGTCAGAAGAAAGTGCATATTGCTTGAACTTGCTGATGGGGAATATGAAGAGCCTGAAGAAGAACACACGAAGAATCATAAAGGAGTTTGGATTAAAAAAGAAAATGTTGATAGTTTCTTGACCTTATCAGAACTTAAAATTTGTTGGGATAATTATCTTAATGGAGAGAAGGCTTTTACGGAAGATGGTGAGTTGGTCGGTTCCGGAGAATTTACCGGTTTAAAATCGGAGCAGGCGCGGGAGAGGATGACTGCTTGGTTGGAGGAAAATAATTTTGGGAAAAAACAAGTGAATTACCGTTTGCGGGATTGGTCAATTTCCCGCCAGCGTTATTGGGGTTGTCCGATTCCGATTGTGTATTCTCCGGATGGAGTGGCGCAATATGTCGGCGATGAAAATTTGCCTTGGACGCTTCCAAATGATGTGGATTTTGTGCCGACCGGAACCGCTCCTTTGGCGAAATCGAAAGAATTGAAAGAGCGAGTTGAAAAAATATTCGGCAAAGGCTATGTCGCCGAATACGATACGATGGACACTTTTGTTGATTCTTCGTGGTATTTCCTCCGCTATCCGGATGCAAATAATGAAAAAGAATTTTGCTCGAAAGAAAGAATGAAACGTTGGCTACCGGTGGATTTGTATATCGGTGGAGCGGAGCACACATATATGCATTTGCTTTTCGCCAGATTTTTCACCAAAGCGATGAAAAAGATCGGACTGCTTGACTTTGATGAGCCGTTCCTCAAATTGCGCCATCAGGGAATGGTGCTGGACGCGATGGGAAAAAAGATGTCTAAATCCAGGGGTAATGTTGTTAATCCGGATGAGATGATTTCCAAATTCGGAGCGGACAGTGTGCGGACATATATGCTTTTCGCCGCGCCGTTGGAGGATGAGGTGATGTGGAACGAGCAGAATATTGTTGGAGTATATCGATTTATTGAGAAGGTATGGAGAATGGGGTTGAAAATTAAAACAGGCGAAAAGGAAGATAGTTCTCCAATTTCCAATTTCCAATTTCCAATTTCCAATCAATTTTCAAGTTCCAATGATCAAATTTTAAAAACTTCTATCATTCTTAATAAAACAATCAAGAAGGTGACGGAGGATATTGAGAGTTTGAAATATAATACGGCGATTTCGGCACTGATGATTTTGGCAAATGAAATGGAGAAACAAGAAGAAATATCCGCAGTCGATTATTCAAAATTTTTGATTTTGGTTAGTCCGTTTGCTCCGCATATTTGCGAAGAAATTTGGCAAGAAAAACTCGGACACAAAGATTCAATCTTTGATCAAAAGTGGCCGGAGTATGACGAAAGTTTGATTGTGGATGAGGAAATTGAAATGGTGATTCAAGTCAACGGAAAAGTGCGTGACAAGATGAAAGTGAGCGCGGACATTTCCGAGGGCGATGCCAAACAAAAAGCGCTTGATAGTGAAAAAGTAAAAGCGCATCTTTCCGGCGAGCCAAAGAAAATTATTTTTATCAAAGGAAGACTGGTGAATATTGTTGTGTAATAAATATCCGCCAGAGGCGGATTTATTGCCTGAATGAAATTAAAATTTCGAAAGGCAATAAAAAAGCCACCCGTACCGACAATGCTGCTGTCGGTGGGTGGCTGAACTTTTTTGTCTTGGGTTTAGTGAAGACCCAAGACTTTCCCCGTCGCAAGGAACGTATATGCGACAGAGAAAAAAAACACTGCAATCGGGATGGCGGGAAATGCCATCTTGAACAAATCTTCGATGATCCCCTCATTTTTCGAGGGGACAAAGTGATTCTTTTTTTTCATATTTCCTCCCTCAGGATTTCTCCTGAAAAAGTTATGGAGCAGAGCTGATCCCCGCCCCTTTTTGATTTTAAGTACTATATTTCACTATACACCTTTTTGACTAAAAAGTCAATAGGTGGTGTCTGTTTGTGGCTGAGATTAGCCATTTTTTGTTAAAATTGTCTTTGCGAGGAATCTGTGACGAAGCAATCTTTATGTTAATGTGCTAAAATGCTAATATGATTATTATTTGTATATAGATGATAGCTGAGCGTTTACTGGTAAGTTTCTGGATTCCCGCCTTCCCTCCAAAGGCGGACACGGCGCGGGAATGACAAAGAGAAAAATGAGTAAATTATAAAAAATATATGAAAAAATACAACATTGTCACAATTGGCGGCGGGACGGGAAGTTTTACTTTGCTATCCGGACTGAAAAAATATCCGGTAAATATTTCGGCGATTGTTTCAATGGCGGATGACGGCGGATCAACCGGTCGTCTTCGCGATGAACTGGGAGTTTTGCCACCCGGTGATGTCCGCCAATGTTTGGTGGCGCTTTCGGATTCGACACAAGAATTACGTGATTTGATGAATTATCGATTTGAAAAAGGAGATTTGGCGGGGCATAATTTTGGAAATCTTTTCTTGTCGGCTTTGGAAAAAACTCAAGGAGGATTTTTGCGTGGAGTAGAAGAAGTTTCCAAGATTCTTAATGTAAAGGGAGAAGTTATTCCGGTTTCCAGTCAGGATATGAATTTGCATATCGAATTGAAAAATGGCAAAGTTATTGTCGGAGAAAGGCAGTTGGATCACAATAAGGATGTGCGGAATATTGGAATCAAAAAGGTGCACTTGAAGCCGAAAGTGCAGGCGAGCAAGAGTGCTATTTCTGTTATTAAAAAAGCGGATATGATTGTAATCGGTCCGGGGGATCATTATGGTTCAATCGTTCCAAATCTTTTGGTGGAAGGAATTCCGGAGGCGATTGCAAAATCAAAAGCCAAAGTGGTGTATAATTGCAATTTGACGAACAAAAAAGGACAGACAGATGGTTTTGATTTGGATAGATATGCCAAGGAAATAAATGGTTATATTGGAAAAGATAGGATTGATTTTGCTTTGTTTAATTTTAATGGTTTGCCAAGGTATTTGGTGGAGAAATATGAAAAAAAAGAAGGAAAGAATTCTGTTGTAAAATTTGATGTAACTGAAAAAGAAGGAAGGAAATATAGGGTCGTGGTGGCGAGTGTGGTCAAAATGATTGGCGTGCCAAAAAAGAAAAATGACGCATTAGCAGAAACGCGGTCTTTTATCCGTCATGACAGCGGAAGATTGGCGAAAGTTTTGATGATGATTTTGGAAATGGATGAATATAACAATTTGATAAAAGAAATAATATGATTATGGATTGTGCGCATTAAAAACATTCGTCCGGTTTTCCGAAAAAACATTTTTTCTCCGGCCCTTTCGACCCGCCTGCAACGCTTCGCATAGCGATACGGGCAGGGGGACACGGGCAAAAGCGAAAAAAACATTTTTTCGGAAAACCTAGTGCGTTTTATTGAAACGCGTAGGTTATAATAATGATGTATGAATATTGAAAAATTGGAAAAATTTTTGCAAGAAAAAGGCGAGCCGAAATTCCGCTTGGAGCAAATCAAGAGGGCGGTTTTTCGAGATGGTGTTTCTTCTTTTGAAGAAATTTTCACTTTGCCGAAAGTTTTGCGAAAAGGGTTGGATGAAAATTTAAAAATTCTTTCTTTTGAAAAGGAAAAAGTTTTGGCGGCCAATGACGGGCAATCAGTAAAAGCTTTGTTAAAATTATCTGACGGCAGTTTTTTGGAAACAGTGCTTATTTCTCCCAAGCCGGGCGATTGGTCGGTTTGTGTGTCCACTCAGGTTGGTTGCGCGATGGGATGTCGTTTTTGCGCGACGGGAAAAATGGGATTCGTAAGAAATCTGACAGCCGAAGAAATTTCCGATCAAGTCTTGTTTTGGAGACAGTATTTGAAAACGCAAAATGCAAAGCTTAAATCTCAAAATGGTGATTTAAAATTGATTGAAAATTGCGATGTTTCCGATGTCGTTTATATGGGTATGGGGGAGCCGTTTAATAATTGGGATGAGGTTTCAAAAAGTATTCGAATTTTGATCGACAAAGATTTGTTCGCTTTTGGTTCGCGCTCGATTTCCGTTTCCACGTCCGGTCTTGTTGATGGAATTGAAAAAATGGCGGACGAGTTTCCGCAGGTGAATTTGGCAATTTCACTGCATTTTGCGGATGACAAGAAACGGGATGAATTTATGCCGGTAAATCGAAAAAATAATCTGGAAAAATTAAAGGAGGCATTGGAGAAATATTTTCAAAAAACTAAACGTAAGATTTTTATAGAATATATTTTATTGGAAGGCATTAATGACGGGCAAGAAGATGCGGATAATTTAGCAAGATACCTCAAATCGATTGGAAATAGCCATTTGCTTCACGTGAATTTGATTCGTTATAACACAACCTCGGGTGATTTGCAGTCCTCTTCCGGAAATCGGACCCACAAATTCAAGGAATATCTTCTGGAAAGAGGAATAACCGCCACCATCCGCAAAAGCCTCGGCGAAGAAATTCAAGGCGCTTGTGGTCAATTGGCGGGGAAATAACCTTAGTTTCTATATAATATGATTGTTAATAATAAAAAAATATTAAATAAGGTTGATTTTCCTCTTGATGTGAAGAAGCTTTCGGCGGGTGAATTGCTGGCGCTTTGCAAAGATGTGCG
>CAZRJL010000003.1:0-44961 GCA_964600645.1 uncultured Bdellovibrionales bacterium | reverse complement strand
ACTATGCCCGAATAAACAATACTTTTCTTGTTCATAAATATTTTAAAAAATATGATTTTATGCCAAACTTCATTTTTACCCTACCATAAAGCCAAATATAAATCAATACCACGCGCCTACATTCTAACCTTGCCTGAATTCGGGTTCAACTTTGGGATATTGCTACTTTTGGGAAAAAATGGGAAAATGAACGATAAGGACAATTTTATGCGTATCAATAATTTGCCAGACCTATCATACTGATTATTCAATGGACATATATACAAATAAAAATATTTATCACCAAGCGGAACCGCCGAAAAAGAAAAATATCAAGCCAAGAATTATTTATATAATACTTATTGTGCTTGTCTTTTATTTTATTTTCAATAAATTTTCAGCATCAAAAGAAGTTGTTCTTGAAAAAAATCCATCCCCCGCTCCATTGGAAGACATCCAGCCGGAAAAAATTTCTCAGCGCGTCGATACTCATACCATTTCCGAAGGAGACATTCCGGCGGAAGTTTTCAGTGAACACGGAAAATTCAATGCCAATGACACCGAAGCGATCATTGCGTCGGCGGAAAATGTCTATGACTTTTCCAATCTGAAAATCGGACGGGATATTCGCTTTTATTTCGATGAGAATGAAAAAGCTATGCGGATGGAATATGACCACGACACAGAAACAATGATTGTTGTCCGCCGGGAAGAAAACGAGTTTTCTGTAAATGAAGAAACTATTCCTTATGAAATTTCCCAGGAAAATATCAGTGTTAATATTGATAATTTTCTCTATATCGACGCACTCAATGCCGGAATCAGCGAAGCCACGATTTTGGAAATTGCCGATATTTTTTCTTTCGATATCGATTTCACCACGGAAATTCGCCGAGGAGACAGCTTTACGGTTATTTATGAAAAAAGAACCCGGGACGGAAAACCGGCGCCGGATGGGAAAGTTTTGGCGGCAAAATTCACCAATGCCGGAAATGATTATTATGGATACTATTTTGACAATGGAGATGAGGATGGGCATTATGATAGTGAAGGGCATTTCTTGGTTCGCCAATTTTTGCGCGCCCCGCTCAGCTATCGCCAAATAACCTCCGGCTATACCGGCGCCCGAGTTCATCCCATCACCAAAACTGTAAGTGCCCACTATCAAATCGACTATGCGGCTCCTACCGGAACTCCCGTCGTCGCTACGGCTCGCGGAGATGTTGTGAGTGCTGGCTGGGAGGGCGGCTGGGGGAATATTGTCCGCCTGCGCCATGCCAATGGATACACTACTCACTACGGCCATCTTAGTGCTTTTGGCAAAGGAATAAAATCCGGCGCCCAAGTTTCCCAGGGGCAAGTAATCGGCTATGTTGGATCGACTGGCTGGTCAACCGGACCGCATCTTGATTATGGAATAAAACTAAACGGAGCTCCGATTAATCCGCTTGCAATGAATCTGCCGAAAGGAAATCCGCTCGGTACGGACAAAATGCCGGAATTTGAAAAAATCAAAGAGAAATACAACTTATTACTTCAATAAAAAACACCAGGTTTTCTGAAAAAATGTTTTTTTCGTAGCTACTGTGTTCCGACGAAAAGCCGGAGAAAAAAATATTTTTCAGAAAACCGGACAAGTATTCTTTGAGCACGCAAATTCTACTTCTGAAAAAATTCTAGTAATCTTTCAATTTACTTACTCCGGAATGATCGCGGATTTTTTCCAAAGCTTTGGCTTCAATTTGACGAATACGCTCACGCGTTACTCCGAATTCCTGCCCGACTTCTTCCAAAGTATGAGTCACTCCGTCTTCCAATCCGAAACGAATTTTGAGAATTTTTTGCTCGCGAGGAGTAAGTTCACTGAGAACTTCCGCGACATGACCGGTAAGCAATTTTCTTGAGGCGGCTTGATTAGGCATAATCGTTTCCGTGTCCTCAATAAAATCACCCAGCACGCTTTCGTCATCGCTGTCACCAACCGAAGTTTCCAATGAAACCGTTTCCTGTGAAATTTTTTGTATATGTCTGATTTTATCTACTTCCATATCCATTTCTGCCGCAATTTCTTCGGCTAATGGTTCGCGTCCCAATTCCTGAACCAAGCGACGGGTTATTTGAATATATTTATTGATAGTCTCCACCATATGTACCGGAATGCGGATTGTTCTGGATTGATCGGCCAGCGCGCGCGTAATCGCTTGGCGAATCCACCAAGTAGCATAAGTGGAAAATTTGTATCCTTTGCGATAATCGAATTTTTCCACCGCTCGAAACAAACCGATATTTCCCTCTTGAATCAAATCCAAAAGACCCAAATTGTGCGAGCGACCCACATATTTTTTGGCAATACTTACAACCAATCGTAAATTAGCTTCAGTAAGTTGTTTTTTAGCCGCCAAATCTCCCTTTTCATTCAATTTCGCCAAACGAATTTCATCCTCAGTTTTGAGCAACGGAACTCTTCCGATTTCTTTCAAATACATTTGCACTGAATCGGATGAGTTGGCTTCTCCCTCATTGATTATCGTCTGTCTTTCTTTTTCCTTTCTATTTTTTTCTTTCTCAAAACTTTCCACTGTTGCGTCCACTTCCATCTTAATCATTTCGCCCGATCCCACTACTCGAATTCCATTAGTTTCCAATTTTTCGTATAAATTCTCCAGATCATCTAAATCTTTTTCTATTTCAGGAATTATATGAATAATTTCATCCTCGGTTATAAACCCCCTGATTTTTCCTCGAGACACAAGCTCTTCCAATAAGTTTTCTTTCTTGGGTTGTGACTGTTTGACTTTTACCGATTTACTGGTTGTTTTTGTCGCGCGCGAAAAACCTCCGGCTTTCTTGGCTGTCTTTTTTGCGACATTTTTCTTCTTCTTTGCAGTCTTCTTTGTTTCCTTGACACTGCGCTTTTTTTGCTCAATCTTCGCCTTTTTTTTCTTTATAATCTTACTTGCCAACTTCCTGGATGTTGATTTTTTGGCTTTTTTCATTTTACTTTTTTTCTTGATTGTCTTGCTCATAACTTATATATTTTTACATTAAGAACTGAAAGGTTTTTCTGCTACTTAATTTTATACTACTTCTGCGGCAAAAACAATATTTCATTTATCTTCCCGGGATAAATCAGACAATTTTCGCGCTATTTTTTTCACTCGCTCCTTATCGCCATCTTTTTCGGCTGATGCGATTTCCTTAACCAAAAAATCAACTTGCTCTCTTTTCTTTTCCTTTTTCAATTCCTCCATCAATTGTTCAAAATATTTCCATTTCCCGTCAAATAGCACGTCATTGCCTTTAGCAATATCTTCTTCAACGCTCGAAAATTTCATTTTTCTCAGAAACTCCCGCTCTTTTTCATCATCAATCAACATTTCAAATTTATCAAATTTAAAATCATTTTTTTTGCCCAATGACAGAATATCCGCAAAAAAAACATTATCCGCAAAATATTCCACCATTTCCCTTCCGCGCTTCTCTTCCGCCATCTTCCAAACATCCTCGTTTCCAAGCAACAAAGAAAATATTCTTTCTCCGATAATAGTGCTTCTTTTTCTTTTTTTGGAAAAAATGTCCGTTTCTTGCCGGAATTTCCTTTCCGGATAAGCATTTGCGCTATTGCTCGCTAGAGATATTTCTTCATAAATCACTTTTTCATCGACACTCAAACGCTCGGCCAACTTTTTTCCCCAGTGCTGGCGATCTATTTCTTTGGGAAAATTAATTATCAGCGCAACAGAATCTCGGACAATCTTTTTCTTTTCCGCGATGTTTTCCGAATTATATTTTGCGAAAAATTTTTGCAAGAAATATTCCATCGCCTCGGTAGCTCCTTCTAGTAGTTTCAACAAATCATTGGGATTTTTCTGTGCGATGTCAGCCGCGTCTTTTCCTTCAGATGGCTCAATAATAAAAACATTCAAATCATTTGCAAAGGCCATTTCACAACTTCGCACCGCCGCCTGCCGGCCAGCCGTATCAGCGTCAAAAAACAAATACAAGTTTCTCGTGTAGCGTTTGATGATATCTATTTGCTGTTGCGTGAGCGCCGTGCCGGAAACTGCAATAGTATTTTTTATTCCGGCTTGATGCGAAGCGATAACATCCATATTTCCCTCCACTAAAACCGCTCGGTCTTTGTTTTTTATTTCTCCCTTAGCCTTGTCGATTCCATACAAAATTCGGCTCTTGTGATAAAACTCCGATTCCGGAGTGTTCACGTATTTCGCTTGCGATTCGTCGCCGCCCGGAGCCACTCTTGCCGTAAAACCGACAATTTTTCCCATTGCGTCGGCGATCGGAAAAATGATCCTGTCCCTGAAGCGATCATAAAAACGCTGAGAGTCATCTTGCTTGTTAACTATTACTCCGGTTTTGGAAATTTCTTCCATCCCATAACCCCGGCTAAGCAGAAAATCCAACAAATTACGCCATCCGTCGGGAGCATATCCCAAACGAAACCATTTTATTGTTTCGTCTTTCAACCCTCTTTGCCTCAAATATTCCAATGCTTTTGTCTTCCCTATTCCCTCCCAGAGTTGTTTTTCGTAAAATTTCACCGAAAGTTCCAAAATATCCACGCCCCGATTTTTTTCTTTCTCTTCTTGCGGATTATACTCCGGAAGCGGTACTCCTGCCCTATCCGCCAAAATCTTCAACGCTTCACGAAAACCGACTCCCTCTATTTCCATCAAAAAAGTGAAGATGTCTCCGCTTTTTCCACAACCAAAACAATGCCAGAATTGTTTTTCCTCATTAACGACAAACGAGGGCGTTTTTTCATTATGAAAAGGACAACAAGCTTTCCAGCTTGAGCCGGCTTTTTGCAAGCGGACATATCCACCGATAAAATCGATAATATTCACCCGCGCCTTAATTTCTTCAGTATTGGAATTCATATTGGCGGAAGGAGCGAGATTCGAACTCGCGGTGCCTTTCGACACACACGCTTTCCAAGCGTGCGCACTAGACCAGCTATGCGACCCTTCCCCTTACTTGGCTAATAATACTTATTTATAGCCAAAAGTCAAGCCTTGCGAATTCCAACCAGACGCATTTTATTTCCGCTACAATCCCTGCCGACAATCACCACCACATTATCGCCGGTGCTTATGCGCTTTTCTTTTTTTGCCTTATTAAGCATTTTATCAATCAAAATTTCCAATCTTTCATCGCCCTCAAAAAGATAACCACTCACTCCCCAAACTAAAGAAAATTGATTAAAAGTCCTGGCATTATTCGTCACAACCAAAATATCTTGATCTGGACGAAAATGAGAAACCAATCTGGCTGTGAAACCACTCAGGCTAATCATCGCAATCGCTCTCACATCATAGCTTTTAGCGATTTCGTAGGCACTGCGAATCACTGTTGCATATTCAGTAGTAATATGCAGATCCATATATTTATATACATCGTCAAAAGGCGACTCTTCCGTATTTTTGATGATTTCCGCCATCATTTTCACGCTTTCAACCGGATATTTCCCGCTGGCTGATTCACCGCTGAGCATTACGGCATCCGTATGATCGATTACCGCATTGGAAACATCACTCACTTCCGCTCTGGTTGGACGGGGATTTTCAATCATGCTGTTGAGCATTTGTGTCGCCACAATTACCGGTTTGGCTTTCTTGAGACTCTTTTTGATTATTTCTTTTTGCCAAATTACCACCTTGCTCGGATCCAATTCAATCCCCAAATCTCCACGCGCCACCATTACCGCATCCGTTTGCTCGATTATTTCATCCAGATTATTAATTGCCTCTTTTCTTTCTATTTTTGCAATAATCTGAGGACTATCCTCTTTTCCCAAAATACATTTCATCTTTTTTCGCAAATCCAAAATATCCTTCGCACTACTAACAAATGAAAGAGCGACAAAATCTACTCCTTTTTCAAGAGAAAATTTCAAATCCAAATCATCTTTTTTCGTTATTACTCCGATGTTCAATTGGGCATCCGGAATATTTACTCCTTTGCAATTTTTGATTATTCCTCCATCGATAACTTTTGTTCGCAAAAAATTCTTTTCTTTTTTTATCACTTTGACTTTTATCAATCCGTCTTCCACTAAAATTTCATTCCCTTCTTCAACCCCATCAATAATTCCCGGGTGGTCCAAAAAAAATATACTTGCGGACATATCGGAAACCACCTTACGATAACGAACATCGCTCACTAAAATTTCCTTTCCTCTTTTCGCATCAATCTCATCATTTGTTTGCACGCGAATACGCGGACCTTGCAAATCGGCCAAAATTCCAACATTAGCGTTTAATTTTGCACAAACTTTTCTAATCCTCTCAATTATTTTCCCATGCCATTCATGCGTTCCATGAGAAAAATTAAGCCGAGCAATATTCATTCCCGCTCGTATCATTTTTTCCAATTTTTCTTCAGACTCGCAGGACGGTCCGATTGTCGCCACTATTTTTGTTTTTTTATTGTATGAATGAGACATTTCTTTAATTTGTATATTTTTTCTATTTTGATTTTATCGCACTTATTCCTCCAAATCAAAACAGGCAACTTTCTAGAAACCGCCTGCTTTGAAAGATTTATGCAAAAAACAACCAGATCTATAAATTGAATTTATCCGCAAAATCACCAATCAAAGGAAGCTTTTTTGTTTCACCGTTAAGCACATTAATAATCCCCATAATCATCAAAATCAACGCGACAAGATTAACCAAAACTCCCAATCCGAAAAACGGAGTCAGAAACCATCCGACAATTTCGATGATAAACAAGACCAAGCCCTGCTTCGCATGAAACTGACAAAAAGGACTGTCTTTTTTTGATAAAAGAGGAATCAGAAAAAGAATTGAGATATAACTCAACAAAGCGATTGCCTTGTTTTCCTGAGCATCACTACCAACCTTCACTCCCTTCTCCTCGCTTGAGGATTTTTTAGCATCTTCACTTAATTGAACATTCTCTTTTTGTTCTTCTGCTTGTTTTTCATTATTGTCAACGTTCTTTGATTCTTCCATATTTTTATTATTATTATTAATATTTAGATCAAACAGCCCACCGCCTATTTATTCCATTTTATCACGACAACAAAAATTACACAACGTCGTCCAGTTCCCGTAATATTTCTTCCGGTACGGGGTTATTCTTCGGACTCACCCCGGGATATTTCCAAGCACTGATTATTTTTAACTTCTTAGCTTCATTATTTTTTAGTTTCATTAGCTTTTCCAATTTTAAATTTAAATTCATTTCGGATTTTAAATTTTGATTTTTGATTTTTGATTTTTGAGATTTCAGTTGGTACATCACCCAGATTTCACTTCCCCAGGTTCGCTTGCCTTCTTTATCTGTTTTGAATGAAACCGGCTGCATCACGGCAATCGTTTTTTTCACAATCCCTTCTTCTTTGCGATGAGGCGAACGTACCACGCGCAAAACCCGCTGGGCGCTCAGCCCATATTGCCGCATTTTCATCACTGAATGCGCCGTCCACTGATACTTATCATTATCCGCAGGAATCTTAAATTGCATAGAATTACAAATCTTTTACAAATATACAAATTTATTCTAACACAGAAATACATTTATCCTACTCTGACAAATTTCGATTGATAATTGACAGAAGAAAAAATAATTGCTATCTTTTTATATCAGTAAGAGGCCGAAAATCAATAAATAAACACATTGACAAGGAGAACAAAATGGACACGAATATGCTGCTGATTTTATTGAGGCTCTTTAATAATGGATCTCAGACCATTCAGGAGATTTTGGATGGTCTGCATGAAAAACTAGGGGAAGAATGCCCCTGGGAAGAAAATGAGCTCGGTATAGAGCTAAACGAACTCGTAAATGCCAGCGATTATGTGCTACTGGAAAATGGAAAGTACATAATCACCAGTAGCGGTATAAATGTCCTCAAAACCAGCAGAGGACTGGAATTCATTTTCAAAGTAATGAGCTGGGTGGATCAGCTCCGAGCAGCAGGCCGAATTTAACATTAAACTAATGCCCCTCTTCCAGGACAAGCCGATTCCGTGCCAAATGACACATGACATCGCGCTTGTCCTTTTTTTATTCTCCTTATACTATTTGTTAATTCTTGCTGCCCAGTTAAATGCGTAAAAATAATTTTGCCAACTTTTGTCAGTAGATTTGTATTCATTGTCAAAAGCAAAATAATCCGCCAGGATTTCGCGCATTCTTAATAACTCCCTCAATCTCTTTCTATTTTTCGGGTCTGAAACAGTAAAATCCAACAACTCAAGAGCCCGCTCAAAAGCCATCCGACTATATTCAATATTGTTTTTATTCTTCCATTTTATCGCCCGCTCAACTTCACTGCCAATATTAGCCATCTGCTCAAAAAAAGTCATTTCATTCCAATGTCCATTGGACAAATTTTTATGTTGATATTCCATAATTATTTCTTAACTAATTTATTCACTATTTCAATAATTCGCTTTTGAATATCCAGATCATCCACTCCACGGCTGCGGTTTTTTTGCGAAGGACGCAAATTTATCATTGAATCAAATTCCACAAAATCATCTTCTGTCAATTCCGGATAAAGATTTATACCCCAAAGATTTTTTTGTTCTGAACCGTTTTCCAACAACAAAGACTCTTCATCGGCATGAAGATCGGCATCAACCGCCATAATTTCTTTTTCCGTATCCACAACCGCCTTTACCAAGTTACCGAACATTTTTTCCGACATTTCTTTCAATTCCGCAATCGTAATTTCATTTGTAATAATTTTCATTAAATTTATATATTATTTGCATTAAATTTATTATAATTCCTTTCGAACTTTCTCCGGATCAAAACCTTCGCCTATTAATTCACTATCCTCTTCCGCTATCCTTGCCTCCTTTTTCATTTCTTCGGTCGCTATTTTCTCCCCGTTTCTGGGAATATGAAAAGTGGGAATTTTATTTACGTTATTTTTCTCTTGCTCTTGTCCTTGCTCTCCATTTTTTTCCTTTTCAATTACCTTTTTTATTATTCTTATTATCTCATCCTTAAGTACTGCAAAATCTCTTTTAGATAATCCTCTAGAATTATCTTTTCCGATAATATACCTTGCAAGCTCACATTCAGATAAATTTCCACCACTTTCTTTCATATTATTAAGCTCTCGCTTAACAATTTCTTCAAAAGCGCTCCTACTTTCAAAATTTTCTCTTATTATTTTATCCAAAAGACTTTCACTTTTTTCCGGTTGAACTATTTTTTCTCTTTCCATTTTATAACTTAAAATTTATATGAATTAAAAATTGAATAAAAATTTCAAATTTCAAATTTATTTATTATCCATCCCTCTCAACTTCGCCACTCTCTCCTCTATTGGCGGATGCGTTAAGAATAATTTGCTTGCTTTTTTTCCCTTAAATGGATTGGAAATATACAAATGCGCGGTTGCGCGGTTAGCGGCTTCCAGCGACTCTTGGTCAGCGGAAAGTTTTTCCAGCGCGCTTGCTAGCCCTTCTGGATATCTTGTGAGGAGCGCCCCGTCAGCATCCGCCAAAAATTCTCTTTTTCTGGAAATCGCGAGTTGCATTAACATCGCCGCAATCGGCGCTAGAATCGACAAAATTATCGCCAACACAATCATAATCATACGCAATTGTCCGCCACCCTCATTATCTCGGGATTTTCCGCCAAAAAACGCCCAGTGCCGAAACCAGTCGGCAAGAAGGGTAATAAACCCAACCAAAACAACCACGACTGTCGAAAGTAAAATATCGCGATTGCCGATATGCGAAAGCTCGTGTGCAATTACTCCTTCCAGCTCGGTCTTTTTCAATTTTTCAATTATTCCGGTTGTCAGGCAAATCACTCCATGTTTCGGGTCTCTTCCGGTGGCAAAAGCGTTCGGCGCACTGTCTTGAATGATGTAAATTTTCGGAAAAGGCAGTCCCGCCGTAATGCAAAGATTTTCCACCAAATGATATATCTCTCGGTTATTGTCATGCGTAAGTTCCTTGGCACCGCTCATTCCCAACACAATTTTATCGCTCCACCAATACGAACCGAAGCTCATAACAATTGAAAAGATGACCGCGCCATATAAAATCGCGCTATTTTGCATCGCGCCGGCAAAAACATAACCGACACCGATTACAAATATCAAAAAACCTGAAATATATATCCATGTCAATCGGGTATTTCTATCCGCTTGAGTATATAGAGTTGCCATAAGATAAAACTAAAATCCCACCTTCACATTCTCTTTTTCTCCATCCTCGGCCTCGAAAAATTCGCGTTTGGCAAAATTCAACATTCCGGCGATAATATTGTTAGGGAAAACTTCAATTTTAGTGTTGAAATCGCGAACATTGCCATTATAGAATCTTCGGGAAGCTTGAATTTTATTTTCCGTATCGGAAAGTTCTCGTTGCAATTCCAAAAAGTTTTGATTAGCTTTCAAGTCTGGATAATTTTCCGCCACCGCAAAAAGAGATTTGAGAGTTCCGGAGAGCATATTTTCCGCTCCTTCTTTTTCCGCCGGAGTTTGCGCTCCCATTGCCACTGTTCGAGCCTGCGTTATTTTTTCGAATAACTCCTTTTCATGTGTTGCATAACCCTTTACAGCATTAATCAAATTCGGAATCAAATCATAGCGCCTTTTGAGTTGCACATCAATGTCGCTCCAAGCTTCATCTGTCCTATTTCGAAGCCTGATAAGTCCGTTATAGACCACTACGATCCAAAGCCCGATTGCTACTACCACAATCAATAAAATCAGTCCAATTCCCATATTTTTATTTTTTATATTATTTATTATACCCCTAATTATACACTATTTGGCGAAAAACAAAATATCTCTGTTTTTTTCGCTTTTTATGTTATAATTAAAGCACTAAATACTTAATTTTTTAATAAAATGGATATTTTTTCAAATTATGCAATGTTCATTATTCCTTTGATCGTTTTGGCTTTCGCCAGAATCCTGAAATTCATTATATTCTACGCCAAACACGGAAATAATTTAAAATATACACTTAACCATGCGATGACCTACGGACATATGCCTAGCGTGCATAGCGCTTTGATGGTTTCCTTGGTAACATCCATCGGTTATTTTTCCGGGATTGACTCGGGAGAATTCGCCATCGCCTTTGTTTTGGCGATTTTAATTATTGACGATGCTACTCGGCTTCGCGTTTATATGGGAGAACATAGTCGTTATATAAATATGCTCACCGACAAAATCGGCATTGATGAAAAAGAATATACCCGCCTTAAAGAAAGAATGGGGCATCGTCCGGAAGAAGCGATTGCCGGAGCGATTTTTGGTTTTGTTCTCACTTTGATTCTCGCAATATTTCTTGGATAATTTTCTTATCATTCCAGGGAATCCGCTTGGTGGCGCTTACCGCCATTGTTTCTTCCGCTCCCTTTCCAGTTACAACCACAAAATCACCACTTCTTGCAATTTGCAAAGCCTTTTTAATTGCCCCGCGGCGATCAATTATCTTAAAATAAGTTTTGCCCAATTCATGATTCTTGATTCCTGATTCCAATTCATTCATAATCTGCACCGGATCTTCCCCATAGGGATCTTCATTGGTAATAATTACATAATCGGCACTGCGTGAAACAATCTCTCCCATAATCGGACGCTTGCCTCGATCTCTTTCGCCACAACTTCCAAATACCGCGATAACTTTTTTATTTTGAGTGTTGATATTTTCAATCAATTCATATAGCTTCTCCAAAGAATCAGGAGTAACGGCATAGTCGATAATAATATTCAAACCCTTGTCAGTTTCAACATATTCCATTCTTCCCAGCACACCTTTGATTTTTTCCAATGCTCGCAAAATAATTTCCTCACTCACATCATAAATCATTCCAACGCAAGTCGCCGCCAAAGCATTTTCAATATTAAACTTACCCGGCAATTTAAGCTTGTAGTTTGTAGCCTGTAGCCTGTAGCTTGATCCATCAATTCCTAATTCAATATTTTCAGCAAATACTGTTTTTAATTTGGAATTTGGAATTTGAATATTGTTTGAAAATTGAAAATTGGAAATTGAAAATTTAACTGAATATCCATACTTATTTTCCGCCTCCATACCCAAAAACTCCTCGGGTTTTTCCATATCCAAATTCACAATAATATTTTTCACTTTTTTAAATAATTTTAATTTTGCGCAACGATATTCCTCGATTGTTTTATGGTAATCCAAATGTTCGCGTGTCACATTCGTAATTACCGCTGTATCATATTCCACTCCCCACACCCGGTATTGATCCAATGAATGCGATGAAGTTTCCAAGACCACAAAATCATGTCCTCCCAAAACCGCATCCATAATAAATTTTTGCACTGCAAATGCTGAAAGTGTCGTAAACTTGGTTTTGTTGACTTCTTCTTTGCCGTTCAATTTGAAATTGATCGTCGAAGCCATTGCCACCTTAAATCCGGCTTCTTCTAGAATCTTGGTTATTATTTGCACGGTTGTTGTTTTCCCATTGGTTCCCGTCACACCAATCACTTTTATTTTCTTTGAAGGAAATCCATACCAAAAATTCGCCGCCACCGCTTGGCACAAATGATAATAATTTTTCAATTTTTGCGGAATCAATCTTTTCATATTTTCATTATATCCTTAAAAAGGAAATAAAAAAAGGTTAAGAAAGAATTTATCTTAACCTTTTTATTCTTCTGCTATTCGTATAGCCTCCTGAGCTTCACGATAACAAAGAATTAAATCACTTAAAGCCCATCGCGCTGCTTGGGCATACTTTGATGTTCCCAAATCCGTATTATAGCCAACGACAATCAGCGGGAATATTTTTTTATGCATGTACGTTTTCAATCTGTTTAGATCTTCCGATGGAATTCCCGCATAATATTCATCTAGCATTCCTATGCCATTATCAATGCTATCACAAAATTTTCCAAGAGCTGTATTGGGCCTTCTAATCACCCTCTTTACGAAACTGATGACCGACTCTTTTTCTCCGCGAGAAAGAACATTAACAAAATCCAATGTTATAGTTCCGTAAGCATTGCTAATATTTTCCAATATCTTACTGCTAACATCCTCGATAGTATCGTGCAATAACACCCCTGAACTTTCTTGTTCCATCTGATGATCAAAAGTCATTCTTGATTCAACCATCGTATAAAAGATAAATGACCGCAAAACTCTTTTTGGGTGCTTACGATACTCATCTCCATTTCTTCGAAAACAATTTTGATGATAAGTGTCGCAACAATTTTCTGCATTCAAAATTAATTGTGCATTCATCTTTTTAGCAAAAGCAGAAATATTTATCTGCTGCCAGCTTTCTCTTTTTTTTCTCACGGGGTCAGCCACGAGAAAATTAGGTTTTTTTCTCATTTCTACCTCCCATGATAATTTTTGATTTAAAAAGAACCTTCTATTTTTTAGATTCAAGTATACAGCAACCTTGCAAAAAAACAAGTCATGCCCCCTCACGGATTTTTTTCATCAAATCCGTGTAAAATCTCAGATTGTGAATCGAGGCGAGGCGCGCCGCCAAAGGATCTTTCATCTTGAAAATATGATGCAAATAAGCCCTCGAATAATTTCGACAAAGTTCGCAATCACAATTGGAATCTATCGCGCCAAAATCATCCTTAAATTTCGAATTGGTAATATTAACAACTTCATAAAAACTTTCTTCTTTTTTGTCATTGAAACTTGTTTGAAAATTGAAAATTGAAAATTGAAAATTGTTTTTTCTTAAAAATATCCTCCCGTGCCTTGCCTCCCGCGTCGGAATCACGCAATCAAACATATCCCATCCCATTTGCGCGCAGCGGACAATATCCTCCGGTGTTCCAATTCCCAGAGCAAAACGCAAGGAATCTTCCGGGATCAACTTGGCGGTATATTCCAAAACTTCCCCCAAAAAATTTCCTTTGCTGTCAACGTGCCTCGCTCCGAATCCATATCCGCCCCAATTCATAGCTGGTCCGCCTTTGGCGGAAAAACCAATTTCAATAAGACCTTCGACGCATTTCTTTCTCAAATCAAGATATTCCCCACCCTGAATAACGCAAAATATTAGCGGACGATTTTCTTTTATTATTTTCCTGATTCTAAGTTGTTTTTTGTACTCTATCATACATCGGCTCGCCCACGCCAAAGTTCGATCGACTGCCGCCTCTATTTGCTCCTTGGAATAGCTGTTCGGCGGAGGATCATCCAAGCATACCATCATATCCACGCCCAAATCGAACTGAATTTGAATCGCTTTTTCCGGAGTAATATAGTGTTTTGAGCCATCCAAGGGCGAACGAAATTCCACGCCGTCATCGGTAATCTTTCCCATTTGCGGATTCTTGTGTATCAAAGAAAAAACCTGATATCCGCCACTATCGGAAAGCAGGGGCTTATCCCAACTCATAAATTTATGAATTCCTTTTGCTTTTTTAATCAAGTCTATTTTTGGCTGCAAATACAAATGATATGTATTGACCACCATCGGACCAACTCCCGCATCTTCCAAGTCTTTTCCGCTCATAGATTTGACGAATCCTCGCGTAGCATCAGGCATAAAAAACGGAGTTTGCAATTCTCCGCTTTTCGTTTTTATTTTTTTCACTCTTACTTTTTTTTTCGAAAAAATTTCCATATTTTGAAATAAAACCAAACTACTCTCCCTTTTTCACTTGGTAGCCCGCAGATGTAATAGTGCTATCTTCCCGGAGTTCCGTGTTTTTTTCCGCAGTTTCTCTTGAAATTTCCTCGCCGGTAAACAAATCTTTCGCCCTAAGCGTCGTCTTTCCCAAAAGAACAACGGATTTCCCTTCTTGATTAATTTGCGGAACAATTGACACCTTAAAACTCACACCTCTTGCCTCTTCCAAAATTCCGGTTCCATTTTCAATTTTTCCAGGATTCCAGACAATTTCATTTGTCCTTTCATTATACTTAACATCTTCGGTTTTTGAATAAATTTCGTTTTTCCATTTCACTCCCGTCGGAAGAAAAGCGGAAACCGAAACATTATCAATATCATTGGAGATATTGGTAATTGACCAATGGATAACATATTCCGTTTCTTTGCCTACTTCCGGAGGAATCGGCCCGGACGTTGCAATATCAACATCCTTGTAATATCCGGCGGTTTCCAAAATAACCTTAGAATTAACTTTCACAAGAGCTCTGCTCACACTCTCATTTACTCCTATTGCCGGATATGCCACATCCGGACTGTCAATTTTGGCAATTGATTCAATTGAAAAATTTTTGTCCTTCTTGCTGTTCACCTCAATCTTATCTTTAACCGGAATGGAAAAGCTCACCGACCCTCCTTGACCCGGATCAAGTTTGGCAAGCTGGGAAACATCGGAAGTTTTCCAAGCGATTTCTTTCTTTTCCGAATCATACGAACCTCCGCCGCTCAAATTCAACTTGGAAAAATCCAACACCGGAGAATCTATTTTCATTGTTATGATCAAATCCCGCAATCCGACATCGCCATCATTTCGATAACTCAAACGATAATTCAAATTTTCCCCGGGATTGATATTGAGTGATTTTTGCTCGTTTATTGTTTGCGAAATAGACAAAGGAAGCGCCACTATTTTAGAAACCGCTTCTTTTTTGTCAAACACCAACAACTCTTTATCTTGCCTAAACTGACCAATAGCAACATTTATGGATTTGACATCACCTCTTGCTCCTTGAATAATCCCCTCGATTTTAATTTCTCCCTTTTGCCCCGCCTCCAACCTCCCTATATTCCAAACGCTGTTTTCTTTAAAAATCGAAACTTCCGAATTTTGAATTTCAAATCCTTTCGGAAAACCAACTTCGAGCTTCAAATCATCAAAAGAAATAGTGCTTGTATTTTGGTAACCGATTACATAGCTAATTTTACTTTCACTAAGAATTTCCATCGGAGCACTGATGGAAATCGCTACTGGAGAAGTTTTCACGCTAAGACCCTTTTGCGTGCCGGATTGAAACTGACTGTTGAAATTCGATGGCGTATATTTTAATGAAGCTTTTATCAAGAGCGTATAATCTACCGGAGCATAAAAACGTCCGCTAATCTCGACATAACCCTCACCGCGAGACCTTATTTTTCCAACCTTAACCACGCTGTTGTTTTCCCCTTGAGCTTGGAAATTGGAATTTCCTTCCGGCTTGAAATTATCAGGATAGCTAATCACAAGTTCCGCGTTTTCAAGCCCGGCTCGGTTGTCGTTTTTGTATTTTATTTTATATTTTACCAACTCACTGCTATTGATATCCGCCGACCCCTCAATTTCAACAAAAACCCGCTCCTCGCTAAAAGCAGTCTGGCTATACCGAAAAACCCCATAAGCGATCGCCGCCAACACAAAAAATCCCGCAAAAACCGCCGCCGCGATTTTAATAATCCTTCGTGTTCCCTCATCCAACCAACCATCGGTGCGCTTCCACTTTCCATCGCCGGCAATAAATTTATTTTCCGCCGGCAACCTTTTTTCTCCATAAACTTCACTATTGTCAATCAATTCGTCGGGATTATTAATTTTTTTGTTTAAATTATCAAGAGACATATAAATTTTTATTTTTGAATAACCATCTAAGCGATTACGTTGTTATTTTACCAAATTTTTTTCCTCCCAACAAGACAACTTATACAATCCATCGATAAAACAAATCGGATATTCTTTCCAGCTCGATTATTTCCTCCTTTTTTATTTTCAATTTCGACAAAGACTTCAACTTATTTGAAGAAAAAATGCGCATCGCTTTGATCGTATTATCCGTAACGCGGATTTTTTCAATCACATCACTGCCACATTCAAGACAAACCGCTCCGCCGTGAAGCATTGAAAAAAAATTTCCTCCGGCTTTTATTTTTACCCGGCAAACCGCGCAAGTGGAAATTTCCAATTGATATCCCGACAAAGAAAAGAACTGCTGCAAAAATCCCTGCGTTATTATTCGAAAACGCAAAAAATCATCTGCGTTTTTTTCATTCATCATTTGCAAATATTGCGCAAGCAAAAAAAACGCCTCTTCGTCTTTTTGTTCATCTTCCATCAAGCGACCAAAAATTCCAATAACTTGAAAAGTCTTTTCCAAAAGTTCCAAATTATTTTTAATATTGGAAAAATTGTTCTCCACTATCGCCGATTTTATTTTCCCCATCCCTTTATTGCGCGCCACCAAAATATCCGCCAAATTGAAATTTTCCAGCGCTCCCGCCAGCTTGGCCTGCATTTTGCGCACACCCTTGGCAAGCACACGAATTTTACCCTGTTCCAAAGTATAGATAACATAAATCCGATCGGTCTCCCCGACATCATACTTTCCCAAAATTATTCCAGTGTATTTATATTCCATTTCCCTATTATATTGTGAAATCACTCCCCAGTAAATACACAAGCATCATCTCTTGTCCTTCCCACGTTTCTCTTTGTCATTCCCGCGCCTGTCCGCCTTTGGAGGAAAGGCGGGAATCCAGAAGACATAAATAAAAGGTAAATTATTTTTTTATATGCTTTCCAGGAAAATAAAAAAAGGCTCAACCCCACATTATGTGAAGCCAAGCCTCGGCGCAAGCCCGCTTGTCAAAGTTAATGACACTGCTCGCACTCTGAAACGATCGAAACGGCGACCTTCTCTGCCCGACACTTCCGGCAGATAAGACCCTCTTCCTCACGAAACATCTCATGAGGATCCTCTTCAACAGGACACCGCGAACATTTTTTTCTGGGACGCAAAAGCGTTCCCCAAAACATAGAACATACAAATGCTACCGAAAAAATCCCCACCCATATAAGAATCTGAAAATCCTTGGGCAAAGAAAAAAACTGCTCCGCAATATTATTCATAACTCCTCCTTATTTTTTTGCGACAATTCTCCTCCTGTCGCCAAAATAGCAAAAGCTGCAATCAGACAGCTTCCGCCAAAAAAACATAAAACACAATCGGCGGAACTTCACAAGCATCCCGCCAAAAAGTCATCAATAATTCCGTAAGCACCTCCTATGCTTTGGATTTTACCTGCAAATTCCGATTTGGATTTTTTCTCCGTCCAAATCGAATTCCTTTTCCAGATCGATTTTTTCCAATTTTTCAGCGGATAATTTATCCGCGAGGATTTCTTTTGTTATCAAAGAACCAAATTTTTCAAAAACATCCGACTGTCCATCATAGCACACTTGGATGCGATTGTCAACCTCATAACCAGCCTCTTTGCGCATTTCCTGGATAAACCGCACAATCTCCCGCGCCTGCCCTTCCAACCTCAACTCCTGAGTAATTTCCGTATCCAGCCAGATATCCTCTCCTTTTTCTCCCATTTTCTCCCATTTGACCCTTTTCACATTTACTTCTTCTTTTATAATATCCAAAAATTCATCGCTCAATTCTTGATTTGCAATTCTTAATTCCGCCAATGGTTGCCTCACCTTAATCCCAGCTTTGGCGCGCAGTTGCAACGCCTCGGTAATAATATCCCGCGTCTTTTGCATTTGTTCGTTCAATTTTTCATCAATCAACCCTTCATCCGCCACCGGAAAATCACAAAGATGAACTGACTCTTTATTGGTAAGATTTTTATAAATTTCTTCAGAAACAAACGGCGTAAATGGCGCCATCACTTTGGAAAGCTCGATCAAAACATAATGCAAAGTCGCGTACGCCAAATTCTTATCATCATCATTTTCCGATTTCCAAAATCTTTTGCGACTGCGACGCACATACCAATTGGAAAGATTATCTACAAATTTCGGAAGCGATCTGGATGCTTTGTGAAGCTCATAATTTTCCATATGCAAATTGAAATCTCGAATAAGCATATGCAGTTCAGAAACAATCCAACGATCCAACAAATTGCTCGTATTTTTCGCTTTTCGCTTTCCGCTTTCCGCTTTCCAGCCGTCAATATTTGCGTACAGCACAAAAAATGAATAGGTATTCCAAAGCATTCGCATCATTCCGCGCACCACATCGGAAACATCACTTTCCTTGAAATTCAAATTTTCCGCCGCTACCACTGGAGAGCTCATCAAATAAAATCGCACCGCGTCCGAACCGTATTTTTCAAACATTTCCATCGGATCCGGATAATTTTGCAATCTCTTTGCCATCTTTTTTCCATCCTCTGCCAAAACAGTTCCGTTGACAATCACGTTTTTGAAAGCCGGATTGCTTTTAAGCGCAGTTCCCAAAATATGAAGATAATAAAACCAAGCGCGGGTTTGATCCTGACCCTCGGCAATAAAATCCGCCGGAAAACTTTTTTCAAATTTATCTTTATTCTCAAACGGATAATGTAGCTGAGCGTATGGCATCGAACCACTGTCAAACCAAGTATCGAGCACATCCGGCACCCGCTTCATCATCCCGCCACATTTGTCGCATTTGAAAGTAATCCCATCAACAATATGCTTGTGAATATCCGTGATTTTTTCTCCACTCGCTTCTTCAAGATCCCCGACAGACCCGAATACTCGAATATCCCCGCACTCACATTTCCAAATCGGCATCACGCTCGCCCAAAATCTTTGGCGGGAAATTGACCAATCGCGCGCTCCCTCAAGCCATTTTCCAAAGCGTCCTTCTTTGATATGCTCGGGCGACCAATTGATTTCCTTTGCCAATTCCAATGCCTCGTCTTTCACTTTTTCCACCGCCACAAACCAGGAACTCGTTGCATAATTTATCAGTGGCGTGTCGCATCTCCAACAATGCGGGTAGCTGTGTTCGTATTTTTCTTTGGAAAACAAAAGATTATTATGCGCCAAATATTTAATAATTTCAATATCGGTTTTTTGATGAATGTCTTTTTCCTTACCCGCCGAAGCCTTGGCGAAGGAGGGTGCAGGTTTTACACTGAGTCCTGCAAATTCCCCTGCTTCTTTTTTGATAACTCCGTCCAATCCGACGTGTTGCACAAAAGGCAATTTTTCTTTTTGTCCCAACTTCAAATCATCTTCTCCGAACGCCGGCGCAATATGCACCACTCCCGTTCCCTCATCAGTCGAAACAAAATCGCCGGCATAAATCTTCCACCCATTCTCTTCATTGTCCAATCCCTTGCCTTGATAATAATCAAAGAGCGGTTTATATTCCTCACCAACCAATTCACTGCCCTTAAATTCTTTCAAGACTTCATATTCTTCATCTTTTAAAATTTCATTTAATCCATCTTTGGCTAAAATATAATTTTCTCCCTCTTTTAATTTTACACTTTGCCCTGTCATTTTGACTTTTGATTTTTGATTTTTGATTTTTACCGAAACATAATCGATATCTTCACCAACCGCCAGCGCCACATTCCCAATCAAAGTCCACGGCGTTGTTGTCCACGCTAATACATAAACTTTATCCCCCTCGCCCCCTGGGAAAGGGGTTAGAGGTGAGAGATCTACCAACTCAAATTTAGCAATCGCCGACAAATCCTTAATATCCTTGTATCCTTCCGAAACTTCCTGTTGGGAAAGAGTGGTTTCGCAACGTGTGCAAATGTGCATTGAGCGATAGCCTTCGTAAATCAAACCTTTGTCATATAATTGCTTGAAAACATTCCAAACCGATTCCATATATGGCAAGTCCATCGTCTTGTAGGCATTTTCCATATCCGCCCAGCGTCCCAGTCTTGTGATTACTTTTTTCCACTCATCCACATATCCCAAAACCTTGCTCCGACACAACTCATTGAATTTTGCCACACCCATTTCCTCAATGTCTTTTTTCTTTTTCGATCCCAATTCTTTTTCCACAATATTTTCAATCGGAAGTCCGTGGCAATCCCATCCCCACTTGCGCTCGACGAAATATCCGCGCATCGTCCAATATCTTGGCACCACATCTTTCATCGTACTCCCCACTAAATGTCCATAATGCGGTGTTCCTGTAGCAAAAGGCGGCCCGTCATAAAAAGTATAGACAGCCTTTTCTCTGTTTTTATCCAAAGATTTTTCAAATATTTTGTTTTCCCTCCAAAAATCAAGAACTTCCCTCTCTAATTCAGGAAGCTTTTTTCGAGCATCAACTTTCTTAAACATAAACAAATCTACATCAATGATTTATATACTTCCAATGTCTCGCGCGCACATTTTTCCCAATCGAATTTTTTTACTTGCTCCAATCCTCTTTGGCGATATTTTTCCCGCAATTGCTCATTTTGTGAAAATTCCCAAATAGCCTCGGAAATTTCATTAACATCCAGAGGATTCACCAAAAGCGCCGCATCGCCGGAAATTTCCGGAAGCGAGGAAACATTGGAAATAATCGCCGGAGTTTTGGTGGCAAAAGCTTCCAAGACTGTCATTCCAAAACCTTCATAAAGCGAAGGCATCACAAAAAATTCCGCGCCGGAAAACAAAGGCACCAACTCATCTCCAATAACATAGCCCGTATATACAACATCCTTTGAAATCCCCAAATCCTTGGCGATTTGCAAATATTCTCTGGAAAGCCAACCCCTCTTTCCCGCTAGCACCAATTGATATTTGAATTTTTTTCCATCAGTCTGCTTGTTTTTCAGCAAGCTCTTTTCTTTGAATTTAGCAAACGCCTGCAAAAGACGCGTAATATTTTTGCTCGGTTCCAGAGTTCCCAAAAACAATATGTATTTTTTTCTGATTCCATAGCGATCCAAAACCTTTTTCGCTCCCATATCGGGAATCTCAAAAAATCGCTTGTCCAGTCCGCTGTAAATAACTTTTATTTTTTCTTCTTTGGTTTTGAATACGGACTGCAAATCTTTTTTCATCGACTCTGAAACCGCGATAATCTTGCCTGCCTTACTTTCCATTAATCGATCCAGCGCCTTGTTTCGACTGCGGGCAACTGCTGAAAAAGAGCTAGGGATTTTATATACGCCAAGATCATTAAATGTCACAACGGTTTTTCCCTTGTACCCTAAAGGAATTCTACTGGAAGGAGAAGTGGAATGCAATACATCCAATTTTTCTCTTTGTAGGGTAGCTGTTCCTAAAATCTCACTGTACGCGCCCGGTAAATATTTTTTATAATCGGAAAAAGGATAAAATTTTATTTTCACATTCGGCATGGTAAATTTTTTCACGTCTTTTTCTCGCACGCGAAAATCGAAAAACAAAACATATTCGTTTTCATGATCAATTTCCAAAAGATGGCGAATCAATTGAAAAGTATAATGTCCGACGCCGATAGCGTCGCCCTTTTCCGGATTCAATATTGTTCTGGCATCAATTCCAATTCTCATATATTTTGTGTCCTATAAGTCTTATTTGTCCTCTTTGTCATATTCTCACATTCGTTCCGGAGCGCTCACTCCAACCAATCGCAAAGTCTCTGCTAATGTTATTCTAACAGCTTTTACTAGCTCTTGTCTAGATGCCGAAAGCTCAAGATTATCTTTGTCATTCACTTTACATACCGCATAAAACGAATGGAATTTGTCTGCCAATCCGATCGCGTAATGTGGTAATTTATGCACTTCGTAGGTTTGCGAAATATCCTCGATCAGCTGCGGAAACTTATCCAATTCCCGCATCAAACTGATTTCCTTTTTATGAGTAAGCAGTGATAAATTTACTTCTTTTTTATTCTTACTACGCCCACTTTCTTGTAAATCTTCCTCGTCTCGCCGAAGTTCCGACAAGGCGGATGCTTTTTCCAAAATTGAACAAATTCGCGCGTGCGCGTATTGCACATAGAAAACCGGATTCTTTTCACTACGCTCCAGTGCCAGATTCAAATCGAAATTTATGTGGCTCGTCGGAGCATAAGAAGTGAAAATAAATCTCACCGCGTCTTTTCCAACTTCTTCCAGTAGATCATCCAGTGCGAAATATATCCCTTTTCTTTTTGACATTTTCACCTCGACTCCGTCTTTTATTACTCTGACTATTTGCGTCATAATCAAATCCATTTTTCCTTTTTCACCCAAAAAATTATCCGCGAAAGATCGCACTACTTCCGCTTGTTTATGGTGATCAGCTCCCTGGATGTTTATCAGTTTGTCAAACCCTCTTTCAAATTTATTTTTATGATACGCAAAATCAGTTGCCGAATAGGTCTTAAATCCGTTGGATTTTACCAAAACCCGATCCTTGTCATCTCCGAATTGAGCAGATTTGAACCAAATAGCGCCATCCTTCTTATATATCAAATCATCATCTTTTAGTTTTTGAATGATTTCATCGACTTTGCCGCTTGTATGCAAGCTTTTTTCTGAAAACCAAACATCAAAATTCACTCCCAATTTCTCGCAAGTCGGTTTGATAAATTTTTCCAAAATTACATTCGCCCCCCAATTGCCAACCTCCATCGGATCAATCATTTTTTCATCTTTTTGCGTCGCCAACTCATCCACATAATCTCCCTTATACTGAGCCTCTTTGTCTTTAAGAATGGAATGTCCGAGCATCAAAACCTGATTGCCGAAATCATTTACGTAATATTCCTTTTTGACTTGATGACCGCTTTTTTTCAAAACGTTCGCAAGCGCATCACCCAAAGGCCCGCCTCTGGCATTTCCCAAATGAATCGGCCCAGTTGGATTAGCGCTCACAAATTCAACCAAAAAAATTTTATTTTTCCCAATATTACTATCTCCGAAGTTTTCCTTTTGGTTATTTATCTCTTTAACTTTATCTTGAAAATATTCCGGCGATAAATAAAAATTCAAATATCCGGGTTTGACTACTTCAACTTTTTCCAAAAATTTTAAATTTTGATTTGTTGTTTTGAGATTTGATATTTGCATTTTGATTTCTTCAGCTATTTCCATTGGATTTTTTTTCAATTTTGAAGCCAGCATCATCGCCACATTCGTCGAATAATCCCCGAAATTCTCCTCTCTTGGACAATCCACCGCAAAATCTGCCTGTTCCAAATCAAACAATTCAAACAGCGCTTTTTGAATATTTTTTTCAATTTCTTTCTTCATACATTCATCCTACCGCAGAAATAAAAAAAAATAAAGCAGACCGCTTTTTGCGATCTGCATACAAAAAACAAATTCTCAAATTTTTAATTAATTATCCATTGCGGCAACCGAAATAATATCGGCCATTTGCGTTCCAGGAGTTGAGCTTATGCTAAAAACCTGAAAAGTCGCATATCCCGGCTGGATGCTTAAAATTCTAACTGGTCCACTGCTTGTTGTTATGAAAATTGCGTATCTCGTATTTGCAAAGTCATTTTGCCAATTAACTCTATAAACCGCCCCGCCTTGATATGCTATGTTGGACACATTAAAAGAATCGCGAATTGTTGTATATGGCGCTGTGTCACCATCAAAATTTACCCATGCCTTTATGACACCTCCCCCTAAATTAGTTGATGTTGTGCAATTATTCCCATTCTGATCGCAATATCTTGTTGCTCCGATATTTCCGGCAACATCCAATCTTAATTGACCGCCATCACCAACATCCGGAGTATTATCTCCGATTCCCACATTGCCAATAGGAACGAGTAACGCGGTAGAGGGACTCGAAAGCACCGAACCCACCATATTCAACCTTCCGCTTTTGGTTTGAGTTATACTGCTTATGTTAATCGGAGCAGCAATATTTCCTCCCGGAGGAGCAACAATCGGATCTGTCCAAGCATTCACTGCAATTAACCCTCCGCCTAAAAAGAGTCCGAGAGTTAAAGAAAAAAGAAACCACCGGACATTATGAATTATTTTTTTACCATTTTTGGTGAACATTTTTGTGTTTTCCATTTTTTTATTAATTTTATTTTAAAAAATATTTTTAAATCAATTTATTTGCATAGCCTCTTCCAACAACGCCTTTTCTTGCTCGGTCAATTCTCTATCTGAATCCGACTGCTCAATAGAATCCGTCGCTTCTTCTACTATCGCATTCTCTTGCTCGGTTAAATCTCCTCCCGATTGCTCTATGAAATTAATTGCTTCTTCAATTTTTTCTTCTTCATTCAATTTTCCTTGATCATTTTGGACAGGAAGCTGGATACTATTCTCTTTTTGCTGACTTCTATTTTTTATAGCTAACGAAAAAAATAAAATCAGAAACATCAATAAGGCCACAACAACCCCCATAATAAACACTATTTTACTTGTTTTTGAAATTTCTTTTTTCACCGATTATTTAAAATTAAATTATTACATTTATTATTTTCACGGAGCCACTTCTATCCAATTATAATTAGCGTCATCCGAACAAGCGTTGTTTGCACAGCTTGCGCTGCAAGAATCCGGGCATACGCCATTATTCGCCGCCCCATCATCACAATCCTCTCCAACATTAATAACTCCATCCCCGCAACTCGGCGCAGCAATGAAAACCGTTGCTGATCCAGTTTGAGTTATACCATCTTGCGTCACCCTAACTTGCGCCGTTACAGAAGACATCGTGGTACAACCATGCAACTGACTGCTATTGGCAGTATTGTATGTTCCTTCAAAAGCTCCATCGCCGTTGCAATCAAACTCATAGGTGATATTACCAAGAGTTGTAGATGTGTTTTCCCTGACAGCCTCGAGATTAAAATCCAAAGAAGAACATGACATACAAGCGCTCGGATTGGCTGAAACAATAATATTAAGGACTTTACTAACTCCAATTTGTGCATTCGCAAAAGAAATCCAACCCATTTCGTCCGACCATGCATAACCCGACATTTGTCCGGTTGCCGCATCAATCGAAACATTATTCATCTTGATCCATCCACTCCATCCTCCCGAATTACCCGCAACACTGGCTGTGGCAATACTTACAATTCTCGCCCAACCGACCAAAGTATTTCCACTGCGAGAAACTCCGGTAATATTATTTCCGTCAGGATTTGTGCAACTTGCCGCCGCGTATGCACTTCCGCAGTGATTTTGTGGCTCAAAATCCACCCAACCAATATTTTCACTCCAGCCATAGCCAGAAACGCCTCCATCGAAAGAAGGGATATTCACCTTATTACTCAAATCAATCCACCCGACTCCGGTCTCATTCCCATTTATTGTCCCATCGGAAACTTGTTCAGTTCCGCCCCAAAGATAGCCACTTACCAATGCCGCGTTCGCCTTCAAAAAAGCGCCTAACATAAAAGTTGCGCAAAACACAAAAAAAGACAGCAGTAATGTTTTTTTATTTTTTTTGATAAACATTTTTATTTTTATATTACACTCACAAGAATTGACTACTTAACGTTTTAATTATATAATAATTAAATTATATTGCAACAATCTGCTACAATTCAAGCTGTGGATAACCATCATAATATGCATCTATGAAAACACTAGCATACAACAAAAGAGCGAGTTTTGACTATATTCTTATTGACAAATACGAGGCCGGTTTGGTTTTGAGCGGGCAAGAAGTAAAATCTATCAAAACCGGACATCTGAGCCTAAAAGGAAGCTTCGTTACCATCAAAGGAGAAGAGCTATACCTCACTAATGCCTTCATTCCTCCCTATCCCTTTGCCGGACAACTAAAAAACTACAACCCCGACCAAGCGCGAAAACTGCTAGTCAAAAAATCGGAAATAAGAAAATTAATTGGAAAAGTCCACACCGAAGGCTTGACATTAGTGCCGATTCAAGTCTATACTAGGAAAAGACTACTCAAACTAGAGTTTGCTTTGGCTCGCGGAAAAAAGAAGTTTGATAAAAGAGCGGATATAGCAAAAAAGGAAGCTTCAAGAAGAATAGCTAGAAATTTAAAAAACCCAAAAAATTTCTGAGTTTTTTAAATTAAAATTTTAAATTTTCAAACAATTTTCAATGATTAAATTTCAAAATCAAGAAATTGGAAATTGTTTAGAAATTGCCAGCCTAGTGCTGGTCCGTCTCTGGCGGAGAAATTAAAAATTCCAAAGAAGGGGCTGCCTAGTTTCGACAGATTGCACCTTAAAAAATATGCAAGTCGACCATTCATAATACACGTCGAAAAAATGTTTATGAAAGATATTTAAGTGCAAACTTTATATCAAAAGTAAAAGCAACTTTCGCAAGAAATTTCGCTTTTGCTTCAGCTATTGCCTAATTATAGGCCGATAGCCATCAAGCTGTTGATTCTCAATAAACAGATCTTGGTGCCAACCATTGAGATAGCCGAACGCAATTATTCTTGATTGTTTCCGGCAAAATATTCCAAGAACGTATTGTTGATGTTTTGTCTGTTTTTCAGTCAATAATCCGTACCAAACAAACAAACTAAACTTGTAGAATATTTTTTAATTTCAATTTGGACATGGGTTCAATTCCCATCAGCTCCACGTTAATTAAGAATTAGGATTTTGGTTATAGCTTTTTAGCCCCCTCGTTTCATAAACTAAGAAACTAAAAACTAACTCCTAAAAAAAGTCATATAATGCGAAGAAGATTTAAACCCAGAAAACCACAACAATTTCAACAACCGCGCTATCGAGTAAACGAACGCATCCGTATTCCTCGCGTTTCCGTTATCGATGAAAACGGAGTTAAATTTGGAGAAATGCCGAGTTTTGAAGCTCTGGAACTGGCTCGATCACGAGAATTGGATTTGGTAGAAGTGGCGCCCAATACCCGCCCCCCCGTATGCAAAATAATGGATTATGGAAAGTTTCAATACGCGCAAGCCAAAAAAAGCAAATCTCAAACAACCCAGAAAAAAACCGAGACAAAGGGAATTCGTATTGGAATCAGAACCGATACTCACGATCTGGAATTTAAGAAAAAACAAACGGAAAAATTTCTTTCTAAGGGAAATAAAGTAAGAATTGAAATAAGGCTTCGCGGAAGAGAAAAAGCACATCAGGATTTGGCCAGAAGAAATTTGAAAGATTTTTCCGCCAGCATCGAAACTCCGCACAAAATTGAAGAAGATGCGAAAAGGTTCCCGGGAGGTTTTAATATAATAATCGCGCCAGAATAATAACTAATTTTAAATTTCAAATTTTAAATCAATTCTAAATTAATCAATGTTTAAATTTTAAAATTAATATCTTTACTCATTTGATTTTGTTTTAAAATTGAAAATTGAAAATTGAAAATTTATCCAGTATGCCTAAGCAAAAAACTAACAAATCGCTTGTCAAAAAAGTCCGCGTAACCAAAAACAAGAAAGTTATTAAGCGACACACCAAGCAAAATCACGGAAACAGCAAAGAAACCGGGAAATTCCGCCGACACAAAAGAAGCGACCAGAGATTGTTCAAGACCGATGAGAAAAATATTTTAAAAGCAATAAATTAAATTAAGAATTTTGAATTATGAATTCAGAATGGGGAATAATATTGAATAAAAATAAGATATTGATTTGCAATTCCAAATTCTCAATTCTTAATTCCATCCAATTATGACTAGAGTAAAAAGAGGAGTAACCGCTTCCAAAAGAAGAAAAAATGTTTTGAAAATGACAAAAGGTTTTCGCTGGAGAAGAAAATCTAATTTTCGCGCCGCCAAAGAGGCTATAATGAAGGCCGGAAAATATGCCTACCGAGACAGGCGCGCCAAAAAAAGAACCATGCGCCGGCTTTGGATTATTCGCCTCAATAACGCCGTCAGACTACTGGGTATGAAATACAGCGAATTGATCAAAACTCAAGTGAGCAAAGAAAATATCTTGGACAGAAAAGTGTTGTCCCAAATGGCAATGGAAGATCCGAAAATATTTGAAAATTTCATCGTTGAATTGAAAAAATAAATTTTATCATAGCAGAAAAACCCCGATGTTATATCGGGGCTTTTATTTTAAAGACTTCTCTATTTTTTCCACTAATTTTTTTATTAAACGATATAATGCGACAAAAGGAAGCCACACCCAAAGCGTCTTTTTTAAAAAATCATCGATAATCTGATTTATATTTGTTGCCATAATTTTTATCCATAAGACTTGCACATTCAGACAAAAACACTAGGTTTTCCAAACAACATTTTTTCAGAAAACCAAACAAATTTTTATCAAGCGTATAAGTCTTAATTTTTTAAAAATAACTTAATCAATGTATTTCATAAATCACATCTTTTTTCTCCACCACAATCCGCCATCCTTTCTCCTCGGCGATATTTTTCAAATTATAATTGGGATTAAAAGCAATCGGATTGTCAACCAAATCCAAAAAACCGGCATCCGACTCCGTATCTCCCACGCCAAACGAACCTTCCAGTGTCAGATTATTTTCAAAAACATACTGTCGCAAAACTTGTCCTTTGTCCTTCGTCGGTTCAAATTCCGCCGCGCCGGTATAAATCTCTTTTTTATCAACTTCATAGGTACTCCCGAAAACTTTTTCAAATTGAAGATGCTCGCGATTGAATTCTTCCACTATTTCAAGCGGAGATCCGGAAATGGCAATTATGCAAAAATTCTCTTTTCTCAGCTTTCCAATTAGCTCTTCGGTAAAGACATACGTTCGATCCTTGTGAAAAGGAACAACGATCTTGCTCGCTTCAACTACATCTTTCTTTTTCTTTCCCGCAATATGTTTTTCATAAAGTCGAACCAATGCCATACGATAATCTTCATATGTTCCCTTGTGCTCCAACCAACTCGTATATAAACGAGTCAAATCACCTCGAACTTCACGCGGAAAAACCCTCATCCAAACTAATTCGTTTATCAATTCAAAATGAAGGTTTTTTCGAAAAATCGTTCCGTCGATATCAAAAATTGCAATTTTCTTTTTTTCCATAAATACATTATATCATAATTTACAAAAACCTTCACAAATAAAAAATTGTGAAGGTTTTTTCGGATTTCAACAAAATAAGCCGAGTCTATTCCTTATCGATCATCCCACAAGTAGCATGCTCGAAATAAACAGCATACACGGCCAATAAAATCGCCACCATCACCCATTGCGTCCCAGCTAACCCCAAAATTTGATCCATTCCGAAAATAGAAACGACTCCTCCCAAAACAGCCGCCACAACAGAAAGCCAAAAAGCTGTTTCTTTCAGTGATTTCATATTTTTCATTCAATTCTCACCATCCTTTCTATTTCTATTTTTTCATTTCTCAATCCAGCTTAATTTTAACATATCCGCTTATTTATGCACAATAACCGGCGTACCAATTTCCGCCCAGTTATATACTCTTTCCGCCACCCCAACACCCAAACGCACACAACCATGGGAAACAGGAATTCCCAGATGATTTGCCCCTTCTTTGTATCCTCCCGGCCATTCCGGAAGCTCATGAATCCCAAATTTCCCACTAGGAACAATCGCCATCCAATGCGGCATATACAACCCATATGTTTTCGACCATGGACGAGGATGTTTATTGCGAATTTGATACGATCCTTCCGGCGTGTCCATACCTTTTTTTCCGGATGAAACCAAAAAAGCGTCTATAAAAATTCCATTTTCAAAAATAGTCATCACTTGATTTTTCAAGTTTATATCAATCAGCTTCCCTTCTTTTATTTGAGCAACTGCATATTTTTTTGCCTGCGTCAGACGCAAAGACAAATCATCACTCCACTGCTCCGGAGCGGGCGGCAATGTCTCAAAAGATGTTTCGTAAATTTTTTCCAAAAATTTTGTATCGTTTTTATGCTTAATATATACATCTATCTTGTATGATTGTCCCTTTTTATACTCATTTTTAAATACTAATTTAATTCGTTTTTCGGAGAAATCTATATTATAAGAAACCGCTTCGGGCGGATTTATTTCAAATTTAACTTGATAATCCAACAATGATTTGTCAAAAACCGCCAGAATGGGATCTTCAATATCAACAATAACCTCCTTTTGTTTGTCTGATGGATAAAAACTCTCCAATATCGGATATTCTCTTACGTTAAAATTAAAATGAAAATCATTTTTTACCATCATTATATTTTCACCGCCATTGATAATTATTTGATAGTCTTTTCCGGCACTCCAAACAGGCCGAGGTTTTATGGTAAGTTTTTTTCCGACATTATTCCAAATAAAATCGACTTCGGTATTAGGAATTATTTTAATTTTTTCATTCATTTTTACGGCAATCATTGAATCGGAAAAATTAATGACAACCTCCTCGTTTTGACGCAAATCTTCCGATTTTTCCAACGAAGCCGTCGTTGTAAAAATCTCCGGATACGCTTTCACACTCAAAAAGCTTCCAGCTACTCCAAAAACAAAAATTGCCAGCGCCATAGTTAAACTTATATGATGTTTTCTGATTTTTCTTGTTGGCATAATTTTACAAAACGCACAAATGCAAAATTTTATGTTTTATATCCTCATTAATGTGTGTTAATCAAACTTCGCGCCTCCTCCCAAACTTCCGGATGATCTTGCTTTTCCTTGAGCCAATACCACCACTCCACTCCCCAAAGATATACTTCGGAAAATCCTCCTTCTTGGGCATATTCCACAATCTGACGCAGTTTTTTTTCATTCATTGATGCAAACTGCTCTTCTAACCCTCGATGAACCGTCCATCCTGAAACCCATGGCTCTCCTTGAAGCTCTATGACTATTGCATTTTTTTGTCCGGCAAATATATCAATTATCCAGCGTTTAAATTGAAAAAATCTTGGTCCCAAAGGATAAACATAATATCCCCAACCTTGCCTGTATATATTTCGATACATAGTAGTTCCAAAAATATCCGCCCTCGCGGCAGCCGCCATCCAAGTACTCAATTCACCGCTATCAGTAATAATTATTTTTTTGTCAGGATCAAGACGTCTCACTGCTTCAATTTCCTGATCAAGAATATTCGCGTCAATTGTCGGAGTCGGACAATTGCCAAAAGCCAAAAACGGTTCGTTTTCCACTTGCCAATATTTTACCGCCGAATGTTCCTTGTACCGCTTCACCGCATCCTCTATAAACTGCAATATTTCTTCATTCTTTAACAATTCATTTTTTCTCAGTTCTTCATTATTGGCGCCTACCCACTTTGGAATAAAACACTCCGGCCAACGAGGCACCTTTTGTCCGACAACCAGAATTATCTCCGCGTTTCTTTTTTCCGCTTCATCAAGCTGCCAATCGATATCGGAAAAATCATATACGTCTTTTTCTTTCTCCACCAAGTCCCAATATATCGGAATGCGAATTTTTTTAACCTCCAAATCATCCAATAGCGCCACATAATTTTCTTTCCAATTCAATCCGATATCCTGCGAATACCGACTAGAAAAAGTAATTCCCAAGTCAATATGGTTGTTTGTTTTTTTTGCAGGAAAATTAAAATACGCCAACAATAAAATAGCCAGCCAAAGAAAACCAAGCACGAAAACTGCAAAAAATTTCATCATTTTTTCAAACATACTTCAATAATAAATTTTCTTAGTTATAACTTGCTCATTTGAAAAAAACAAACATAAATAAATCAAAATGAAACAAGAAACATTCCTATGGCAATTATTCCTATTGCCGCGATTTTCTGCGCCCAATCCCAAAAATACAGCTTTTCTTCAAAAATATGATTATATCTCAAGGATACTAAGGCCGCCAAACCCAAAACAAAAACGAACTGCACGCTCGCGAGCGCATTAACCAAGGAGGCACTACTGATGGAAATCGCGAAGTTTATCAAAACGGAAGAACCTCCTCCAAAAATTTTATTAAGAAAAAAAACGAAAGCAGTTGAAATATTTCTTCTTTTTTTTCCTTTGGCGCCCTTGAAAGAATTGATAATATTTTCTCTAAAAACCGGAATAAATAGCAAGCTTAACGCACCGACAAAAAGCCCCAATCTGGTCCATATAAACCCGTTTAAAAACCCTTCAATCCCATACACATACTCGAATAAAAGATACGCGAGCGCAAAAAAAATTCCGCTAGCAAGCGAGCTTGAAAATCCTCGAAAAATTTTGAGCGATCTAATCGGCAAATCAAAAGAAATAAAAAAGCCCCCTGCCACCAACAACCCTATTCCCGTAAAAGTAAAAGTGGAAAATCTTTGTCCAAACAATACTCCTGCCAATAAAATTGCCACCGGAGCAATAGATCCAACCAGGGGTGCCACTCGGGAAATTTCATTTTCCTTTACCGCTTGATAGAAAAAAAGCAGAGCGTAGACAAAAAAAACTCCGCCTAAAAAAGAAATTGCGAGCAATCTACCCCCCAACCAATGCATTCCCCATGGAGCCAATAGCAGCGCCAACAAGCTCAACAGTGCCACATAAAATGCATACACTGCTGGATGAGGAATTCTTTGCTTCAATAAAACCTTATCGATAACAAAAGAAACAGCCAAAAGAAAATATGCCGCTACGGAAAAAAATATCCAATTCATAATTTATTTTTGTTTTTCATAATCCCTATTTATCTCTTATATATAATAACACATTTTTTCCTTTTTTTGGAAATCAAAACCAAATCCGCCTTCTTTCCAGAAGGCGGATTAAAAAAATTTTCAATAATTCTATCCTATTAAAGCAGATTGAGCTGGCTGAAAAGAGTCAGCACCATAAGAGGAACCAGTGCCAATAAAACAGCAAAGTTAATTTCCTCTTGCCCGCTATCCTCCTTAACTCTTTTTTCGCAAGCATCACATTTTTTAGTGCCTTTTTTTGTTTCCATTTTTTTATTCCCCTTATTATCGAATTAAATTATTGAAATATTGAAATATTGGCTTAATTTTACATAAATTTCCACTCGACACCCTTATTATACACCTTTTTTAACCCAAAGTCAATTATGGCAACAAGCTTGAAAAAAATAATCAGCAAGCAGAGCAATAATATAATCGGATTATTTGGAAATATATTTTTATTTTTTGACATCAACTCGATAATTGAGCTACCATTACATTATCTATGAATATTGAGGAAACAAAAAAAAGATTATTCTTCGGGAGAAAAGCATTCTTGATTGCTGTGTCTATCTTTATTTTTTCTTTTGCTTCACTCTCTTTCTACTTCCTATGGAAAATAAACTCCGTGGGAGAAAAAATAGTTCTGGATTCAAATAAAAATATCGCAAACCCGGCATCGGATTCTTCAGATTTAGACAAAATTGATTTAAAAGGAGAAAATGAAGGAAGGATAAATATACTGCTCCTCGGTATCGCGGGAGAAAACAAACCGGGGAAAAATCTCACCGACACCATAATGATAATAAGCATTAACACGCTCGAAAAAAAAATCGGTATGCTTTCTCTTCCTCGCGATCTCTATGTCAATATTCCGAAAACAGAAAAATATGTCAAAATAAATTCCGTTTATCAATATGGACTGGATCAAAACCAAGGAGCGGATCCGATCAAAAAAACCATTGAAAACATCACCGATCTGAATATTCATTATTTTCTCGTTGTTGATTTCGAAGGATTTGAAAAAATGATCGACCATATCGGAGGGATAAATATCAATGTCGAAAGAGACATTTATGATCCGCGTTATCCGGGTCCGAATTACAGCTATGAAACATTTGAAATTAAAAAAGGTCTTCATAAGATGGATGGCGCCACCGCCCTAAAATATGCCCGCCAACGACACAATGATCCTGAAGGAGATTTTGGGCGTGCCAAGCGCCAACAACAAGTTATTCAAGCCGCCAAAAATAAAATTTTTTCCCTGAAAACACTTCTTAATTTTATCACTCTAAACAACCTTCTTAATACATTGGGAGAACATATAAAAACCGACATTCAAATAAATGAAATGAAAAGCTTCCTTTCTCTCGGTCGACAATTGGACACCCAAAATATTTCTACTGCCGTAGCGGATGCATGGAAAAAAGAAAGCCTACTGAAAGTTTCCCACATATTCTTCGGAGATACTAGAGCATTCATTTTAGTTCCGCGAGTCGGAAATTATAGTGAAATACAGGAATTAGCACGCAACATTTTTGACTTGAATTCCATCGCAAGAAAAAAAGAAGAAATTGCCAAGGAAAAAGCAACATTTGCCATAATCAACACTACCGATGATTCAAGGCTAATTGAAAAAATAATCAAAATGTTGCGAGATAAATTATCCTTTAATGAAATTTCTATTATTAAAAACTCCACAAGTCAAAAAATGTCATCCACTCTGATTTTTGATAACACGCAAAGGTTAAAACCTTTCAGTCTCAATGAAATTGCAGGAAAACTTCCGGCTATCGTAACTGACAATAAAAATGCTATAATGGAAAATAAGAAAATCGACGACTATGATTTTCTCATAATATTGGGAACTGATTTGATTCCGCTCTATTCTTTCGAAGAAGCTTCTTTCGAAGAAATGCAGACTTCCGATATGGAGCAAATGGATTTTAATCAAACAAGCTATGAATAAAAAAAATATACTAGTGCTAGGACTTGGAAATCCGGGAAAAGAATATGAAAACACCCGTCATAATGCGGGGTTTATTCTATTGGATCAATTGCAAAAAAAATGGAGCTTTCCGTGTTTCAAATTGGAAAAAAAATTTGACGCTGATATTTCCGAAGGATTTCAAACTGGTAGAAAAATTATTCTTGCCAAACCGCAAACTTTTATGAACTTGTCCGGAAAATCAGTGAAAAAGTTTTTGGATTTTTACAAGATGATTCCGGAAGAAATAGTTGTCATCCATGATGATTTGGATATTGCTATGGGGACGCTAAAAATCGCCACGAACTCATCCTCTGCCGGACACAACGGAGTACAAAGTATTATCGATAAAATCGGGACGCAAGAATTCCGCAGAATGCGTATCGGAATCGGAGAAAAAACGTCCAATTCTCCGATGTGCCGCTTGGAAGCACACGACTTTGTTCTCGGAAAATTTTCCCGACCGGAAATAAAACAAATTCTCAGCCTCATTCCCCAAGTCGAAAAAAATATTTTATCTTAAGATTCTGGGAAATTTTCTTCATTTTTTCCACAATCCGTGGACATTGCGATGCTCCCCTACTTCTTCAATTTGACTCTCGTTAACTTCAAAAATTGACATCTTGTCGCTTTTTATCTACTCTGAAACGATATGAAACAATGCATTATCATTCATTACAATGAAATCGCTCTCAAGGGCGGAAATCGAAAATTTTTCGAAAATTTTTTGACACGAAATATTGGAAGATTTTTACAAAGAGATTTTCCGCAAATAGAATTCAAAACTGAAAGACTTTTCGGAAGAATTATAGTTTTATTTTCAAAAAACATAGACATCGCGACGCGAAAGAAAATCGCAATTTCTTTGATGCAAATTTTCGGAATCGCCAATTTTTCTTTCGCATGGAAACTTTCTCGCGATTTGAAAGAAATTAAAAACAACATTTGGAAAATAATACAAGCCCATAAACTGGCGGATAAAATAAAGACTTTTCGCATAAGCGCCAGACGCAGCGATAAAATCTTTCCATTCACATCGGAGCAAACAAACCAACAAATAGGCAACTATCTTTTTTTGAAGCTGGAAAAAAAATTACCAAAAATAAAAGTAAAACTTAAAAATCCGGATCTTAATTGTTTCGTGGAAATAACCGAAAGGGACGCGTTTGTATATTTTGAAAAAATCAAAGGCGCGGGCGGAATGCCGCAGGGAGTAAGCGGTAAAGCTCTTGCGCTTCTTTCAGGAGGAATTGATTCTCCGGTTGCCGCCTACTACGCGATCAAGCGCGGAGTCAGAATTGACTTTATTCATTTTCATTCAATGCCGTTTGTTTCTCCGGCGTCCGTCGAAAAAGTCAAACATCTGGCAAAAATAATCGGAAAATTTCAACTTGACTCAAAAATATTTATGATACCGTTCGGAGAAATACAAAAAGAAATCCTGCTGAATGTTCCGGAAAAACTGCGTGTAATTTTCTACCGCCGCCTGATGTTTCAAATAGCCGAATCTTTGGCGAAAAAAGAGGGCTATCTGGCGCTCTATACGGGAGAATCAGTTGCCCAAGTAGCCTCTCAAACATTGGAAAATATCAATGCTACTAATGAATCGGTGCAAATTCCGATTCTACGACCACTGATCGGATTTGACAAAGAAGAAATCATCGCTAAAGCGCAAGAAATAGGCACGATGGAAACATCCATTCTCCCTCACGATGATTGCTGTACGCGCTTTGTCCCTAAACATCCGGAAACCCGCGCCGACTTGTCCAAAATAAAAGATGTTGAAAAAAATCTTGCGCTTTCAAAATATATAACATTTGCCTTACAAAAAAAGAAAATAATAAAAATAAAATAAAGAAAATCAACTCAATATAAAAAACTTAATCATCAAAAAAACAAGAGCGATTCTTGTTTTTTAATATCGAAAAAATTGATTTTTTCTAATAACTATTCGGATTAACCCACGGTTTTGGAGTTTGAGGGATGCTATTTTCTTCCTTATTTATATTGCTTCGCGCCGAACCGACACCTTTTTGAAATGTCTGCAAAACAACCCTCGACATAACCGAAGTAATCACTTCGGGGATGCTGTTTGCGGAAGAAATAATATTAAAACTCATGGCTTGACTCTGATCTTTGAGAGATTTTACTGTTGATCCTGGGGTAATTGTCTGCCCACCACTTTCAACACCTTTATATCCTCCTCCGATAATCGCCTTTATTTCAGCTTTTTTTTCTTCTTGCCTCTGTTTTTCTATCATTGCAGACTGGATTTTCAAAGTATTACCTATCGGATTACTCTCCCTAAGAGCGCTAAACCTCCTCCAGCCGGCAGTGCCGGTCATAGAAGCAGTTGGATCTCCAACAATCTCTTCAATAAAAGAATTTCTTTTTATTGACCCACTAACGCCTAATTGACCCTTAGTATATTCAGCTAAATAATGAGAATAATTAAAATCTCCTCCTGCCGGAACATAATTGAGATTTGAATTTTTACCGCCCGCACCGATAGAAATCAAATCATTTATATACAAACCGGTATTATTCCTTGAAGCTTCAAAAAGATATTCATCCCAATCTTGAATTATCAATGATCCTCTACCTGAAGATCCTGATAATATTGAATCGACCTGATCAACAACCATTTGGGCAGCTGCCTGCTTTTCCGCCCCCAAACCTATATCTCTAATTTGTCTTTTCAAGTCCTCTATCATAATTTGCACGCCATTGGCGGCAAAATTCTCTCCCCAGTAAGAAGCTCGGGCTGAATCACCTCCAAAAATACCAAGAAAGCACAAAGAAAAGATGACAACTATTTTTACTTTTATATATTTATTCATTTATTTTTATTTTACAATTCTATGGGAATTTCGGATATTCCCGCAGTTGTAAACAAGAGATGCATCTCCTGTACATATTCTTCCATTAAAGTAATCAATCCTTGAATTTTTGACAACTGAACAATTGAAGAAACTGGATCAGCCTGATCGATCTTCATCTCCCCTTTCATGGAAATCACATAATTTGCCAGTTTCATTCCCTGAATATGATTTTCCAATAAACTTTCCGGAACTTCTATTTCTTTTAAAGAATCCAGAAAAATTTCACCTTTTTCCGCCAGATTATTGAAATATTCTTCACTATCGGAAGAAGCGGAAAGAAAAAGAGAGAATTGCGACACAAAATCAAGAGAAAACTTCTCCAAATCTTTTTCTTCGGAAATTTGATAAGGAAAATTATTTAATGCCAGATAAGAAACGGCAGTCAAATACTCCGACGTATCTTCGTTTTCCTTTTCTTTCCGTTCATCTTCATTCAGATCATCGTAATCTTGTTCTTTTATTTTAATCTCGCTCTCATCTATGTCAGGAAGATCTTCAAATGAAATTTTAGAAGTTAAGGTAGTATTGACCAAATCATCAATGTCCGCCAAACTCAAGTCTTCACCACTCACTTTCGCATCAGAAATCAATTCAGCAACGTCTTTTGAAAGCTCCTCAGTCAAGTTTTCTTCCTCCGCAAGATCCTGCTCTCCACCAACGCCTTCTGCCATTTTGACATCCTCGCTATCATTTAGGATTTTATCCCCGGGAGCAGGTTTTAGTGGATCATAACCGCCATTCAGCTCCACTCCGTCGGAATATCCGTCGCCATCCGTATCGGCCTTGTTTGAATCGGTTCCATATGATTGCTCTTCTTGATCACTAAGCCCATCCTGATCCGAATCCAGAAAGATACTTTTTTTATTATTGTTTTCGTCCGCAAAAGCAAAAAAAGAAAAACCAAAAACAACAATAATTAAAAACACAAACAGCGGAGAAAGTATATTTTTTGACTTCATTTTTATTTTATTTTTCTTAAATCTGTGCGGCTAAAAAATATTTTAACGCCCCATTGATATCATTTTATCATCGTTTGCAATACACGCAAGCAACCAACATCATTGAACACTGAAATTATACCACAAAAATTTTCATATTCCTAGACATATGCAAAAATAAATGCTAATTTTAAGTAAAAATATGTTAAAACAAGTCAAAAAAATAATAATCGGCATTGAAAACACACAAACAAATGCGCTAAGTTTTTCCGCTTTCTTTCTCTCTTTGATCGCTCTCCGTCTTTTTACGGAAGCTTTTTTGCGCGGATTCGCCAACACTTCCGGAAAATTTTTATTTTTCGAATTCACACACACTTTTTTGTTTTTTTTGATTTCCTTTCTGGTATTTATTTGGATAATAAGAATGTTTGCTACAATTGAAATTAAAAAAATATCCAATATTTTATCGTGGGGATTTTTAATATTATTAACTCCGCCAATAATAGATTTCATAATTTCCGACGGACGAGGATTCTGGAGTTTCTATATTTTTGACAGCCTATCCGGAATGACGCAAAGATTTTTCACTTTTTTCGGCGATAATCCTCAAATGGGAATTACTTATGGAGTGAGAATCGAAGTGGCTATTTCACTCTTTTTCATCTTTATTTATGGTCTTGCTAAGACTAAAAAAATAATAAAAGCCTTCTTGTTAACCCTATCTTCCTATGCGGCTTTTTTTATTCTTGGAACATTTCCTTCATGGATCACAATTGCAACACAAGGATGGTCAAAGAGATTCACCGACATAAATTCCACCGACATCGCTCAAATGTTTTTAACTCCGGCGAATATTTTTTCAACAACCAACAATGCTGAATTGATCAGCGCCCTGAATATAAAAATGAGTATCATATATTCACTCTTGCTAATTGTTATTACTTTTGTATTTTACTTTTATACAAACAAACAAAAACTTACGTCCTTTCTGAATAATGTTCGCTTGCCGCAAATATTTTACCACTTTGGATTGTTTCTTTTTGGAGCAGGTTTAGGGATTATTTTTACAAAACCAATTTTATTTTTTTCCTTTTTTAATGTTCTTTCTCTGATTTTACTTCTATTCTCCATATCGTTTGCATGGACAGCCTCGGTTGTCTTTAATGATGTTTTTGACCAAAAAATAGATGCTATTTCAAATTCAAGCCGTCCGCTTACAAAAGGCATCTTCTCTCTGAAGCAATATTTATCTATTGGAGTTGCTCTTTTTGTCGCCTCTGTATTTTTTTCCACGATTATCAACTTTAAAATCGCCCTTCTTTTGATTGTTTACCAAGCAATCGCATGGACATATTCCGCTTTTCCTTTGCGCCTCAAGCGTTTCGCTTTCATTTCCACTGCCGTAAGCGCGCTGGCATCACTTCTTATTTTATTTTCCGGATTTATTTTGGTTTCGCCACAGCAAGATATTTCCCACCTTCCATCGGAAATAATCTGGCTTCTTTTTATCGCCTACGCACTATCTTTGCCTATTAAGGATTTCAAAGACATCAATGGCGACAAAGAAGATGGGGTTTTCACTATTCCGGTTGTTTTTGGAGAGTACTGGGGGAAAATCATTGTCGGCGCGGGAATTTTGATTTCCTACATTCTGAGCGTATTTTTTCTCAATGAATTGAGTTTGTTTTGGTGGGCGATTTTATTCGGCGGAATTTCTTTTTGGTTGGTCAATTATTCTTCGTCCGATCAAACAAAAAAAATAAACCACCGCAACCTTCCATGGTGGATAATGCTCCCTGTGGTTTTCTACGGACTAATCTTGATAAAAATCACTTTTATTTAACATTAAAATATTTTTGAAAGTTTTTTCCAATCTTCGATAGACAATTCTTGCGCTCTTGCGATTGGTAAAATACCGACTGTTTTCAGTTTTTCTTCCACTTCTTTTTTGTTCAAATGCAAGCTATTGGAAAGATTATTGACCAAAGTTTTTCTGCGAGCGCAAAACCCCGCCTTCACCATCCGAAAAAACCTATCTATTTCCTCTTTGTTTCTTTTTTTTTGCCTGCCCGCCGGTGAGGAGGGTTCCTTGTGTCTTATTATTCTTATAACAGCACTATCCACTTCCGGCACCGGATCAAAAGCTGTTCGCGGAACATCAAACAGCACTTCCGCCTTAGCATAATATTGCACGCTCGCTGCCAAAATACTCATCTGTCCGGGCTCCGCCACAATTCGCTCCGCCACCTCCTTTTGCACCATCAAAATCATCTCGCTTGGCGGATTCTCGGCTTCCAAAAAAAGTCGGATTATCTTGGAGGTAATGTAATAAGGAATATTGGCAATAAGTTTGTAAGATTTTGCTTTATTGGCTTGTAAAATTTTACTCAAACTGACTTTTAATATATCCTCATTTATAATTTCAATATTCTCAAAATTACGTAATTTATCACGCAATGTATCCAACAAACTTCCATCAACTTCCACCGCAATAACTTTTCCGACATTTTTTGCCAATTCTTCCGTCAAAACCCCTTTCCCCGGCCCCACTTCTAAAACCACATCATCCTTATCAAGATTAGATGACTGCAGGATTTTATCAACGATATTCCTATCTTTGAGAAAGTTTTGACCTAATTTTTGACCCATAATTTTTAATTTGAAATTTTTATTCAATTTTTAATTACTTAATTTTATAATTTAAAATTCATTTCAACTTTTAAATTTCAAATTAATTCAGTATTTCTTCCATTTTTACATCAACCACTCCCGCCCCAAGCGAAGCGATGGCGGAAAATGCCGCTTTATCCAAATCAATAATCCTTCCCGGTCCGAACGGTCCTCTATCATTAATTCTGGCGATTATCGAATCCCCGCTTATTTTATTAGTCACTTTAACATAACTTCCTTTAGGAAGCCAAGGATTGGCAGCGTAGTAGCCCGTAAGCGACGGAAAAGCGGCTTTGAGATGACCAGGCTGCGCGTACCAACTTGCCAAGCCCTTGTGCGCTTTTCCAATTTTCACATATGTTCCCTTTTTGATGATTTCTTCCGTCGGCTCTTTTACAACCTCGCTGTTTTTAACTTTACGGGAAATTTCCTTATTGTTGTGATAAACCACTTTATATGTGATTTTTTTTGTCCCATTTTCACCCTTCTGCATAACTTTTTCCTGCCGCCACCCCACTTCATCATCATCCCCAATGATTGTTTTGAATTTTATCGGTTCATTTTTTGTTTCCTCTCGAACTTCCACTCGGGTTATTTCAATTTCCATCTTGTCGCAAATCGGGGTGGAAATTTCAGGATTGATAATATCAAATTCCGCCAACTTAATACCATTATCCCAAAAAAAGCTCTGCATATCCGAAAAAAAAGTTTCATATTCTTTTTTACTATCGCCATCAAAAACCGTTATTTTTTTGGAACGTGAAATGGAGATCGCGGAATTGGAATATAAAACAGCTTCCGCCGGCAAAGATATATAATCCTTTTCTCCAATTTCGATTTTCTGCTCATTCAAAAAATCTTTGACAGTTTTGGCTTTTGTCCGTACTTCAAAAATCATTCCATCATCATCACAGACGACTTTTTTTTCACTTTCAATACTTCCTTGTATCGATTCTCCTTCAGAAAAAAAAGGCTTGGCGCCAAAAACCACACCAAGAAGCATCCCTGCCGTTATAATAATTTTAAACTTATTTTTCAATTTCATAATTCTACAAATCCGTTTTGAAACGATATTGCACCGCTTCGGCGATATGGTCTTTTTCAATAATATTAACACCGGCCAAATCGGCAATAGTCCGAGCAATCTTAATCAAGCGAAAATATGACCTGGCGGACAATCCCATTGAAGCAACCGCCGCCCGCAAAAGACCCTTGCACTCGTCATTCAAAACGCAAAATTCCCTGATTTGTTTGGCTCCCATTTCGCTATTGGTAATTATTGCCAATTTTTCAAATCTTTTTGCTTGAATTTCTCTGGCACTTTCCACTCTTTTTCGAACAGAAACACTCGATTCTCCCTTGATTTCATTGTCCAGCTTGTCAAAATCAAGGCGCGGAACTTCAATTTGCAAATCAATACGATCCAGAATCGGACCGGATATTTTTCTTTGATATTTCGATATCTGCGCCGGCGTACAAGAACAAAGTTTGCCCGGATCAGTCGCATTTCCACAAGGGCACGGATTCATCGCCGCTACTAAAATAAACTGCGCCGGAAATTTCAATGTTCCCTTGGCGCGCGAAACCGTGATTACTCCATCCTCTAACGGCTGGCGCAAACTCTCCATCACATTCTTGGGAAACTCCGCGAATTCATCTAAAAACAAAACTCCGCGATGAGAAAGACTGATTTCTCCCGGCTTGGGATATGTGCCTCCGCCCACCAAAGAAACCGCACTGGCGCTGTGGTGCGGAGACCGGAACGGACGCTCCAATACCAATGGATTCTCTTTACTCAGCTTGCCGGAAATGGAAAAAATTTTCGTCGCCTCCAGGGCCTCTCTCATTGTGAGACGTGGCAAAATGGAAACCATAGTTTTTGCCAGCATACTTTTTCCCGAGCCGGGAGGGCCGTTGAGAATGATATTATGCCCGCCGGCGGCGGCAATTTCCAGCGCCCGTTTGGCTTGCTGTTGCCCTTTGACATCCGCCATATCATATTCGCTTTTGTAATCCAAAAACAAATCTTCGATTTGGGCGGCAGGGAATTCACTCACAATATCTTCTCCAATCAAATGATTGGCAACTTGAAAAAGACTATCAACGGGAATTATTTTTATTCCTTTCACTACGCTCGCCTCTTTGGCATTGAACTTTGGGACATAAATCTCCTCAAATCCTTTTTCTTTCGCCATGAGAGCAATTGGCAAAATCCCCTGAACCGAGCGAATTTTACCGTCCAGTGCCAATTCTCCGGCAAATATTTTTTTGCTAAAATCGAAATCAAGCTGACTAGTCGCCGCCAAAAATCCCAAAGCCACCGGCAAATCATAAATTGGACTGATTTTTGGCAAATCCGCCGGAGCCAGATTGACAGTTATTCGACCGCACTGGTGTGGCGGTTTGAATCCGCTGTTTTTGATGGCGCTGGAAACCCGATCGCGCGATTCCTTAATAGAAGTGTCCGGCAAACCGACAATCGTAAACTGATGCAATCCGCCGGAAAGCACGTCTACTTCCACCTCAACCACTTCACTATCCAGCCCAATTGTCGCCGCCGAAAATATTTTAGAAGGCATACTTATTTTAATTTTTAATTTAAAATTTTGAATTTTGAATTAAATCCAAATTATTCAATCGCCAATAAAATAAATAAAACTTTTTATTCTAATGGACTTTTAATATTTCTCGACATTGGATTTATCACTTTTGTGCAAATCTGTATTGTCTTAATATTAGCATGTCCCAAAAGTTCTTGCACATACCGCACGTCCGTCCCGTTTTCCAAGAGATGGGCAGCAAAGCTGTGCCGGAACGAATGATTTGCACTGCTTTCTCTATGAACTTGCTTTCGGGATTACTCAAAAAAAACATATTCATCCAAACCGCGCAATGCTATTATTTTTTAAACTTAGAAAATAACTTTTTGAAGTTTCAATTCAATTTTAATTTTTTGTAACAATTCTCGCAATTGCATAGAAATAAAATTATGCTATACTTTTTACATAGACAGATAAACAGTTATCATACACAAAAATTTCGCATAACACACAAATTTTAGTCATTATTTAACAAAAAGTTCGCATATAAACGAGTTATCTAAAACCTCGCTCCGCTTCGGTTTTAGATAATGGCGCGGCCAGACTTGGGCGGAGCATAAGTGGCTTCAGATAACTCCGGGATAGACGGCTGGAATGTGTGGTAATATATAGTCAGAAGATATACCCGCCCAAATCTTGAAAAATCCTTTCGGAGAAATCGGAAAATTCTTTTCCTCTTTCCCCTTTGGTCTTTTTCAAGACTTCGTCTATCCGCGCCATTATGAAAAATTCCGCTCCGCTTCGGTTTTAGATAATGGCGCGGCCAGACTTGGGCGGAGCATAAGTG
>CAZRJL010000002.1:0-45187 GCA_964600645.1 uncultured Bdellovibrionales bacterium | reverse complement strand
GATCAATTTTGGGGATATTGGTTTTTGTTTCAATGGCAGGATTGGGGGGAGTTGCAAATCTGGGCGGAATGAAACTTTTCTGGTCGCTTTTTCCGCATGGAATTTTTGAGGTTCCGGCGTTTTTGCTTAGTGCGGCGTGCGGGGTTTGGCTGGGAGAAAAGTTTTGGCGTAAGATAAGGCACAAGGAATTATTTAAGCCGAAACTGAATTATTGCTTGGATATTTTTATAAAAATAGTAACTCCGCTGTTGTTTTTGGCGGCGCTTGTTGAAGTTTTTGCAACTCCGGTAATTGCATTTTTACTCGGGTAGTTGATTTTTATTTTTTTATTTGGTATGCTGATTGAAAAGTGAGATTATTGGTTTGGCATATTTTTTAAGATTTTTGATGTCATACGGCAGAAAATAGTAAAAATATTTTTCTTCCAAGTGTCTCTTTTGGATTTATTTGAGATTTATTTTCAGCCGTCGGTTGGTTAGTGCGGGAATAATTTATTTTAATTGCACAAAGACAGTGTAAGAAAAATATTTTTACTATTTTCTGCCTTTTATTTTTAAGAGTTGGTATTAATTTTTTTAATTAAAAAACATAAAAAAACTATGGAAAAGCACATGAAGAAAGAAAGGACATTGATTATTATCAAGCCGGACGGTTTACAGAGAACTTTGGTCGGGGAAATTATCAAGCGTTACGAACAAATCGGATTGAAGATGATTGGAATGAAGATGGTAGTTCCAACAGAGGAACAAGTGGAACAACATTATACTTTGGATCCGCAGTGGAGAAGAGTGACCGGAGAAAAAACCATTAAAGGATATAAAGATAAAGGATTGACTCCTCCATCAGAAGACCCGCTTGAAATTACTGCCAAAATTTTGGAAGGACTCAAGAAATATGTAACTAGCGGTCCGGTAATCGCAATGATTTGGGAGGGGGCGCATGCGGTGGCGATTGGAAGAAAGGTTTCCGGAGGGACTGAACCTCTGACCTCAGACGTGGGAACGATTCGCGGGGATTATGTTTTAGATTCGTATCAAATGGCGGATGTTGATGGACGTGCAGTGCGCAATTTGCTTCATGCTTCCGGATCTCCCGACGAAGCAGAAATGGAAATTAAGCATTGGTTTGGTGAAAATGAGATTTTCAGTTATCGTTTGATTCAAGAGCAGATGATTTATGATGTGAATTTGGACGGAATACTTGAATAGGAATTAGGAGTTGAGATTATTTTTTTAGGAAATGCGAAAGCCGGCTGGAATATGCCGGCTTTTATGTTGTGGATAAGTTGGTTTGACAATATTTTTTTATTTTATTAGGATATGGGTATGAATAATTTATCGATGAAAAGTTTGCTAACCTATTTGCTAGTCCTCATTATTGGGGAAACTTTTTTGTCGGAAAAAATTTATTCATAATAGACAGAAAAATATTTTGAAAAAAAGATTCTCCGGCGAAAAAGGTCGGATTTTTAATAGTTTTTTGACAATCTATATACTACAAAATCTCGCGATCGTGAGTATTTTGTAGTAAGAATGTTATAAAAAAGGGAAAACTTATCACGATACGTATTGTGATAAGTTTGGCGGAAAAAATGAAAGAGAAAAAAGGGAGGAGGAATGTATGGAGTCTGTTTATTCCAAAGAAACAGTGCTATTAGAAAAGAAGATAAAAATTGCGGGTGAGGAAATAGCTTCGATAATCGTTAATATCGAAAATGCTGAAAAGAGCGGAGATCTTGTTCGTGTTGCCGAGTTGAATCGGCAACTTGAAGGGAGGAGGCGTATTTTCAAGGGAGATAAACCATATTTTTGAGGAGGGAATTATGCCGAGTAAAGAAAGATGTGAATTTGAACAGAATTGTCAGACCTGTTGTGTTATGCGGGCGGTAGGAAAATGCCCGCGAATGCAAGGGAAAGATATTTTCTCAAAATTTGGCAAGAAGAGAGTTTGCGTTAAACTTGCCGGACAATGATAAATGTATTTCTTCTTTAAAAAAGGGGTTTGGTCGAGAATTCGATCATTCCCTTTTCTTTTTTTCAGGGTATGGTAGAAAATAATATGTGAGTTAGGAGGAGTTTTTAGTGTGTGGATGGTTTTTCAAATCCCCCTTGGTCCCCCTTTTCCAAAGGGGGAAAGGTTTTTTACGGGCCGTAGTTCGCCATAGGCGGATAAATATAACGGTAGTATGCACGCATGGGGTGTGTGACCCGGGTTCAATTCCCGGCAGGCCCGACAGAAAAAGTTTGATTAAAATTTAGATTAAGTATTGAAAAATTTAAATAAGCGTGATATTGTGGGGAAAATAAAAAGGCGGGCGGGAAAAATTTCTCGTCTAAAAATTATTCCTTAAAGGAGGGAATTTATGCCAAAAAGTAAAAAGTGGTTGTGGCCAAGTAATGAGGATAAACAGAGAGAATATATTCTATTAAGAGAACCTGCACTTGTTGATGGAGCCGGGCAGAAGTTGGTGGAAGCTCTCTATGATGGCGCCAGAATTAACCCTCTCACTGGGGATTTTGATGGCGCAGCCGATGTTATTGGCTGTAGCCCGGAGGAGGGGGTTCCTGCGTGCGTTACCATCTTGGCGGCGGGTTCTTGTCCGCAGAGTAGGAAGTATTCGTAATTCTTCTGGATTCCCGCCTCCGCGGGAATGACAGAATAAGAATTTTGGAATGACAAGTTGGGAGTCTTCGGTTGATGACTGCATAAGGCAAACAATGTTTTGCTGTGTGGCATAGCCGGACTCCCTTTCTTTTTTTGAAAAATTATATTATGCTGGAAAGGAAATGGAGTAGGGCAGAATAAGACAAATAAGACAAATAGGACGCATAAGACATATAAGACTTATATAATTTTATTATGGGAATGCCAAATCATATTGTAGTGATTCCGGATGGAAATCGAAGATGGGCGAAAGAGAAAAATCTCAAGCCTTGGGAGGGACACGAAGAAGGCGCAAAAAATATCGAGGCGCTGGTGCGCAAGGCATTGGAAATGAAAATAAAAAATATTTCTTTTTGGGGTTCATCTTTGGGAAACTTGGAAAAGCGTCCGCTTTTGGAAAAAAAAGCGCTTTTGGATATTTATGACATATATTTTACAAAATTGATTGACAGCGACGAGGTGCGCGAGAATGAGGCGCGGATCAATATTGTCGGCAGATGGAGGGAATATTTTCCCGCTTCATTGATCAAAACTCTGGAAAATGGAATTGAAAAAACCAAAAATCACAAAAATTACAATTTGAATTTTTTTCTGGCATACAGTGGGGATGATGATATGACTGCGGCAGTGAAAAATATTGCCGAAAAGAAATATGCGCCGGAAGAAATAACCGGCAAGGTGATCAAGGAAAATTTGATGACGTGCGATTTGCCGGCAGTGGACTATATGATTCGCACCGGCGGCGAACCGCATTTGTCGGCAGGATTTTTGATGTGGGACACGGCGGAAGCGCAGTTGTATTTTTCGCAGAAGTACTTTCCGGATTTCGGAGTAGGCGAATTTGAAGAGGCGATTGAGGAATATCAAAGAAGGGAGAGGAGAAAGGGAAAATAATTCAAAATGAAAAAATCAAATCTCAAAATTACAATTTAAAATCCAAAAAATTTTTAACAATTCATCACTTGTCATCCCAGAATTTTTTCTGAAAAATATCTGGGATCTCTATCTATAATAATCTATCATTATATTAAACGAGATTCCGGATGCTCCGACGTAACGTCGGAATTCCGGAATGACACTTATAGTAAATTATGAAATCATTTTACAAATCAATATTTGCTTCGTTTTTTTTACTTGTTTTATTATTGCCTAATTTTTCTTTCGCTCAAAATAATAGTGGAGAAAAAAAGCAGGCGGTGTATTTTTATGCTTCTTGGTGCGCGCATTGCCGGAATGTGGATGAATATTTTGAGGAGAAAGGATTTTATGAAAAATATGAGATTATCAAGCTTGATTATGATAAGGAGGATAATAAAGCGCTTTTGGCGAAAATATTTTCCGACAAAGGATATAAAAATGTCGGGATTCCGGCGATTGTCATTGACGATCAATTGTTTTCCGGTGATGAGCTGATAATCAAAAATTTCGAGAAAAAAACGGAAAATTCGAAAGGGACGGCTGTCGATTTTGTCAATGGATTTGCGGGTGAGAAAAATAAAATAAGCGAAAATAATTTGTCATTGTCGGTGGTTGTTGGAGCGGCGCTGGTGGATGCGATCAATCCTTGTGCTTTTGCCGTGTTGATTATTTTGGTAGCGACAGTGATTGGGGCGCAGGGCAGAAAAAAAGCGCTTTGGTCTGGATTGTTTTTTTCGCTGGCGGTTTTTGTTTCGTATTTTTTGATGGGACTGGGTCTGTATAAGGTGATTACGGCGTTTGATTTGCCCAAGATAATCTCGATTGTTGTTGGAGTTTTGGCGATTGTAATCGGATTGGCGAATCTGAAAGACGCTTTTTGGCACGGGAAAGTTTTTTTGATGGAGGTGCCGATGAGTTGGCGGCCGAGGATGAAATCAATTCTTCAAAGAGTAACCAGTCCGCTGGGAGCGCTCGGCGCCGGGTTTTTGGTGAGCCTTTTCTTGCTTCCATGTACCAGTGGTCCATATATTGTCGTTTTGGGGCTTTTGGCGGAAAGAGTTGAATTGGCAAAAACAGTTTCGCTTCTGACTTTATATAATTTGATTTTTGTGTTGCCGATGGTGGTGATTACTTTGGCGATGTATTTCGGTCTTCGTGGAGGAAAAATGGAGCAATGGCGGACAAAAAACATACACTTGCTTCATGGCGTCGCCGGAGTTATAATGGTGGGGATAGGGGTGTATTTGGTAGCAAGTTGGTTATAATAATTTCTAATTTCTAATTTATAATTTTGTAATTTTTAAATAAATTTTAGTTTTTAATTTTTAAAAATTTGGGCTTAAGAATTGTTTAAAAATTAAAAATTATAAAATTCAAAAATTTATGGCAGTAGAATTTACAGATGCAAACTTCCAGCAGGAAGTTGTCGAGAGTGATAAGATTACTTTGGTGGATTTTTGGGCGCCATGGTGCGGACCGTGTCAGATGATGGGGCCGATTATTGAGGAGTTGGCGAAAGAAGTTGAGGGAAAATTCAAAGTGGGAAAATTGAATGTGGATGAAAATCCCGAAACCTCGCAGACTCACGGAATTATGTCGATTCCCGCTATCAAAATCTTCAAAGACGGAAAAGTAGTAAAAGAATTCGTCGGCGTGCAAGATAAAGATAGCCTCAAAAGTGAATTGGAATTATTGTAGAAATAAATGTTTTGTGAATATATATCTGACAAAAACCCGCTCTAATGCGGGTTTTTGTTTTTTTGATTGGAAGGTGTAGAATTGAACAATAAATGAAGTCAGTTAAATAAATATATTTTATGTTCAAAAAACAAATTATTTCTAATCATGATATCTTGGAATTGTTAAATGATTTTAATTTGGGAAAAATTGTCAAAATAAATCAAGTAAAAACGAGCGGAAATTTCGCATATTTGATAATAAGTAGTAAAGGAAAATTTTTCCTAAGACTTTCTCCCTTTGGTCCTCGGTGGCGATCAGAAAAGGAGATATTAGCAGAGATAGAATTGCTTGAATATTTGAGAAAAAATGATTTTCCTGTCTTTCCTCTTATTTGCGATAGAAATAAAGAATTTCTTATCTCATGGAAAAAGCATTTTGGATATATTAGGATATATGGAGAAGGAAGGGCAAAGTTGAATCCAAATAATTCAGATATTAAAAAATTGGGAGTTTGTCTTGGTCGTTTTCATAATTTAATTGAAAATTATCAAACTAGATATAAGCGAGAGCACATTTGGGATTTACAAAAAACAAAAAAGAATTTTTTGTTAAATAAGAAATTTATTTTAATCAGTAATTTTGAAAATAAAGAAAAGTTTGTTTTAAAAATAGAGAAAGAATTAAGCAGTATTTCTTTTCCGGGAATATTGCCATCCGGAATGATTCATGAGGATCTTGGAAAGCGCCATGTTATCTGGAAAGATAATGAAATAGAAGGATTTTTGGATTTTGACAGGGCGTATTACGGAAGGCTTGTTTTGGATTTGGGGCAGGCTTGTCGCGGATGGTGTTTTTCTAATAATTGGAGAAAATGGAATAATAAAAAATTTAAAACACTTATTAGTGGATATGAAGAAGAAAGAAAAATTACCAAAGTGGAAAAAGAATATTTATTTAATGCAATCAGATTTGCTATCTTGGAAAGATCTATCTCGTTTTGTATGAGATATATTGAAGCCACTAGAGATAAGGAGGATGAAAAATTTGCTTGGCATTCTATTTCTGAAAGTGGATTATTGGGATTATTGAATAGGGATAAGGAAAAAATAAAAAATATTTTAGAATTAAATTAAAAATAGTCATCTCCTTTTTCTGGGCGATGACTATTTGATTATCCATTTTGGTCCATTGAGACTCCATCTGGACAGAATGATTTGGTGCTTGTGTTCTTTTAGGGTGTCCAAATCTTCTCGGAGCCATTTTTTTTGATTTTTCATGTCTCGAAAGAATTCTTGAAAAATCGGGATGGCATTAGAGAGATCATAGGATTTTCCTGTGCCCTTCCATTTTTCTATGTTTCGATCCCATGCGAATTTTCCTGATCGAAACCATTGCCACATTCTAGAAAAATGAAAAAGGACGTGGGAAAAAGCGCCAGCCTTAATATAAAAAATTATATCATAGTCGGAAAGTGGAAAAATTGCCTCATTATCCGTTCCATGTACATCTTCGATAATAAGAATGTCGGCTTTTGTCAATGTGCAGTTTCTATCTTCTGCACATCTTGCCTCATTAAATTTGTCAGCATCATAATGGTTGACGCGACACAAATTCGAAAGAAATGAGTATAGCCTCCGTCGGAAACTGCTTTTCCCGACGATTCCGATGCCGCAAATCAGTATCTTCATAACTAGCACCTCGCCGGTTTGTTTTTAGCAAAAGAACTTCAATTGATTTTTAAGATTATGTTAAATTCGTTGAAAAGTCAAGAGAACGGAGGATCGTAACCGGACTGTTTGGGAAAATTTCTAAAAATTTTCATAAACATATTATTAAACATATTTCGCTAAAGGCGGACGGACATAATGCGTTTGTTTTTTTATTTGGAATTTTGCTTCTGAAATGTTAGTATTATTGGGTAATGTATTAAAAAGTTAAAAAACAGAACTATGGAAAATGAAAAGAAAATTTATGATTTGATTATTATTGGTGCGGGGCCGGCGGGGCTGGGGGCTTCGATTTATGCTTCGAGGTATAAACTGGATCATATTATTATCGGTAATGAAATTGGCGGGCAAGTCGTGGAGGCTTCGGAAATTGAGAATTGGGCGGGAGAGGTTTCCATTCCCGGAAAAACTTTGATGGAAAAATTCGAGCATCACGCGCGTCATCTGGGAGTGAAAATTGTTCAGGCGGATGTTTCTTCGGTTTCGAAAAATGAAGAAGGTTTCGAGGTTTCTGTCGGAGCGGAGAAATATTCTGCAAAGGGTTTGATTTTGGCATTGGGAATGAAGGCGCGAAAAATGAATGTTCCCGGAGAGGACAAATTTGTCGGAAAAGGAGTGTCATATTGCGCGACTTGTGACGCGATGTTTTTTCGAGAAAAAGACGTGATTGTAATTGGCGGGGGAGATGCGGCGGCAACAGCGGCGATCCATTTGATTGAATTTTCCAATAAAGTTTATTTGGTTTATCGCGACGCATATAATTGGGAGCCTTCTTGGGACGAACAAATTGAAAAAAGCGGAAAAATAGAAAAGATAAAAATGAGCGGCGTAAAAGAAATCAAAGGAGATGCGAAGGTTTCCGGAATTGTACTGGATATTGATGGAGTAGAAAAGGAGTTGTCCGTGCAGGGAGTTTTCATTGAAGTAGGAACCACACCCGGAGTGGCGATCGCGCAAGGCCTGAACGTAGCCCTGGATGAGCAAAGCTATATTATCGTTGACCAAACACAGGCAACAAATGTGGAAAATGTTTTTGCCGCCGGCGATGTGACGACCGGATCAAACAAATTCCGCCAAATTATTACTGCCGTCGCCGAAGGCGCAGTAGCGGCAGGAAGCGTATATAAGAAATTAAAAATCAATAAAAAATAAAGACGCGTAAGACGTATTTATCTTACGTGTCTGGTGGGAATTTTATGCATAAATCAATTCAACTCTCAAAAAAAATCGGGGGAAAGGTTGAGGTTTGTTCGAAACTTAAATTGACCAAGGAAAATCTGGCGGTTTTGTATACTCCCGGAGTAGCGGAGGTTTCCAAAGCGGTGGCGAAAAATAAAAAGTTGGCTTTTGAATATACAATCCGCAAAAATACCGTGGCGGTGGTTTCCGATGGGTCGGCGGTTTTGGGACTGGGAAATTTGGGGGCGATTGGAGCGTTGCCGGTGATGGAGGGCAAGGCTTTGCTTTTCAAGGAACTGGGCGGCGTGGATGCATTTCCGATAGTTTTGGATACGCAAGATACGGAAGAAATAATCAAGACCGTGAAAGCGATTGCACTGACTTTTGGAGGAATAAATTTAGAAGATATCAGCGCGCCGCGATGTTTTGAAATTGAAGAAAGACTGAAAAAAGAATTGAATATTCCGGTTTTTCACGATGACCAGCATGGAACGGCAATTGTGGTTTTGGCGGGACTTATTAATGCTCTCAAGGTAGTCGGGAAAAATATCAAAAAAATTAAAATTGTGATTTCCGGAGCGGGTGCGGCGGGAACGGCAATAATGAAATTGCTTGTCAAATGCGGCGCGAAAAATATTTTGATGATCGATAGTCAGGGAATAATTTTCAAAGAGCGTCCGGGGGGACTTAATGATGCGAAAATGGAAATTGCTAAAATAACCAATCCGGAAAATATTCAAGGGACGGTGCGGGATGCGCTTTCCGGAGCGGATGTTTTTATCGGCGTGAGCGCCCCGAACATTTTGAAACACGCGGATATTTCTAGAATGAATAAGAAGGCGATTGTCTTTGCGATGAGTAATCCTATTCCGGAAATTATGCCTGAGGAGGCAAAAAAAGGCGGAGCTTATATTATTGCAACAGGAAGATCCGATTATCCGAATCAAATCAATAACGTGCTGGCTTTTCCGGGAATTTTTCGCGGAGCGTTTGATGCGCGAGTGAAAAATATTACCGATAATCACAAGGTCAAAGCCGCCAAAGCGCTGGCAGCTTTGGTAAAAAAACCAAACAGTGGTAAAATAATACCATTAGCACTCGACAAAAGAGCTATGAAAGCGGTGGCGGGAGTATTTAAGTAATTTTTAATAATTATAAAAATGTTTTTTAAGTCAAATAATTGAGTTTCGGTTCGTATATTTCCGCCAAAGGCGGACAGGCGTACGAATTCGTAATTCGCAGATAAATTATGAAAATACAAAAACAAAAAATAAAATTGGAAAGTACGCATCAGATTGAGTTTATAGATATCACTGATCAGGTTCAGGAGGTGATCGACCATAGCGGAATTCGCGAGGGGCAAGTTCTGGTTTATTCTCCGCACACGACGATGGGAGTGGTGATTAATCATAACGAGCCGATGCTAGTGCAGGATTTTATGCGAATTTTATACAAATTGGTTCCGGTAGATGATCAGTATTCGCATGACCTTTTTGAGCTTCGAAAAAATGTGAAAGCGGACGGCAGAAGCAATGGGCATTCTCATTGCAAGTCGATGTTGCTTGGTGTGAGTGAGAATATCCCAATAGAAAAAGGAAAAGCAATGCTTAATGAAAAACAAAGTATTTTTGCGGTGGAACTGGACGGCGCTAGAAAAAGAGATATGATGATTCAAGTGATAGGAATATAATCATTTTTAATAAAAAAAGCGAGTATTTGGCAGGAGTGTTTTTTTGTTGGCATTTTTTGTGAAATTATATAATATGAACAGATTGGCAAATAATTTGATTCAGAAAGGAATTTTGAAATCGGACAATATTATCCGAGCGTTTTCCGAGGTTAACAGGGCTGAGTTTGTTCCTTCGGATATGGTGGGTGAGGCAGAGGCGGATATTCCGCTCCCGATTGGATACGGGCAGACAATTTCCCAACCGACAACTGTGGCGATTATGTTGGAACTTTTGGATCCAACAGAAGGTCAAAATATTTTGGATGTAGGCAGTGGAAGCGGATGGACAACGGCGATTTTGGCTTGTATCTCTGGGGAAAAGGGGATGGTTACAGCATTGGAAAGAATCTTGGAATTGTGTCAAATCGGAAAAGATAATATTGGGAAATTTGATTTTCTGAAAAAATATTCTATAGATTTTCAGTGTATTAATGCTGTTGATGGTTTTTCTAAAAATGCGCCATATGATCGAATTTTGGTTTCCGCCGAAGTGGAAGAAATTCCGCAAGCGCTCAAGGAGCAATTGAAAATTGGAGGGAAGATGGTTATCCCTGTTCATAATAGTATTTGTTACGTGGAAAAAAAATCGGACAATGATTTTTATGTGGAAGAATTTCCCGGTTTCGTTTTTGTTCCATTTATCGTTAAATCGCAATAATATATGGCAATGATTAAAAATATTTTTTTTGTTTTTTTGATTATTCTTGCGGCGGCGGGAGGATTTTTTTATTTGCAAAATCAAATGAGTTTTTCGCACGGAAGTTTTTCCGGAGAAAAATATTTCACAATAGAAAAAGGATCAGATGCTATGGAAATCGGAGAAAATCTTGAACGCGAAGGATTGATATCCGGCGGCAAGCTGTTTGTTTTTTATCTTTGGAAGCAGGATTTGCGCGGGAGAATAATTGCTGGCGATTATGTGATTTCTTCCAATCTTACTATTCCGGAAATTGCGTTATTGATAACCACCAAAAAAGAAGACAATCAAATAAAAATTACTATTCCTGAAGGTTGGAGAAATTCGAAAATAGCCGAAAGATTAAAAAACAACAATTTGCCGGCGGATGAATTTGAAGCGCTTTCCAAAGATCCGAAATATTTTGGCGAAAAATATGGATATGCCTTTCTGAGTGATATTCCAAGTGGCTATGATCTTGAAGGATATCTTTTTCCGGATACCTATTTTTTCACTAAGGATGCGAGTGCCGAGATGGTTATCAAGAAAATGTTAGACAATTTCAAGCGCAAAGTTTCGCCGGAGATGATTTTGGAAATCAAAAATCAAGGAAAAAGTTTGTATGAAATTATTTCGATGGCAAGTATTATTGAAAGCGAGGTACGCTCGCAAGATGACCGCAAATTGGTGAGTGGAATTTTTTGGAACCGTATCAAATCTGGACAGCCCTTGCAAAGCTGCGCTACGCTGGCATATATTCTTGGAGAAAATAAAAAACAATATTCCTACGCCGACACGCAAGTTGATTCGCCTTTCAACACTTATCAAAATCCGGGACTTCCACCGGGTCCGATTTCCAATCCGGGACTCAGTGCAATTTCCGCGGCGATTTATCCAACCTCGACGGATTACAATTATTTTCTTTCCAATCCCCAAACAGGAGAGACGGTCTTTGCCCGCACTCTCGAAGAACACAACGCCAATAAAGTAAAAAACGGACTGTAAATTCCAAATAGTAAAAGGTTATTCGGGGGATATTTTCGGGCAAAGGGGTGGGGGCTTGACAGGATTTTATGATTTGCTATTATGTCATAGCGGTTTAGATTGTAAATATAACTTTAATCAAAATAAAAATCTGATTAAGAAATTAATCGCAAAAGTGAATAAAAGGGGCGGGTGAAATATTTAACAAAAATGTTTTGTTAGAGATATTTCTCGCAATAGGCGAGTTTTTTGTTTGTCAATTGGAGGTTTGGTGAAAAAAATATGCTGAAATATTCTATATTATTATATGCAAAAATATATATAGTATGAAAAATTTTCCGCATAAGTTTGAAACTTGAAAACAGAATATCAACGAGCATCTATGTTTTTTTATTGTCTTTGTTATGGCGAGCGGGAAAACGAGGCGATGGAAAAAATAGATAAAATGTAGGTAAAATAAATGCAATTTAACTAAGACGGTTAATTTTTTCCGAAAGGTGATTATTAACTGTTAACTTAAATAAAAAGTAAAATAAGAAAGGTTACTTAAAGCGTATGGAGGATGCCTAGACTGAAGTAAGCGATGAAGGACGTAGCAGGTTGCGATAAGCCTCGGGGAGCTGCCAAGCAAGCTTTGATCCGAGGATTTCCGAATGAGACAACTCTCCCGACTTTGCGTCGGGAATCATTAACTGAATTCATAGGTTAATGAAGCACACCCTGGGAACTGAAACATCTTAGTACCAGGAGGAAAAGAAAACAATAGTGATTCCGCAAGTAGTGGCGAGCGAAAGCGGAACAGCCGACACTCTTTAGCATTGATCCAATAGAATGTCTCTGGAAAGAGCGACCATAGAGGGTAATAGTCCCGTATATGAACGATTGATGTGGAAATAGGTGTGTCAAAAAGTAGGGCGGGACCGGAGAAATCCCGTTTGAAGATGGGAGCACTAACTTCCAAGGCTAAATATTACTTCAGATCGATAGTGAACTAGTACCGTGAGGGAAAGGTGAAAAGCATCCCGATAAGGGAGATGAAATAGTATCTGAAACCATGCGCTAACAAAGAGTCAGAGCCGTGACGTTTACGTCAGGGTGATGGCGTGCTTTTTGCAGAACGAGCCAACGAGTTAGTTTTATATGGCAGCGTAAGCCACTTTGTGGCGGACGCATAGTGAAAGCGAGGCTTAATCGCCGCATATTGTCGTATGGACTAGACCCGAAGCCAGGCGAGCTACATATGAGCAGGGTGAACTCCGAGTAACATCGGGGGGAGGCCCGAACCCACTAGTCGTTCGACTCTAGGGGATGACTTGTGTGTAGAGGAGAAATTCCAATCGAGCTTGGCAATAGCTGGTTCTCTCCGAAATAGCTTGAGGGCTAGCGTTCGGTAAATGAGCATGGGAGGTAGAGCTACTGAATGAGGCCACGCGGCTTGCCGTAGTGATCTCAACCAAACTCCGAATTCCCATGTTTCTTATCCGAGCAGTCAGAAATCCGGCTCTAAGGTCGGATCTCAAAAGGGAAAAAGCCCAGATCATAATCTAAGGTCCCCAAATTCATGTTAAGTGGAAAAGGAAGTAAAGTTTCTCAAACACCTAGGAGGTTGGCTTAGAAGCAGCCATCCTTTAAAGAGTGCGTAATAGCTCACTAGTTTAGAGATTTTGCGCCGAAAATGTAACGGGGCTAAACATGATACCGAAGATATGGACTCCGTGCTTTTGCACGGTTTGGTAGGAGAGCGTTCCTTGTGCGTTGAAGCCTAAGGCGTGAGCCGTGGTGGAGCGCAGGGAAGTGAGAATGTTGGCATAAGTAACCGCAATGCACGTGAGAGCCGTGCACCCCGAAAGTCCAAGGTTTCCTGGGCAATGGTGATCATCCCAGGGTTAGTCGGTCCTAAGGCGAGGCTGAAAAGCGTAGTCGATGGACAACAGGTTAATATTCCTGTACTGAAATAATATTCGATGGAGGGACGCATTTTAGTATATTCTGCGCCTTAATGGATTGGCGTAGGGTTTTTAAGGAAGCTTTCTAGGAAAATCCGGAAGGCAATATTCCAAGAATTCTCTGGAACCCCGACCTTGTGTCGGGGGAACGGAATAAAGCAAAGTGCCAGGAAAAACTTCTAAGATTAGTATTATTTCATCCGTACCGCAAACCGACACAGGTGGACAGGGCGAGTAGCCCAAGGGGAACGGGAGAACCTTCGTTAAGGAACTCGGCAAAACAGCTAGACGTAAGTTCGCAAGATGTCTCGCCTGTATCGCAAGATACAGGCCGCAGCTAAAGATCCCAAGCGACTGTTTATCAAAAACACAGGTCTCTGCAAACCCGCAAGGGGAAGTATAGGGGCTGACGCCTGACCAGTGCTGGAACGTTAACGGGAGAGGTTCACGCCAATCCCCGAAGCGCCAGTGAACGTCGGCGATAACTATAATCGTCCTAAGGTAGCGAAATTCCTTGTCAGGTAAATTCTGACCCGCATCAAAGGCGTAACGATTTGGGAACTGTCTCAACGAAGGACCCGGTGAAATTGCAGTGGGGGTAAAGATGCCCCCTACCTACGGCAAGACGAAAAGACCCCGTGGAGCTTTACTACAACTTGGCATTGAATTGTGATTTTAGTTGTCGAGCATAGGTGGGAGACTTTGAAGTTCCGACGCTAGTTGGAATGGAGTCAACAGTGGAATACCACCCTGCTGGAATTATAATTCTAACCCTGGTCTGTTATCTGGATTTCTTTTTAGAAATTTAGCGCAGAAAAGAGGAGTTAGTGTTTTCAAGTATTGTAAATTACACGTTTAAATGAATCTTTTCTGATGATATAAATTAGCCTAAAAAGTCTAGATACCAGACCGGGAACAGTGCCTGGCGGGTAGTTTGACTGGGGCGGTCGCCTCCTAAATGGCAACGGAGGCGTTTACAAAGGTTGGCTAGGTCCGGATGGAAATCGGGCTGATAGTACAAACGCATAAGCCAGCTTTACTGAGAGACCCATAAGTCGATCAGTTACGAAAGTAGAAGTTAGTGAACCGACTATCACTTGTAGGAGTGTAGAAGATCATCAGATAAAAGTTACCCCGGGGATAACAGGCTGATCCCTCCCAAGAGTCCACATCGACGGAGGGGTTTGGCACCTCGATGTCGGCTCATCGCATCCTGGGGCTGGAGAAGGTCCCAAGGGTTTGGCTGTTCGCCAATTAAAGCGGTACGCGAGCTGGGTTCAAACCGTCGTGAGACAGGTTGGTCTCTATCTGCCGTAGGCGTTTGTTGCTTGAGAAGAGTCTTTCCTAGTACGAGAGGACCGGAAAGAACTAACCTCTGGTGTATCGGCTGCTCCGCCAGGAGCACTGTCGAGTAGCTAAGTTGGGAACGGATAACCGCTGAAAGCATCTAAGCGGGAAGCCAACTTCAAGATAAGGCAACTGTTCCAATTTATTGGAATAAGATTTCCTGGAAGAAGACCAGGTTGATAGGCTTCAGGTGTAAGTGTTGTGAAACATTTAGCCGAGAAGTACTAATAAATCTAACAACTTTTCTTAATTTATTTTTTTGGTTTAGTGCATCCACTATAGTGTGCATTACGCCGCGAGTTAACAGTTAATAGTTACTTTACATTTTATTCATAGAATATGAAGCATGAAATATGAAGCAAGGGAAATTTTTTCCATCACAGCTTTGTGTTATGTGCTTCATATTCTACGCTATGCGAAGAATAGATTGCATCGTCTTGGTGGTTTTTGCGAAGGAGGTACACCTGATCCCATCTCGAACTCAGAAGTTAAGCCCTTCAGCTCCAATGATACCCCGTTTATTCGGAGGAAAGTAGGTCGCCGCCAAGACAATGCAATTTATTGAAAACTCTGACGTAACGTCGGAGTTTTTGTTTTGAAAAATACCGCTGGCTATTTTTCTGTTTTTTTTGTAAAATAAAGAAAGAGATAAATTTTTTACCAAAAACTATGTCAAGCGCAATCAAAAGAACTATCATAATTTCAATTTATCTGTCGTTTTTTTTGATTATTGTTTTTTCTGTTTATAAATTTTTACAGCCAAAACCCACGTGTAGCGACGGAATTGCCAATCAAAACGAGGAACAGGTGGATTGCGGAGGAGTGTGTGCGGCGTGCATCCAAGAAATTTCAGTCGATGAAATTGAAATAGTTGAAAGCGGGTTTGTTTATGGAGGGAATAATAAATTTGATGCTTTTGCCAAGATAAAAAATCCCAATCATCAATATGGAAGCTCTTCTTTTGAATACAATTTTATTTTGAAAGATTCTGGCGGTAATGTTATCGGAGAAAAGAGAGGGTCGGGCTTTATTTTGCCCTATGAAACGAAATATGTCATTGAGACTAACATGGAATCAAATCAAACTCCCGTCGAATTGGAAGTTAAAATTTTCAGTGAGCGGTGGGAAGAATTTTCCGGATATGAAGAGCCGGCGCTCGGGATTTATAGCAAACGCTTTAGCGATTCAGAAGGAGGTGCTTTTGTTGCCGAGGCGGTAGGGCTTATGCGCAATGAAAGTTATTTCGATTTTGGTTCAATTAAAATCAACATCGTGCTTAGAAGTGAGCAGGGAAATGTTGTTGCAGTGAATACTTCGGTTCTAAATACCATAAAATCCGGAGAAGAACGTGAGTTTCGCGTTACTTGGCCGTATCGCTTTGATTTTTCCGTAAGGAATTTTGAAGCGGAGGCGGAGGCTGATGTGTATGATGCTGATAACTTTATTCAGGGCTATCTCACTGGAAGACACATAGAGGAATGAATTTTAAATAAGTTATGACAAACAAGCTTTTAAAAATAGACTGGACTTTGGCGGTATCCGCCGCACTACTCTTAGGTCTTGGTCTATTGGCTTTGTATAGTATTTCCACCGCCAAGCAGGGAGTGGAAATGAGTATTTTTTCCAAGCAAATATTGTTTTCTTTTATTGCGGTGGTGGTGGCAATTTTTTTTTCGATCATTGATTATCATTATTTCAGATCATACGGAAACGCCGTATATTTTATTACTTTGGGGATTTTACTGGCAGTTATTTTTTTTGGTGTGAGTATTCGAGGAACTTCCGGATGGATAGGCGTGGGACCCTTTCATATTCAGCCGGTGGAAGTTTCCAAACTTTCATTGATAATTTTTTTAGCAAGTTTTTTTTCAGCTAAGAGGATGGAATTGGGGGAGATAACCAAAATTGTTACTTCCTTGGTTCTGTCCTTAATAATGATTTTTTTGGTTATCAAACAGCCTGATTTTGGGAGCGCGATGATTCTTTCGGGCATTTGGATTGGAATGACATTACTTTCCGGGATTAGCAGAAGGAATCTAGCCATTTTGTTTTTTCTCGGAATTTTTATTGCTGCATTTGGGTGGTTCTTTTTGGCTCCTTATCAAAAAGAAAGACTGGAAAATCTTTTCAATCCGCAGTCAGATCCTCAGGGAAGCGGATATAATGTAATCCAATCAATTGTGGCGGTTGGCAGCGGAGGGATGACTGGCAAGGGCATCGGACACGGATCCCAATCCCAACTAAATTTTTTACCGGAAAAACACACTGATTTTATTTTTGCGGTGATTGTCGAGGAGCTTGGAACTTGGGGAGCTTTTCTTGTTTTGTTTTTGTTCGGAGTTATTTTTTATCGGATAAAAAAAATAGCCATAAACTCCAAAGATAATTTTGGATATTTGATTGCTGTTGGAATTATGATAATGTTCTTTTTGCAAATCTTGGTAAATATCGGAATGAATATCGGAATAATGCCGGTTACGGGAATTCCTTTGCCATTTCTCAGCTACGGAGGAAGTTCTTTGGTGAGTATTTTTGCCGCTGTGGGAATTTTGATAAATATTCAATTAAAGGGTGAAAAAGGATCAGACTTGCCGGTAATGCAGTCTTATTGATTTTTATAAAAATAAAATAAAATAAAATGGAAAATCACGCAATCATACTTTCATTAGAGGTGGCAGTATCGTTTTTTTTAGTAGGTTTTGTCACTTGGTATGGTACTGGAATTGACGATTTGCTTTTTATGTCGATAGTATTCAAGAAGAAAAGCCATAAAGAAAAAGTATTAATGTTTTTTGGTAATCTTTTTGCGGTGGGCGTGCTGGTTTCTTTGGCCGCCTATCTTTCCCACTTTAGTCAATATTTGGAGGAATATCCGATAGCTCTTCGTCTTCCGGGGCTGATTCCGATGATGATTGGATTTTCCGAAATTAGGCGATTGGCTCAAAATAGAGCTGGAAAGAGAACGGAGGAAAACAATATTCACACGAAAAGAGGCGCGAATTTGTTTATGTTTTCTTTTTTTCTGTATGCTTTTAACAGCGTCGATGATTTTGTCGTAACATCTTCAATTTTCATTGCCAATAGTGAGGCAATAAAAATTGTCTCTTATGGATGCGGATTCATTTTTGGTAGCGCGGTTTCTCTTTTTGTGGCTTCCAAATTTTCCAGAATAACGCAAAAATTTCGCTTTTTGGAATTTTTGGCGCCGGTAGTTATTGTTGCTATCGGAACATTAATCCTTTCTGGATTTTTCTTGAATCATTAATAACCGTGCTTGACTGCTTGGCAAGAAAGTGATACTCTGGATAAAGGCTGTTTGAGTGGCGCGCGATTGCGTTTTTTGTTTTTTCCGCTATAATGGCGAATATGGAAAATATGGAAAAAAACCTGAAACATTTGATCGAGTGCCCCGCTTGTCGAAAGAAATATCAACATAGGCGGACAATAATGATAGAGGATAGCGGAGACAGAACAGTTTTTCATTTGACTTGTCAGAATTGTCAAACGGCGACCTTGGTTTTTGTTTCTCGTAATAGAATGGGAGTGGTGAGCTTGGGAATGGCAACCGATTTGAGTGCGGATGATGCCAGGGCTTTTTTCGGTAAAGAGCCTATATCTTCTGATTATGTGATAGATGTGTATGAAAAATTAAAAAAAGAAGGCGTGAAATTGAATAGTTTTGTTTAATCTAATAATTCAAAATTGAAAAATATATGACAAATAATATTTTCGTAAAGGCTCAAATCAGAGAGGAGTCGGGGAAAAAAGCGAAAGCACTACGCAAAGAAGGAAAGGTTCCGGCAGTTGTGTACGGAAAGAAAATCAAAACTCAAAATCTTTGGGTGAACGCTCTTGATTTTTTTCGTGTGTATGAAAAAGCAGGGGAAAATACTTTAATTGATTTGGAAATCGGAGAGGGAAAAAAAATGAGCGTTTTAATTCATGATACCCAGGTTGATCCGCTTGTTGGAAATTTTTCTCATGTTGACTTTTTTCAAGTGCGTATGGATGAAGAAATTGAAACCGAGATTCCTTTGGAATTTGTCGGAGAAGCACCGGCGGTAAAAGCTCTGGGCGGAATTTTGGTTACAGGTATTGACGAAGTTCCGATTCGATGTCTTCCTGGGGATATGCCTTCAGAATTCAAAATTGATTTGTCGGCCTTGAAAACTTTTGAAGACAGAATTTCCGTGAAAGACTTGCCGGTTTCCGAGAAAGTCGAGTTTTTGGTGGATGCGGAAACAATAATCGCTTCTATTGCCGCTCCTCGAAGCGAAGAAGAATTGGCAGACTTGAATGAAAAAGTGGAAGAAGATGTTAGCAGCGTAGCGGGAGTGGAAAAGAAAGCGGCTGAAGGGGAAAAGAAAGAGGAGAAAAAATAATACTTTGAATATTGCAAAAACCCCGGCATTGTGTCGGGGTTTTTATGTTTGCAAGGCGCTTTTAAAAATGGTAAAATATAGCCAATGATATGACATTAAAAAAGAAAAAAGTAATCGTTTTGTCGAGCGCCATTTTTTTGGCGGGAGTTTTTTTGTTTCCATCCCCATCCCCTTTTTCTTTTTTTACAATTCAGATCGCCAGTGGCGCGGATGATGTTTCGGATGCGGAAAGCAGTATTGAAAAAACAGAAAAACAATTAAAAGAAGAGCTGGAAAAAAAAGCGAGATATGAAAGTGACGTTCAAAGGCTTCAAGGTGCAGTCAATAGTACTCAAGCAGTGATTAATCAAACAACAAACGTGATTGAAACCGTGGAAGAAACTATTACCAGAAAAGAAGGAGAGATTGAAAAAATTGAGAGGACTATTGAAAAACAAAAAGAAATTTTAACAAGGCTTATTCAGGAGGCATATTATAATTACAATCGGCCGCTTTTTTATGCCGCCATAAGTAATGATAATATTACGGAAACATTCGCTATGCGCGATCACTTGTCGGGGTTGAAAAAGAAAGTCGTGGTTATGATGGACAGCATAAAAGAATCTCAAAATAGCCTCGAAAAAGAAAAAAATGAATTAAAAGAAGAGAAAGAGGAGCACCAAGAGATTTTAGAAGAGAAGCAGGGTGAAAAAAATATTTTAGTAAATGAGAAAGAATTTTTCGAAGATAAGGTCGAGGAAAAAGAAGCAACAATCAGTGAATTGCAGCAAAAAATGAATGAATTGAAAAGTGATTTGAATAGAATCTTGGGAAAGAGTTATGATACTGGAGAAATCAAGGATGCGATAAAATTCGCCAATAAAATTACCGGGGTAAGAAAAGGATTTTTATTTGGAATGCTGTCTATGGAATCGGGAGGTAATCCTTTGGCTGGAAATTGTACATACACTGACAGTATTATGACTACGACCAGAAAAAAATATTTCAAGCAAATATGTGAGGAGCTTGATTATAACTACAAAAAAAGACCGGTTTCTTGCGCTTCAAAAAGTTATCCGGGATCCGGCGGAGCAATGGGCGCGGCGCAGTTTATGTCAGACACGTGGATGGGATACAAAAGTCGAATTGCTTCGGCAACCGGGAATAATCCGCCTGATCCGTGGGATCTTCTGGATGGAGTGGTAGCGATGGCTTTGAAACTAGAGAATGATGGCGCGACAAACGATGGAAAGGTTAGTATTAAGAATCCTTGCAATGGTAAAAGCATAAAAGTTGATTGGGAAATTTACGCTTCTATGAAATATTTGGGATGGACTTGCTACGGATACACAAATTACGCTCCGGGAATACAATCTTTGGCGAAAGGGTATGACAAACTATAATTTTCTCTGAATAAAAATCTTGCAAATAATAGTTTTAGGGCGACCCTTGCGGTGGTTGGAAAGTTGTGGTAGAGTGGGAGTATTGAGCCTCGAAATGAGGCGGGTAATATTTTATTGTGTTTATTTTGATGGCTTCGGATAATTTCGACAAAGAAATAGACGTTCAAGAAGACGCTTCATACGGCGTCGGCGGTTTTTTTGTGGAAATAATAAAAATATTTTTCTTGGCCTTAATTATTATCATTCCCATTCGCGTGTTTGTTTTTCAGCCATTTTTTGTCCAAGGTGCTAGTATGGAGCCGAGTTTTGATGATGGAGAATATTTGATTGTCAATGAAATCGGATATAAAAAAACTGAAATTGGAATTGAAGATATGAAAATTGCCACACTCAGTCCATTTCGCAAACTTGAAAGAGGGGATGTAATTGTGTTCCGCTATCCGAAAGATCCGAGGCAATTTTATATCAAAAGAGTCATTGGATTACCCGAAGAAACAATAGAAATAAAGAATGGAAAAGTGTTTATAGATAACGATCGATGGTTAGGAGGAAGAATATTGGACGAGAGTGATTATTTAGATGAAAGCGTCATAACGCAAACTCACGAAGGTGGATCTGATTTTGTCAAGACAATAGGTAAGGATGAATATTTTGTTATGGGGGATAATCGTCCGAATAGTTCCGATTCAAGGGTTTGGGGAGCAATTCGCAATACTGATGTTATCGGAAAAGTGTTGATTAGGGCGTGGCCATTAAATAAAATGCATTTGTATTTGCAATCTGAGGATTATTCTAAATAAATTTCTTAAAATCATCGAGTGTTAATTTTCAAAAATAATATGCTAAGAAAAAAAATTGCTGTAAAAAAATCCAATCCAGCCAGGGTGAATAAAGTTAAGAAGGCGGATAGAAAAAATGCCAATACTATTCCCAAAGAGCCGATTCTGCTTCAAACCGTGCGAGGGATGCACGATATCTTGCCAGGAGAACAGCCGTATTGGAATCAGGTGCGTAATGTTTTAGAAAAATCTTGCCAGAAATTCGGATATCAAAGAATTGATGTTCCGGTTTTGGAATATGCCAATCTTTTTGTGCGTTCAATTGGCGAAGGAACGGATGTTGTAGATAAGGAGCTGTATTCTTTTGTGACTCGCGGAAAGGATAAGGTAGCTCTTCGTCCGGAATTTACTGCCGGAATCGCGCGCGCGTATATTCAACATGGAATGAATGTTTATGTAAAACCGGTGAAACTTTTTTCCATTGGCCCTGTGTATCGCTACGATAGGCCGCAAGAAGGAAGATATCGCGAACATTGGCAAGCAAACTTTGATGTTTTTGGAGAAGATGATTCGATTTTGGACGCGCAGGTTTTTCAGTTGGCCGACGGAGTACTCAGTAGTTTGGGAATAAAGGGAGTGCAATTCCAAGTCAACAGTATCGGATGTCCGCAGTGCCGGAAGGAATATTTGCAGCTTCTGGTGAGCTATTTCGAATCGAAGAAGCAAAAGCTGTGTAAAGATTGCAAAAACAGGTTGGAAATAAATCCTCTGCGAATACTTGATTGTAAAGAAGATAAGTGTTCTCAGGTAGCTGCCGGAGCGCCACAAACAGTGGATCATCTTTGTGCTGATTGTCGAACGCATTTCAAAAGCCTTTTGGAATATCTGGATGAATTGGAGTTATCATATACAATCAATCCTCATTTGGTGAGGGGTTTGGATTATTACACTCGAACTGTTTTTGAAATTTGGACACTGGATGAGGGAGGAAAGAAACATTCATTGGGAGGCGGCGGACGTTATAACGGATTAATTGAAGCAATCGGAGGAGAAAGCACGCCGGCAATCGGTTTCGGTTTGGGAATTGAGCGCTTGGTGATGGAAATGAAAAGAATTAATGCTAAATCATACAAACCACCGCGGCCGAAAGTTTTCTTGGCTCAGCTTGGAAGTTTGGCAAAAAAGAAAAGTCTCCGCTTGTTTGCTGAGTTGGAAAGAAATGGAATACTTACTGCCGAGAGTTTCGGAAGAGGAAGTCTCAAAGCGCAGATGCGCGCGGCAAACCGCTTGGGCGTTGATATAACTTTAATTATGGGGCAAAAGGAAGCACTGGATGAAACTGTTATTGTGAAAAATATGGCCAGCGGAACACAAGAAACGATGACGCAGTCCAGATTGGTTGGTGCGATCAAAAAAGCGCTTAAGAGTAAATTGATAATCCGCAATGGAAACGGCGAACACAAGAGCCATTAAAAAATCAAATGTGTGTATTTTGTAAAATAGCGGCGGGAGAAATTCCAAGCTATAAAGTGTATGAAGATGATAATTTTTTGGCGTTTTTGGATATCCGTCCGCTTAATATCGGACATACATTGATTATTCCGAAAAAACATTATCGCTGGGTGTGGGATGTTCCGAATATCGGAGAATATTATCAAGTAGCAGGGAAAATTGCCAATGTGTTGAAAAAGGCTTTTGAGACGGACTATGTTGTGTCGTTGGTTTTCGGGGAAGAGGTGGGGCATGCGCATATTTGGTTGGTTCCGAGATTTTCCAATGACGGTCATGGCGCTTCGATTGATTTGAACAATACAAAAGAATTGAGCGAAAATGAAATGATTTTGGCGGCCAAAAAGATAAAGGATAATTTATAATATAGAATTAATCAGAAAGGGGGTTTTTGTATGATTGAAGTAAAAAAGAAAGATAGGGAGGCTTCGGACAGTTTGATTCGAAGATTTTCTCGAATGGTTCAACAAAGCGGAGTTTTAGTGAAAGCCAGAAGGAGTCGTTTTCAAAAAGACGAGAAAAGCAAAACAGAAAAGCGAAAGGAAGCTTTGTATAAAGTCAAAATCCGAAAGGAAATCGACAAATTGAAGAAAATGGACAAATTTGACGAAGAAGCTCTAAAGAATATTAAGAGAAAAATGGAAAAATAGACAGAATCTCAAAATTCAAATCTCAAAGCGCAAAATTACAATTTAAAATGTAAAAATTGCGCTTTGTATTATGGATTTTGAACAGGTGGATGGGTGAAAATAACAATGTAGGATTTGCAAAATATTTATTTTAACAAAAAAATGGAACTAAGAAAAAAAATTCAAACAGATATAAAAGAAGCAATGAAAGCCGGCGATGCCACGCGTCGCGATGTTTTGCGAATGCTTGACAGTATGATTAAAAATGTCGAGATAGAAAAAGGAAAAAGAGAGCAGGGGCTTTCTGATGATGAGGTGGTTGAGTTGGTTGCTCGTTCAATCAAGCAAAGAAAAGACAGTATTGAGCAATATAGAAACGGAGGACGTGAAGACTTGGCGGAGAAAGAAGATGGAGAAATAAAGATTTTGGCGCAGTATCTTCCGGAGCAACTCGGAGAAGAAGAGTTGCGTCAAATTATCCGAAACGAAATTGAAAAATCCGGCGCAAAGAGTAAAGCTGAGATGGGGAAAATTATGGGAGCGGTGATGGCAAAAGTGAAGGGAAAAGCCGAAGGCGGCTTGGTAAAGAAAATTGTTGAAGAGGAATTATGAATTTGATTTTGGAAATAAACAACAAGACGGGTTGCAAGGTGGAAAAAGATTTGTTGGAAAAAATTTTTCAAAGCACTATCCAAAAAACAAAGGAGTTTGAAATTTTATCTGGCAAGGATGTTTCCGTGAGTGTGGCGTTGGTGAGTTTGGATGAAATTCGGCAAATAAACAAGAAATACAGAAGAAAAGATGCGCCTACTGATATTCTTTCTTTTTCCAATTTTGAGAATTTGAGCCAAAAAGAAAAGAGAGAGAAAAATATTTTTCTCGGGGAAATAATACTCTGCTGTGAATATATAAAAAAATCTGCTAAAATAAACAGTATGAGTTTTTCCGCGGAGTTGGGTTATATATTTTCTCACGGAATTCTTCATTTGTTGGGAATTGGGCACGGGGAAAAAATGTTCTTGATTCAAAATCAGATCGTCGATTTGTTTTTTGAGAAAAAATGATTGATTGACGAAAACGTAAATCATAAAATAAAAAAATGAAACAAGAAAATAGAATTCGCAATTTTAGAAAAAGTCTGGGTCATGCCGCGCGCGGATTTTTTTACGCATTCAAAAATGAGAGAAATTTTCAAATAGAATTGTTGGCGGCAGTAGCAGTCTTATTTCTTATTTGGTATTTCAAAATTAAAAATTGGGAAGCCATAATTTTGGTATTGATGATTATGTGGGTTTTGGTGGCCGAACTCATAAATACGGTAATGGAAAGAGTTGTGGATATGCTCAAACCGCGAATTCATCCCTATGCGCGATTGATCAAGGATATTATGGCGGCGGTCGTGTTGATTTCCTCGGTGGTGGCCTTGGTGGTGGGAATAATAATCTTTCTGCCGTATTTAAGAGAAATTTATTGATTTTTTCATATTTTATGTCTAAAAATGACAATATTATAGTCGGATTGGATGTCGGTAGCGCCAATGTGAGAACCGTTATCGCCCAAATTATTCCTGATGAAGATATTCCAAGAATTATCGGGGTTGGCATAGCGCCATCTTCCGGAGCCAGAAAGGGCGTTGTGATTGATGTTGAGGATATGGCAAATTCAATCAAGGAATCCGTTGTGGCGGCTGAATTGATGGCGGGCAAAAAAGTTTCAACTGTAATTGCCAGTATCGGCGGAACGGGAATTGATTTTCAAAGCTCGAAAGGCGTAGTGGCTGTGGGAAAAGCGGACGGCGAGGTTATAGAAAGTGATATTGCGCGCGTGGTGGATGCCGCTCAGACTATTTCTATTCCGCCTAATCGGGAAATTTTGCATATTATTCCAAAATCATACCGCTTGGATGATCAAGATAATATCAAAGATCCGCTAGGAATGAATGGCGTAAGGTTGGAAGTGGATGCTCTTGTTATTGAGGGATTTTCCGGACATATCAAAAATCTAAACAGAAGTATTGAGCAAAATGAAATCGAAGCGCATAGTTTGATTTTGAGTCCGTTGGCGGCGGCTAATGCTGTTTTGGATAAAAAGCAAAAAGAGTTGGGGGTGGCGTTGGTGGATATCGGAGGGGCGACGACTTCCGTTTCTGTTTTTGAGGAAGGCGATTTGATTCACTTGGCAATTTTACCTATTGGAGCCAATCATATTACCAATGACGTGGCCATCGGATTGCGTACTTCAATTGAAACAGCTGAAAAAATAAAATTGGAATATGGTTGTGCTTTTGCCAATACGGTTGAAAAAAATGAAGATATCGATTTGTCAGAAATTGATTCGCAGGAAGAAGGAGCGGTTTCTCGTTTTCATGTGGCTGAAATAATTGAAGCGCGCTTGGAAGAAATTTTTGATTTGGTCGGAAGGGAATTGAAGAAAATCGGCAAAGCCGGATTGCTTCCGGCGGGAATTGTTTTGGCGGGCGGAGGATCCAAGCTTCCTCAAATTGTTGAGTTTGCCAAGGATAGCTTAGGACTTCCGGCGCAAATCGGTTATCCGATAAGGCTTGGAGGAATTTTGGATAAAGTTGACGACCCGTCTTTTTCTGTGGCAATCGGTTTGATTTTGTGGGCGCAAGAAGAAGGCGCGCATAAAAATTCAGCCAGAGAGAATGGCGAAATGAAATGGTTGGGGGATTTTTCTTCGGTGTTAAAAATCATTTCGGATAAAATGAAAAAATGGATAAAAAAATTTCTTCCTTAAAAGTCCATTCAGGTGGGGTCTTGACGACAAGGCAAAAAAGCGGTGTATCTTCTTTTTTCTTGACATCAAGGGTTTTGGTGTGGTAGATTTATAAACCAAGGAATTACAGTTTATTTATTTTTTTCACTTAAAATATTATGGCGGAAATAAAACCGGAAATTGAAACTTTTGCAAAAATAAAGGTTGTTGGTGTTGGAGGTTCAGGGAGCAATGCTATTTCAAGAATGATTGAATCAAAAATCAAAGGAGTTGAATTTGTGGCTATTAATACCGACGCTCAAGCATTGCATCATTCGAAAGCGGCAGAGAAAGTGCACATTGGGAAAAATTTGACTAAGGGATTGGGAGCCGGAATGAATCCCGAGGTTGGTCGTCAAGCGGCAGAAGAAAATCGTGATGAGATTCAAGAAGTGCTTAAAGGAGCGGATATGATTTTTGTCGTGTATGGATCTGGCGGAGGAACCGGAAGCGGAGCGGGTCCGATTGTTGCTGAGACCGCCAAGGAAATCGGAGCTTTGACGGTGGCAGTAATTACTAAGCCGTTTGCTTTTGAAGGAGCGCAAAGAAAAACGATTGCGGAAGAATCCATCAATAATTTAAAAGAAAGAGTAGACACATTGATTACTATTCCCAATGACAAACTTCTTTCAATTATCGACAGAAAAACCACTTTGATAAACGCTTTCAGAATTGTGGATGATGTGCTCAGACAAGGCGTGCAGGGAATTTCCGATTTGATTACCAAACCGGGTATTGTTAATGTTGACTTTGCGGATGTGCGGACGATTATGGCGGACAGCGGATCGGCATTGATGGGAATTGGAATTGCCAGCGGAGAAAACCGAGCGGCGGAAGCGGCGCAAGCGGCAATCAACAGCCCGCTTTTGGAACTTTCCATCGATGGCGCGCGCGGAGTTTTGTTTAATGTTTCCGGGTCCAGTGATTTGACGATGTTGGAAATAAACGAAGCGGCGAATATTATTACGGAAAACATCGATCCCAATGCGAAAGTTATTTTCGGAGCTGTTACTGATGATCAGATTCGCAAGGGAGATATTCATATTACTGTGGTGGCGACCGGATTTGATGTGGAAAAAACCAACAAATTCACGGCTGAAGAAATTTCTCGAATGGCGGCAAAAAAAGAAAATATCAGACCGTTGGAAAGAACTGAAAAGGTCCAAATTGAATCTCGAAAAGAGGATGAAGGGGATTTGAAAGAAGAGATAACCTTTCCCACTAGAAAAATCGAAAGCAAAATGATTATTGAAGAAAAAGTGCAACCGCAGAGAGTGTCTCTGCGCGGAGAAACAAAAAAGGAAGAAGATGAAGACGACGAATTGGAAATTCCGGCGTTTATCCGAAGAAAGATGGGGAAATAAAATTTATGCGAAAACACCGCTTTAAGACGGTGTTTTTTTGAAATAATACAAAATTTTTTGTGTATCAATAATTGATAGGTGTTGAAGGAGGATTTCGAACGATTTGCGCGCATGGTTGACAAAATTGTTTTTTAGGTATATAATAGAAGGTTAAAAAAGTTTTTTTGACATTTTAAAAACCATTGCCAAAGGAGGCAAAAGATGAAGAAAAATATCTATAATATTATTTTTTTCTGTTGTTTGCTCCTTGGTTGGAGCAATAGCTGTTTTGGTGGCGATGCCACGCCGTCGGAAGTTTTTCCGGGATACATTCAGGAGAAGTATGCTCCTGAAAGTTTTCCAGGGTATAAAAAATCCTGGGAGGCCTCATTCGAGGCCTCACAAAGAGAGATGAAGAATTCCGAGAAGAATTCCAAGGTGAAAAAATTGCTTGAAAAGTTTAGACCCCTCAAAGAGAAAGGTCTGAATAAAAAAAGCCTAAACAAAATTCAAGGAAGTATAGTTTTTTCCCTTGAATATGTTAAGGAAAAGGATAATGACAATAACTGGCAGACGCTTGGCCAGTTTTTGGAAAGCGAAAAAGGTGATTGTGAAGAATTTGCAATCGCCGAGATTTTGGTGATAAAAGACCTTTTTCCAGAGGCAGAAGTCTACTTTGTCTTTGGATACAAAAAGGCGATCCTCTTGGGCGACGATGAAGATCATTCCGTTGCTGTTGTCAAGATTCAGGATAAATTTTTTATCATGGATATTGGGGGGGATGTTGTTGTTAATACAGAAGAAGAAGATAAGGGCTTTATTCCTTATCTAATGATAGATATACAGAGCGGAGGTTTTTACGCTCTGTATCCGGAGGAATTTTTCCACGGGCAAATTGCCCGTGCGGAATAGTCGTTCTGTTTAGACCTCGTGTCGTGCGTTGATATTTATAATAATATCGCGTGCGGTACGGGGTTTTTTTTATCCCTTTATTTTTAGCCTGCTCACAATGTAAAAGAGTGGTGATTTTATGTCTGCCCGTAGTGTGATAAATTTTTTTCTAAAATTTATTTTACACTGTGGATAACTTTTATGTTCTTTTTTTTTGGAATGTTATATAATGTTATCAAGGAGAGTTTTTTGATTTAAATGTTGCGGAATTTTAGTGAAAATAAAATTGCGCGATGAGATGAATTCAGTTTTGAAAAATATTTTCAATAATAAAAATAAAATATAAAAAAAATGGAAATCGAAAAGCCGAAAAACAACAAGACCTTGCTTATCGTTTTGATAGCGATAGGATCTTTTTTCGTGGTGCTGGTGATAGCCCTGTTTTGTTTTAGTCAAATAACAAACAAAACAAAAGTAGTCGAGCAAGCAGAGCCGGTTATTGATGATTCGGAATTGATCAAAGTTATCCACTCAATCGGTTATCCGGAGGAAGGCATGCCCGAACAACCCAAATTGCCAGTTGATGATTCCGATATTAAGCAATAAAAAATATAAAAAAATGAGAAACAACAAAAAAGCAAAACAAGAAAATGATTCTGATCGTTGTATAAAAATAGGAAGCAAGTATCTTTGCGCCTGTCTTTCTTTTTTGGCCATGTTTTTTTTATTCGGTGCTTTTTCGCCTGTTGCTCAGGCTGACTTGAGTAAGGCATCAGCCCAGATTGATTTTGATGGTATGGCGATTGGCGGTACGGCTATTGTTTCTTACTATCCTAAAAGTCAAGGAAATAGCTATTCGGAAGCGCAAATTTTCAATAAGTGGGAGCTTGGACTGCCGATTTTAAGCGGCGGAACAGTGGGTACCTACGACGTAGAAGTCGGCAGTTATCAAGATACATCCGCTGTTTTTAGTAAATATGATTCATTGAGCGCTGGTAAAACATATACAGACGGATTGATGACAGCCGGAGTTAATTCCAAAACTGTTCTTAAGGGCGATCAACATTCTGCCAGTTCTATATCAACAATGGGAAGAGTTCTAAAAGTTGTTTCTACCGGTACGGTAACTTTTTCTAAAAAATATACTTCTAATTTTATCAATATAAACGCTGTTAACGGCTATGGCTGGGGACATACGAATGGATATTTAAGTTTGAGGTATTGGGATAAGACATACGGTGTGTATGTTGATGGTATGTATGATGACTTCGGATTAGGCTGGCTGAGTTATTCTCCTCCAGTGTATAATGTTGCGTCAGTTGATTCCGGTATTATTTATCACTCAACATTTACTTCTCCGCTTCAAACGGAAAATATGCTTATATCCAGGTTTGTGAGAGCCGGAGATGTCATTGCTGTTCAAGCAGGCGTTCATTCGCAGGTGTCGGTGGAACAAGATATCGTTCCTAATGATCCTCCGACCGTTCCCAAAATTACGGGTCCAACGTTGGGGATTATAAACACCGATTATTCTTTTAAATTGTATTCCACGGATCCGAATGGCAATCAATTGAGGTATGGAGTGGATTGGGATAATGATAGTACCGTTGATCAATGGTATCCCGCGACGCTATATGTGAATTCAGGGGTTGCGCAAAATGCTATTCGACAATGGCCTACTGTTGGAGCGAAAACGTTCAAGGTTAGGGCTTGCGACAATAAAGGAAGTTGCAGTGCGTTTGCATCTCACACTATTACGCTTTCTCCCCCCGCTGCTGTGCCAACTTTAACTTTTTCGGCTTCACCTGTTTCGATAGATGAGGGTGGTTCGGTAACTTTAACATGGAATACTCAAAATGTTGCTTCTTGTTGGGCGGAAAGTCCGCTGTCATGGCAAGGCTGGAAGGCATTTGCCGATGGATCTCACATCGAAGTCGTGTCTCCAACGGCAACCACGACTTATGATCTTGAATGTTGGGATGCTCCCGGAGTATCTACTGGGAAAAAAACAACAACTATTACGGTTATTCCGTGTGTTCCTGCTTATTCCAATCATTTTTGTCCCGTAAGTGAGGATATCGATTGTGATTTGCCTGAAAATTGCGGAAAGATATCAATAGTAACTGCGGTTTGTATGGCTACTAATTCTTGTACTAGCGAAACTGATATAGTACCGAATTCTGATTGCGTGGATTTGGGAATCGATTGTGCTAATTCAACCTCAAATTGTTCAGCGTGTCCGGAGAGTAATTATAATTGGAGAGAAGTCGCGCCATAGAAAAGACCGCAATTTATAACTAAAAATTACAAATAACCCGCGATATTCATTTTGCGGGTTATTTTTTGTTTTAATCGCGAATTATTTTTGTTATGTAATGTGACCCAGTGTTGTCGGATTTTACGTTTGCCCGCAACGCGATCCGACATAACGTCGGATTTTACGTTTGCCCGCAACGTGATAAAAATTCCTATTTTTATTTTACGTTGTGGATAACTTTGTTTCTTGGCTTAAAATCAGAGGCTTGCAGTGATTTTGTCTTGTGGTATAATTTACCTGTGGCATACAACATATAGTGTAATAGTTATAAAATTATGATTTGTCCGTTTTGCAATAACAATGAAACGAAGGTTGTGGATTCCCGCGATACCAATGATAGGAAAGCTATCCGCCGTCGCCGCGAGTGCGAGAAATGCAATGGACGATTCAGTACCTATGAAGAAGTGGAAATTATGCGACTTACGGTTATCAAAAAAAACGGACAAAAGAGAGAATATGATCAAAATAAGGTTCGATCGGGGATTGCCAAGGCGATCGAAAAAAGACCGATTAGCGAAGAAAAATTAGAGAAAATTTTGAACGATATTGAATATGAAATTCATTCGCGGGAAAAAGATGAAATAACCAGCAAAGAAATCGGAAGAATAATTTTGAAAAAACTCAAAGAAGTGGATGAAGTCGCCTATTTGCGTTTCGCCAGTGTATATAAGTCATTTCGCAATATGGACAGCTTCAAGAAAGAGATGGAAAGGCTTAAAACATAGAGCATAAATAATAAAATAATAGCGTAAAATATAATTTAATCCGGGGGGCAAAAAAAACAAAAACTATGGTTCAAAACAAGAAAGGAGCGAGAAAGGGGAAAAGCTCAAAAACAAAAAAAGCAAAGAAGAAGTCGACATTAAGAGTAATAAAAAATGTTTCGAAGAAGGAAAAATTAATTACTAAGGTAATTAAGCGAAGTGGAAAAATCGTTCCTTTTGATGAAGGAAAAATTGCAATAGCGGTTGCCAAAGCTTTCGCGGAAACCGGAGAAGGGGCGGAAAAAGAGGCAAAAAAAGTGGCTTCCAAGGTGGTTCAGTTGCTTGCCAAAAAGCATCAAAAGGGAAGTATTCCGGAAATTGAGGAAATTCAAGATATGGTGGAAAAAGTTTTGATGGTTTTGGATTTTGAGGAAACCGCCAAGGCATATATTCTCTATCGCGAACAGCATCGAAAAATTAGGGAAACGGAAGAGGCGCTCAAAGAGGCGGTGGATCTAATTGATAGCTATATCAAAGAAGCGGACTGGCGAGTGAAAGAAAATTCCAATATGGGTTTTTCACTTCAAGGGATGAATAATTTTATTTCTTCCGTAGTGAGCTCCCGCTATTGGATGGACAGAGTGTATACAAAAGACATTCAGCAGGCGCACGAAAAAGGCGATTTGCATGTGCATGATTTGCAAATGGTGGCGGCCTATTGTTGCGGATGGGATTTGCATGACCTTTTGATGCGGGGGTTTGGAGGGGTGCCGGGGAAGGTTTCCAGTGCGCCGCCGAAGCATTTTCGCAGCGCTTTGGGGCAGATGGTTAATTTTATCTATACTTTGCAAGGAGAAGCTAATGGTGCGCAAGCATTTGCCAATTTTGATACTTTATTGGCGCCGTTTATTCGTTTTGACAAGTTGAATCAGAAAGAGATTAAACAAGCATTACAGGAGTTTGTTTTCAATATGAATGTGCCGACACGCGTTGGATTTCAAACACCGTTTTCCAATATTACCTTGGATTTGCAGGTTCCTTCAACATATAAAAATGAATCGGTGATAATCGGCGGAAAACCGCAAAAAGAAAAATACGGTGATTTTCAGAAGGAAATGAATATGATTAATAAGGCATTTGCGGAAGTGATGAGTGAAGGAGATGCGCAAAATCGAGTGTTTACTTTTCCGATTCCGACCTACAACATTACCAAAGACTTTGATTGGAATGATCAAGCGCTCAATCCTATTTGGGAAATGACCGCTAAATACGGAATGCCTTATTTTGCCAATTTCGTCAATTCGGATATGAGTCCGGATGATGCTCGAAGTATGTGTTGTCGACTCAGATTGGATAATCGTGAACTCAACAAACGCGGAGGCGGACTCTTTGGCGCCAATCCAATGACGGGCTCTATTGGAGTGGTAACCATCAATATGCCCAGAATCGGATATTTGGCAAAGGACGAGGAAGATTTTTTTGACCGACTTGACCGATTGATGGATTTGGCAAAAGAAAGCTTGGAAACAAAAAGAAATTTTATTGAAAAATTGACTGAAGCGGGGCTCTATCCTTATTCCAGACACTATTTGAAATCTATCAAGCAGCGGCGAGGCAGTTATTGGGGGAATCATTTTTCAACTATCGGTTTGGTGGGAATGAACGAGGCACTGGAAAATTTGATCGGAGAAAAGATTGTTACCAAAAAAGGAAATAAATTGGCGCAGAAAATTTTGGAACATATGCGAAAGCGTATGGTGAAATATCAAAAGGAAACCGATAATATGTATAATTTGGAAGCTACTCCGGCGGAAGGCACAACCTATCGTTTGGCGAAATTGGATCAGGCGAAATATCCGAAAATAATATTTGCCAATGACAATGCGGTGAAGGAAAATGGAGCGGAACCGTATTATACAAATTCTTCTCAGCTTCCAGTCGGGTATACCAGTGATATTTTCGAGGCATTGGAATTGCAAGATAATTTGCAAACAAAGTACACCGGCGGAACAGTGTTGCACGGATTTTTGGGAGAAAAAATAAATGATATCGAGGTAGTGAAGAATTTGGTAAAAACTATCGCTACCAAGTATCACTTGCCATATTTTACTTTTACTCCGACTTTCAGTATTTGTCCCGAGCACGGATATTTGTCCGGAGAGCATCATACTTGCCCGAAATGTGCGATCAAATTGACGCAGGTGAAGTTTGAGAAAGTATAAATGCAAATAATAAAAATTTATATAATTAAAAAGTAAAAACAAAAATATATGGAAGAAAAAAAATTGGTTTGTCATGACTGCGGAAAAAAACTTCAAAAGGGAGATGAGTATGTTAATTATACTCAAGATGAGAATAATTATTTGATAAAGTGTCGCGAGTGTTATGAAAAAAATTCGGTTATGGAAAATTACCAGCCGTGCGATGTGTATTCTCGCGTGGTCGGGTTTCACACTCCGATTAACCGATGGAACAAAGGCAAAGCGGCGGAATGGGAAGATCGCAAAACGTTTGAAGTGGAGGATAAAAAGGATGACAACTGTGACGGAGATTGCAGTAAGGGTTGTTGCTAGATTGTATTAAAAAGATAGGAGGGCGATATTTATTTTTCTATGATAAATATCGCCCTTAATTTCTCATTTTTTGGATTTAATATCTAATAATTGGATTATTCTATGCAAATCGGAGGTTTTGAGAAATTTACAATGGTGGATTATCCGGGTAAATTGGCGACGACAGTTTTTACCGTCGGATGTAGTTTTCGTTGTCCGTTTTGCCACAATCCCGAACTAGTATCAAGTATCAAGTATCAAGTATCAAGTATTGCAGAAAAAGAATTTTTTAAATTTTTAGAAGACAGGAGGGGCAAACTTGAGGCGGTTTGCGTTACCGGAGGAGAACCGACGATTCAGCCGGACATTATTGAATTTATTGAAAAAATAAAAAAAATGGGATTTTTGGTTAAATTGGATTCCAATGGGACCAGACCAGACGTGCTCCGAAATATAATAAACAAGAAGATAGTTGATTATATTGCGATGGATATCAAAAATACGCCGGAAAAATATTCTCAAACTGTAGGAGTGAGAGTGGATATAGAAAGAGTGAAGCTGAGCGTAAAATTAATAATAAATAGCGGGATTGACTATGAATTTCGTACCACAGTAGTACCGGGATTCCACGACGAAAAAGATTTTGATAAAATTGCCGAATGGATTGGTGGCGCGCGCGCTTATTTTTTGCAAGAATTTCGAGATTTCAAAGTTCTTGATTTGCGGATAAAAGAAAAGACGCAAGGAAAAAAAGTGGACTTGGAGAAAATAAAAAAGAAGATAGGGGGAAAGTTTGGAAAAATGGGAATAAGGAAATAGTAGGATTGCTTGACAAGCGGAAATACTCTGATATTATTGCATTAAGTTTTTATAAAATTTAACTCAAACTACTGCTTGTCGGCAGTACTTTTTTATTGATAATTTAATTACTAAAATAAAAAAATGACAAGACTAATCACAAAAGACGGACTTAAGAAACTTCAGAATGAATTTGAGGAACGCAAAACGAAGGTGCGTCAAGAAATAGCGCAGGCAATCAAAGAAGCGAAAGAGCAGGGCGATTTGAGCGAGAACGCTGAATATAGCGAAGCCAAGAGACAGCAAGCTGAAAATGAAACACGCATTGCGCAACTTGAAGTTATGATTAAGAACTCCGAGGTGGTGGAGCATAGTGGATGTTCCGATTGCGTCGAGATCGGTTCATTTGTAAAAGTAAAATTTAATGGAAGCGAGATGGAATTTCAAATTGTCGGTTCTAATGAAACCGATCCGGCGAATATGAAAATTTCCAATGAATCACCGATGGGGAAAGCTTTTATGGGAAAATGCAAGGGAAATAATGTTGTCGTGGAAACCCCGGGAGGAAAAGTTAAATATGAGATTTTGGAAGTCAAATAATTTTTTTTGTATATCATTGTCTGTCTTGTTTTGATCAGTTTGAATTGACTTAGCGGTTGGTAAAAAATAAAAAACCTCGGAATATATATTTTTTTCTGAGGTTTTTTTATTTGAATGGCTGAATTATTTTTTAGCAGTCTCCTTTTCTTCTCTGATATTTACAAAGCGTCTTTTTTCCAGTTTTCCGGTGAAGTTTCGCATTTTCTTTTTGGTGAATTCTATAATTCCGTTTTTGAGAGCAAAGAGTGTGTCATCTTCCGCCCGTTTAACATTTTTTCCGGGATGGAATTTCGTTCCTCTTTGGCGGACAATAATGTTTCCGGATTTTACTTTTTGACTTCCGAAAAGTTTTACTCCCAGGCGCTTGGAAATCGAATCGCGTCCCAGTTGGGTAGATCCACCAGCTTTACGATGTGCCATATTTATTTAAGTGCAAAAATCAAAATGCAAAATGCAAAATGAAGAAGCAAAATTAAAAAATTTATGATATAATTAGTTGCAAAACCAAGTATATCAAGAATATAAAAATTGTCAATAACTAGTGTGAAAAAAGAAAAAAATTGGAGAAGGCGGGCAAAGGAGGTTTTTTGGAAATATGAAGCAAAAATCGTGGTGTTTTTGGGAATGATTTTGGTGGCTGTTATTTCATTCGAGGTGGGTATTTTGCAGGGTCAAAAGTGGCAACAAGAGCCGATGATTGTCGAGGTGCCGGCGGTTGCGGTTGCATCAAATCAAACAGAGAGCAATGCTGTTGATAAAACAACAAATATGGAGGAGAAAACAGGAAACAATACCTTACCGGAAAATATTAATCAAAAAAATCCGGCAGAATGCGTTTTCGTGGGGAGTAAAAATTCCGACAAATATCATGTGCCGACTTGCAGTTATGCCAAAAGAATCAAACCGGAAAATATTGTTTGCTTCAAGGATAAAGCGGAAGCGCAGGCGAGAGGATACAAAGCGGACAAATGCATCAAGTGAACATTGACCGCTAGCTATTATTCAGATAAACTTTAATTATATGAATAAAAAAGAACTAGAAAAAAAATCTGCCGTCGATAAATCTATGGCAGACAAAGTGGATGAAATTTTGGAGCGGGGGATTTTTGCTGAGTTTTTGCCGACTAAAAAGGAATTTCGAGAGAGATTGCTTTGCGGGGAAAAACTAAGGTTTTATATGGGTGCCGATCCGACTGCCAAAGCGCTTCATTTGGGACACGCGCAAAATCTGATGATTTTGGAAGATTTTCGAAAACTCGGGCATGAGGTGATTTTTCTGATCGGGGATTTTACTGGAATGATTGGAGATCCGACGGATAAGGGCGCGGCTAGGGTGCGGCAGACACGGGAGGATGTGGAGAGTAATTTCAAAGAATGGTTAAATCAAACAAAAAATATTTTGTCTTTTGATGATAAAGAAAATCCGGTCAAAGTAAAATACAATTCCGAGTGGCTGGGAAAACTCAATTTCGAGCAGGTGATTGATTTAGCAAGTAATTTTACTGTCCAGCAAATGCTTGAGCGGGATATGTTTGAAAACAGAATGAAAGAAGGAAGGCCGATTCATTTGCATGAGTTTTTGTATCCTTTGATGCAAGGTTATGACAGCGTGGTGATGGATGTGGATGTGGAACTTTGTGGAACGGATCAAATTTTCAATGCGTTGGCGGGAAGAACTTTGATGCAAAAATTAAAAGGTAAAAATAAGTTTGTGATTGCGGCAAAACTCATCCAGGATGAAAAGACTGGAATGTTAATGTCAAAATCCAACGGAACCGGAATTTTTCTTGATTTGGATTTCAATGATTTGTTCGGAGCGGTAATGTCTCAGCCGGATGGAATGATTAAGCCTCTCCTTTTGGGTTGCACTCGAATTTCTTTGGAAAAAATTGAAGAATTGATGAAATTGCCGAATCCGCGGGACGCGAAGTTGCGCTTGGCGCATGAGATTGTGAAAATTTATCACGGGGAAGAAAAAGCTGATGCGGCGACAGGATATTTCATAAACACTTTTTCCAAAAAAGAAGTTCCGGATGAAGTTAGAGAAATAAAAATTGAAAGTAAAATTAAGATTGTTGATTTTTTGGTTTTGGCGAAAGTGGCAAACAGCAAGGGAGACGCCCGTCGAAAAATCGAGCAAGGCGGAGTTTCGATTGAAGGAGGAAAAATAACAGACCTGAATATAATTTTAGATAATTCTTTCGACGGAAAAATAATCAAAGTCGGGAAAAAAGACTTTGTAAAAATAGTTTTCTGAATGTAGAATTGGAAAATATGGTAAATTTGTAATTTTTGAAATAATGTATGATGAAATTTTTATTTGATTGGCTTAAAAAGATATTGTCTAGTGAAAAACTGGCTAAAAAAGAAGCTGAAAAACCGGCGATTGGTTTTGAAAATGTCGTGGTGGGAAGAATTTTAGAAATTCAAAAACATCCGAATGCTGATAGATTGCAAATTACAAAAACAGATGTTGGTGGAGAAATTTTACAAATCGTGTGTGGTGCAAAAAATATTGAAGTTGGACAAAAAGTCCCAGTGGCGACGATCGGGACAAAATTGCCAGAAGGGTTTGAAATCAAGGAAGCTGAAATTCGTGGCGTGAAATCTTTCGGGATGTTGTGTGCCAAGGATGAGTTAGGTTTGGGAAATGATCACTCCGGAATTTTTATTCTAGATAAAGAAGCCGAAGTTGGAATGGAATTTGCAAAATATGTCAGTTTGTATAAATAATTGAAAAAACTATGAGAAAGATTATTATTGAGAAGGATGAAAACGAAAAAAGATTGCTAGATGAGCTGGGCAAAAGGAGTGATGTGAAAGCTGAGCGCATAAAAAGGCTCTTGGCTTTGCCTGATCTTACAAAAAAAGAAAATTCGCCGGTGAAAATTTTATTTGATCAAATAACCAACTTACCTAGGTTTGATGGTTTTGATATAGTTGAATTTCCAAAAATTATAACCGTCGAGCAATGTTTTGATCTTTTGAATACCCCGAAAGATCATCCAAGCCGGCGAGAAAACGACACTTATTATTTGGATGATATGCATATTTTGCGCACGCAGATGACAGCTTTTTGGTCTTTTTATTTGAAAGATAAGAATGTTTTAAAAAAATTAGAAGAAGATGGCGAGATTAAAGCTCTGGCTCCGGGAATTGTTTATAGAAAAGATGAAATAGACAGGCATCATTTTCCCGCTTTTCATCAAATTGATGGACTTTTTATTTGCAAGAAAGATAAAAAAAATATCACACAGCAGGATTTAAAAGATGTTCAGATTGATTTAGCTAAAGGAATTTTTGGATCAGATATTGAATATAAATTTATAGAAGACACTTTTCCTTATACGGTAGAGAGCCTGGAAATGGATATTAAATTCAATGGAGATTGGATGGAGGTTAATGGCGCAGGGCTGGTTAATCCGATTGTTTTGAAAAACTTTGGTCTAGATCCAGAAGTGTATAATGGCTGGGCTTTTGGTTTTGGAGAGAGACTGGCTATGATAAAAATGGGAATTCCGGATATTAGGATTCTTTGGTCGAATGATGAGCGGATTACAAGCCAATTCAATGATATTAATAGCAAGTTTACCGAGGTCAGCAAATTTCCTGCAACTACTAGGGACATCTCGTTTATCATTGATAAAGATATAAATCTTAATAATTATTATGAAATCGTTCGAGACTATGCGGATAATCTGATTGAGGAAGTGAAACTTTTGGATGAATATGAAAATGATGAAAAGTTCGGTAAAAACAAAAAAAGCTACACTTTCCGTATCGTTTATCGTTCGTCTGAAAGAACCTTGACCAATGAGGAAATTAATGAGATACAGGCGAAGATCCGTGCAAAAACCGAAAAGGAACTAGAAGCTTTATTGAGGTAATACCAAATTAACTTAATTAATGATATTTTATGGAGGTTGAGCCTCCGATGCCAACATTGACCGGTAAGGAGATTGATGACCTAACGGAAAGAATATTTGTTAATTTGGAAAAAGAATTATCAGTGGAAATTAGAAAATAGTTTTTTTAAAAAACTTCAAGAGGATATCGACATGAAAAAAGACTCAATTAGTTCTTCGAATGAATTGTTGTTTGTTTATGCTATTGATTTTATCGGGGTGGCTTTTGGGATATGGAGTGCTCTATGGTGTGTGGATTATTTTTTTTGTTGGATTATTTTCCAGAGCAGACAAGAATTTTGGCAGGGTCGTTTTCCAATATCCCCATATTTGCGTACCTTATTTTTTCAGAGAAAAGTTTGTATTTTTGGATAAAATCAAAATTTTCAAAGTAATTTCTTTTCTCGTTCCACTCAACCTTGCCGGTGATTTTCCGGTGGGGTTTTTTGTTGACAAAACAGACAAAAAATATTATCATTGTTTGGAAGTATTAGTAGATAGAACATTGAAAATTTGGCTTTATATCAAGGCAAATTGGGCAATCGCCGTCCGCTTTTGCGGAGGGAGGAAAGTCCGGACATTCTCCTGTCGCTCTCGAGCGACTGGATAGCAGGGTAGCGGCTCCGACGCCTGAAAGGGTGCGGAGCTCCGACATTGAAAGATCGTCGGAGGTAACGCCCGTCACTCCGACCTTGCGTCGGAGAGAGGTGCGAGCAGCGACGTTGAAATTTGAAAAAATTTCAAATTCCATTTTTATGGAATAATCTTCGATATAAGTTTAGGGCTTGCCCTGAGCAAAGTCGAGGGGTGAAACGGCTAAATCCTTACCTGAATGCAAGGCCGTACTTCGACTTTTCGTCGGAGGGTGCCGCTTGACTCTGACGGTAACGTCGGAGCTAGATAAATGATTGCCGCTCCGACCTCGCGTCGGAGTACAGAATCCGGCTTATAGATTTGTCTTGATATAAATTTGAATTTTTACTGAAAGTATTTGTGGTGTATAATAGAAATAATATGAAACGATCAGAATTATTTTTTAGCGCTATTCAAGTTCCCGCGGATTTTGCGATGATAGTTTTAGGCGCTGTCAGCGCGTTTTTTATTCGTGAAAATTCCGAAGTGACGAAGTTTTTCAGTCTGCAACCACTTGAATTTCATAATGTTCATTTTGAAGAATACATTAATCTTGTTTTTATTTCCGCTCCTTTCTTTTTGCTTATATATGCTTTGGAGGGGCTGTATGATATTCGGGCGACGCGAAAATTTTGGAAAGAAACTCTGAAGGTTTTTACCGCTACTTCAATCGGTTTGGTGATTATAATTATTGCGATATTTCTCAAAAGAGAATGGTTTTCTTCCCGTTTTATAATTTTGGCGGCGTGGTTTATTGCTGTTTTTTATGTTGTCGCGGCCAGATATATTTTGCACAAAATTCAGTTGTGGCTTTTGAAAAGTCGGGGAATCGGAATTCATCGCGTGCTTTTGATCGGACACAATGGAAAGGTGGATGAAGTTTCTCGAATGATAAAGCGAAATCGCAATTTGGGATATCGTATCGTGGATATCATCAATACCGCGCAATTAAAAGTGATTAAGCAAATAAAGAAAGAGCGAGGGATTGACGAGATAATTTTGTGTTCATCGTCTATTCCGGATGACGAACTTGAAAAACTGATTGATTTTTGCGCTATCAATAATATTTCATATAAGTTTATTCCAACAACTTTGCAAACTTCAAAATATAAAATAAGCGTGCTGGGCGGCGAACCGATTATTGAAGTTTTGCATACCCCATTGGATGGATGGGGAAGAATCGCCAAGCGAATTTTCGATATTGTTTTTTCGCTTATTTTGATTATTTTCACTTCCCCGATTATGTTGCTTGTAGCGATTTTGATAAAATTGGAAGACAGAAAGGGGCCGGTAATATACAAAAATGAAAGAATCGGAGCTGAAGGAAAAAAATTTTTCGCTTACAAATTCCGTTATATGAAATGGGAGTATAATATTTCAAAAGACAATCCTGATTTTGAAAAAGCGCTTGAATTTGAAAGACGATTGATTGCTGAAAAAAGCGTGCGTCAAGGACCTTTATATAAAATCAAAAACGATCCGCGTAAAACAAAAGTCGGTAATTTTATTGAAAAATATTCCATTGATGAATTTCCGCAATTTTTTAATGTCCTTTTTGGTTCAATGAGTTTGGTCGGACCGCGTCCGCATCAGAAGCGGGAAGTGGAAAAATATATGGAATATCATCGCAGATTACTCACAATTAAGCCCGGAATTACCGGAATGGCGCAGGTTTCAGGTCGATCCGATTTGGATTTTGAAGATGAATACAAACTCGATCTTTTTTACATAGAAAATTGGTCATTAGCGCTGGATGTCCAAATAATTCTTAAAACCGTAGGAGTTCTGCTTCGAAGAAGAAAAAATAACAGCTGATTGTTGCGTAGTACGTTACGTAGCAGAAAATGCCGAAGTTTATTCACAGTTGCGGGAATTTGAGAAAGTGATACAATAAAGATGTTGTATCACTTTTTAAAAACTAAAAAGAAAAAAATTTATGAATACGCAAGAAATTATCAAAAAAATCCAAGAAAAAAGAAGCTCAAAAGTAATCGCGTATGCGACCAGCGATCGGCAGGGACCAGTCAACGCGCGGGTGGCGATGGATATTATTCCGATTATCAGTTCGCAACTGCGAAAAATTGGCAAGCAGGAAAAAATCGATCTGATTTTGTATAGCGCCGGCGGGGATACAATGGTGCCATGGCGTTTAGTTTCGATGATTCGCGAATATTGCAACCACTTTTCAGTGATTATTCCCTACAAAGCTCACAGCGCGGCAACGATGATTTCATTGGGAGCTGATGAAATTGTGATGAGCGATATGAGTGAACTTTCGCCAATTGATCCGTCAACCGCCAATGTTTTCAATCCGGTCGATCCGAAAAATCCGCAAAATCGAATTCCGATTTCCGTGGAAGAAGTGATGAGTTATTTTGACTTGGCGAAAAATAAATTCGGCATCAAAAGCGATGAAGAGCTCACAAAAATTTTCAACAAATTTGTGGAAGCTAATCCATCCATACATCCCTTGGCGCTGGGCAATGTGAATCGCACCCATAATTTGATTAAGATTCTTGCCAAACGATTATTGAAAAGCCATAAACAGCCGATGAAAGAAGATGAGATTGAAAAAATAATTGAATTTCTGACGGAAAAGTTGTATTCCCATCAATATTACATCGGTAGAAAAGAAGCCAAAGAAGACTTGGGAATCAGGCCTGTTGTTTTTGCCGACCAAGAACTTTCCGATTTGATGACGGAAATTTATGAAGCATATAATTTGGAAATGGATATGCGCAGTATCTGGAATCCTGAAACGGAATTTGCCAAAGGGCAAAATCAAACTTATAAAATCGCCTATGTTGAAAGCGCGCAGGTTTCAAACAAATTTGAAATAAATATGGAATTTAAAAAAGTCCAGCAAAACGTCCCGCAACAAACTCCCGGAGGGATGATTAATATTCCGCAGGAGCAGATTGTTTGGAGAGCGGTTGGGCAAGGGTGGAAGTAAAAATAGTTGACGTAAAAATATTTAGTGTTATAATATCATCATAAATAACACTAAAAATAAATACTTATGAGAAAAACAAAAGAAATTGCAATCAATTCGCTCAATAAGGATTTTGAAAGTATTAAAAAAATTGATGAAAACGGGACTGAATATTGGGAAGCGCGCGAGCTGATGCCTCTTTTGGGATACAAAGAATGGAGAAAATTTGAGGGAGTTATTCGAAGAGCAAAAGATGCTTGCAATGTGAGTACTCAAGAAGTCAGCGATCATTTTGTCGGCGCCGACAAAATGATAAAAATCGCCAAGGGAACAAGAAAAGAAGCTTTTAGAAAAATTGAAGATTATCGTCTTTCTCGTTATGCTTGTTATCTTATTGCTCAAAACGGAGATCCGCGAAAAACAGAGATCGCTATGGCGCAAACATATTTTGCGGTGCAAACCAGAAAGCAGGAAATTTTTCAGCAACTTAGTCAAGATCAAAAAAGATTATTCATAAGAGGCGAGGTCAAGATTCATAATAAAAAACTTTTCGACACTGCCAAAAAAGCCGGCGTGAGTAATTTTGGAAGATTTAACAATTTTGGTTATTTGGGATTATATAAATTGACTGCCGATGAAATTAAGAAGATAAAAGGGATTGGCAAAGATGATATTTTAGACAGAGCAGGATCGACGGAGCTTGCCGCTAATTTATTTCGCATCACTCAAACGGATGATAAAATCAATAAGGAAAATATCAGTGGGGAAAATTCCGCCAACGCAACTCATTTTGAAGTTGGCAGAAAAGTCCGGCAAACAATAAAAGATATTGGCGGAACCCTGCCTGAAAATTTGCAGCCGGAAAGACATATTAAAGAATTGAAAAGCGAGAAGAAAAAGTTGTTGAAAAATAAGAAATAATTTAAAATAATAGAAAATTAAAAAAAGTCCAACAAAACGTCCCGCAACAAACTCCACAAGGAATGATAAATATTCCGCAAGAGCAAATTGTGTGGAGAGCGGTTGGGCAGGGGTGAAAATGATAAAAATATGAAAATAGATAAATCTTACAATCCCTTATTTATTATTACTGCAGTTGTTATTATTCCTGTTACGCTAGCTTTAATGTTTTTTCATGAGTTAGAGTCTAACTATATTATTGCTTACGTTACATTCTTAGTGGGCTCTTCTGCTATATACTTATACATAAAACAAAAAGATGACAAAAAGAGAGATAGTGCTAGCATCCTTTTGATGGAAATTAGGAATGCAGAAAAAATTATTGATCAAATAAAAGGAGGCAATATAGTCTTAAATCAGTTTGATATTAAGTTGTTATCTTCTAATAGTTGGAATAAATATAATTATTTGTTTATTGAAGATTTCGATAGAGATGAATTAGATCTTGTAAATAATTTTTACATCCAATGTTCCATAATCGATAATTATTTGCATCAAATAAATATCAACACTCAACTTAGGCAGAAGTCGAGCTATATTCATAAGACCTTAGTGGAGCTTTCCATGACTGAATCTCAGCTTTCTTTAAATCAGGAATCCAATAAAGTTAGTTATGACATAAAGAGAGACAATTTCATAAAAATGATTTCTTCTGAAGGATACTCATTTATTCCAGATGCCGCTAAGAATGCAATCGATAAGGCATTAAGAAATATTAGATATGTAACCACTTCATCTGCAGGCAACAAGCTTAAAAAAATAGCTAAACTAAAATAAAAAACTTGATTTTTGTGAGTTTTTATGGTAAAATAAAAATAAAATCTTAAGGTTTTTCTAATTTTTAATTTCAATAATCAATATGAATCTTGTATATATATTTGATAATACTTATACGCCGTATGAGAATAATACAGATGTGATTTTAGGCGATAATTTAACTAGCAGATCTGAAGCTGAAACAGTTACCGGAATTTGTGTCGATCCTAAAAATACTGCCAATGACAGTATTACATCAGGAGAATGTGGTATTTTAGTACTGTCAATTACTAGTGCTGATGGATCTACGCTTAAGAATTCAGAAGAGTTTGAATCGAGATCCGTTGCTACCGTAAAAATAGATGGGGATATTCGAGAAAAAGTTGTATTACTTACTGATGCTCCTGTTGAAGAGAGGGTAATAATTGCAACCGCTCTTCAAATTAGTAAAGACGAAAATAACAGAGTAGTTATTATTTCTGACTCATCT
>CAZRJL010000001.1:5413-45596 GCA_964600645.1 uncultured Bdellovibrionales bacterium | reverse complement strand
ATTGATGATTGATGGAGTAGCAGGAGACGCTTTTTCAGCGACGACATTACCACCAGTGGAAATTTCAGAAACGGAAAAGAATTTCGAAAAGATTATTCGCAATTCAAGAGAAAGGTACGGAAGTAATAAAAAGGAAGTTGAAGAAAGAATTGCGCGCTGGAGCGGAATGGTTATTAATAGTGGCGTGAGTTTTGATGGAGGAGATGATGATACATATCAAGGCGACAATCATAGTTCGCAAAAAAGTTATCAGAAAGACAATGCGTCTGATGAAAAACCATCTGTTCGACCACAAGCTTCTTCGCGACGGCAACAACCGCAGTCGCAACCGCAACCGCAATTGCGACCTCAGGCGACACAAGTTCACTCTCAACCTCGCGCGCAGGATAAAGTTTTGATTCCGGAAAAAAGAATTGAATCTCAAAATGTTGAAGATGGTAATGTTGAGCGTGTTTTGTATGATGCCAAATGCGCTACGTGTGAAACGAATGTGAAAGTTCCTTTCAAACCGGACGGAAAAAGGCCGACTTTTTGTAAAGATTGCCTCAAAGATTACCAGCGAACGATAGCAAAATCCAAACAGCAGGAGGCGGAAAAGGTTACTCCAAAAAAAGAACCAGAAGAAGTTCAACCGCTTCAAAATAAAATTGAACCGTCGATATATGCTCCTTCCGGAGCTCCTGTGAAGCTTTCACAGTTGCAAAATGTCGCGCCAAAAAAATTCAAAAATCTCAGAAAAAAACCAAATGTAAATTTGAGTGAAATCCGCCATCTTATCAATAAAAATCGAGGGGAAAAATAAAAAGGTTTATAATAAAATAAAAATTAAGAGTAATCTTTTAAAACAAAAAAATGGATAAAAAATCGAAGATATTATTGGCGGTTTTTGTTGCGTTGATTTTTATTTCTGTTGGGGCGACATATTGGAGGATGATGATTGCGAAAGATTATATTGTCGAAGCGCAAGTTGATTGTGATCCGTATGCCCAAGAATGTTTTGTTTGGGAATGCGATCTGCAATCTTTTGAAGAAGGCGAGATGTGTACCGGAAAACCCGAGGAAGATGTTTGGTATTTCAAGATTGCTCGTAGAAATGCCGGCAATGTTCCGCTTTGCAATCCGGAAGAAGACGAAAATTGCTTGCCGTTTTTGTGCGTGGAAGGTGAGAAAGATTGCGAAGAAGAATTTTGCACCGAGGAGAATATGGAAAACTATTACGCGACAAGTTGCAATGATCCCGTGATTTTTGCCGCTCAAAATCCAATCGAAGAAAACGATGAATGCTTGGAAGAAGATGGCTGCGCGGAAGAGGAGGAAATTTCAGGGGAAATTGAGGAAGAAGAATCCGGCGTGATGAAAAGTCAAGAAGAGAATTCAGATAGCGCCGCGGAGGAAAATATGCCGGAGGAAATCGTCAATCAAGCTATGCCGACAGAAATAACTCCACTGTAAAGATTTATGGAAAATAAAACTCACACATTAATTCTCCCCGATTTTCATTTGGGATCCAAAGTAAGCCGCTCTCAAGAAGCGGCTGAGCTTTTGAAAAATTTCGCTTTTGAAAAGTTGATTCTTTTGGGAGATGTTTTTGATGATCTTAATTTCAACCATCTCAAGGAAAACGATTGGAAATTTTTATCTGCAATAAATGATATTTCCAAGAAGAAAAAGGTGATTTGGGTGGAAGGAAATCACGATAGCGGTCTGACAAAAGTGTTTGGAATTCTGACCGGCATAAGGGTGCGCAAATCTTACCAATGGAAATATGGCGGAAAAAAATATTTGGCGATTCACGGGCATCAATTCGATAATTTTTTGGTAGATAATGCGGTTATCAGTGTTTTGGCGACTTGGGTCTATAATTTTATTCAAGTTGTGGATTTTGCAGACAAAAGAATCAGCCGTTGCGTCAAGAGAAAAAGCAAGGGATGGCTGCGTCTTTCGGAAAAAGTGGCAAGCCGGGCGATTTTGTATGCAAAGTTTTTGCGGGCGGATTATGTTTTCTGCGGGCACACGCACAAGGCAATGAAAAGAAAAAGTGGCAGTGTGAGTTATTATAACTGCGGCTGCTGGACAGACATCCCCCTCAACCTACATCACTATCAACAAAGAAAAAATCCGCATAAATTATTATGATTGAAAAAGATCGTATTATGAAAAGATAATATTTATACGAATTAGTAGCCATAAAAAACATTAATACTTATAGTGATGGATAATATTAATAAAAAAAGAATCGCCCTTGTTTTTGGCGGACAATCGGGAGAGCATGAGGTTTCTCTAAAATCAGCCAGTCAGGTAATGCAAGCTCTGGACAAAGATAAATATGAAATAATTCTCATTGCAATTACCAAATCGGGTTATTGGCTGGTTGGGGAGGACGGACAAAAATATTTGGAAGAAAACTTGAAAAAGGCTGGAGAACAAGGTGGTGTGAAAAAGGAAGTTGATGCGAAAAGGGAAAATAAATTTCCGGAAAAATTCCCAGTGGTTGATTTAGTTTTGCCGATTATGCACGGTACTTTCGGAGAAGATGGGAAGATGCAGGGTGTTTTTGAAATCTTGGGTTTGCCGTATGTTTTCTCCGGAGTTTTGGCCAGCTCCCTAGCGATGAACAAGAGAAAGACGAAAATTATTGTTAAATCAGTCGGGCTCAAGATTGCCAAAGACGTTGTAATTTTGCGCAATAAAAAGTATAATGCGGAAAAAATTGTGAACAAATTAAGTTTTCCGATTGTGATAAAACCAACAGAGCTTGGTTCATCCGTTGGAACGAGCCTGGCTAATTCCAAAGAAGAATTGATTTTGGGCATCGAAAAAGCTCTTGAATATGGCGACGAAGTTCTTTTAGAACAATTTATAAAAGGACGAGAATTGACGGTGTCAGTGATGGGAGATAAATCACCCAAAGTCCTCCCGGTTATTGAAATTATTCCCAGAGTTTCAAGATGGTTTGATTATCGGGCGAAATATGAAACTGGTGGGTCAGAAGAAGTTTGTCCGGCGGATATTCCGGAAGAGGTGAGAAAGAAAGTTCAGCGCTATACTCTCAAGGCTTTCAAAGCCATAGGATGTCTGGATTTGGCGCGAGCGGATTTCATTTGGAGCAAAAGTGATAATAAATTATATTTTCTTGAAATTAACACTATTCCCGGCATGACTGCTACAAGTCTTGCGCCACAAGCCGCTAAAGCGGCTGGTATGAATTTTTCTGAGTTTTTGGATAAGTTGATTGAAGGGGCGTTAAAACGATATGCAAAAAATATTAAATAAATATAATTCACATTTGCTTTTAAAGTTATGACGTATATATTTTTGCAAACCCTTGGGCTTGGTGTGACTTGTGGTATAATGAAATTGAAGAAATTTTGAGTGTATAGAGATTGATTTGAAATTAAAAAAGAATTGAATGGAGGGATATATTGCGAAAATTTTAGGGGTGGTGACTATCATAATACTTGGAAGCGGATTGATATTGGGCGAAGAAACATTGCGGGAAAAACTTTTACGGACAAAATCAATCGCAATTCGTTGGGCTGTTTATTCGATTCTTGACTATGGTTTGATGGGACTTAGTGTTCTTTTGGTAGTAATTTTCAAGCAGATAGGTTCGAGTTTTTTGGAAACATTTTTCGCGATGTGGTTTTTTGATTTTGTTTCAGCTGTTTCGCTGCTTTTTATTTGCTACAAATCCGGAAAAGATTTGACGTTAGGACAAGAATATCGAAGATCTATCGGGCAAATTTTTTCCAAATCAAAAATGGCTGGAGCCGTTTCTTTTTTTGTTTTTGCAATGAAAGCATCTATTTGGGATGGCCCAGAAAGAATGGTAGAATATTTTAAAAATGAACTCAGTACTATTTTTAGGAAAGGGTTGGTTATTTTTTTTATGACGTCTTTTCAGGCGATATTCTGGACAGGAGCGTATTCATTGGGGTATGATGGAATTATGATGTTTTTGAATAATATATAAACAGCTTATTTTTTCGGTTTTTATCCGGATATACAGAATTAATTTTTTTATGAATATACTTTTTGTTTCGAGAGATTTGTCGGGTGGGGATTTGGCGTATAGGTTGAAAAATGAAGGCAATAATGTAAAGCTTTTTATCAAAGATTATGACCTGAAAAAATGTTTTGATGGAATGGTTGAAAAAACGGATAACTGGGAAGACGATATTGAATGGGCTGGAAAAGAAGGGCTGATTGTTTTTGATAGTACTGGATATGGAAAAATTCAAGATGATCTGAGAAGAAAGGGATATTCGGTTGTTGGAGGCTGCGAATTAGGAGATAATCTTGAGCACGATCGTCAATACGGACAAAAAATATTCTCTGCTTGTGGAATTGATATCGTTCCGACAGAAAGTTTTGATTCATTGGAGGGAGCGATTGCATTTGTGAAAAATAATAAGGGGCCTTGGGTAGTGAAACAAAATGGGCATCAAGATAAGACCTGCAATTATGTTGGAGAGTTTGAAGACGGAAGGGATGTTATTGATGTGCTTGAGTCATATTTAAAAAATAAGGAAAAGTGTATTCCGGTGGATTTACAAAAAAGAATATATGGCATTGAAATTGGAGTAGCCAGATACTTCAATGGAAATGATTGGGTTGGTCCGATCGAAATTAATATCGAGCATAAAGATTTATTTGCAGGGGGCATAGGCCCGAAAACCGATGAGATGGGAACATTAATGTGGTATGAAAAGAATGAAGATAATAAATTATTTCAAGCTACATTGGCAAAATTAAAACCATATTTGCAGGAAATAGATTTTCGCGGCGATATTGATATAAATTGCATTGTTAATGAAGGAAAAGTTTTTCCATTAGAATTAACAACAAGGTTTGGTTGGCCAGCTATTCATGCGCAAGAGTCTTTGCACATATCCAGTTGGGGTGAATTTTTGAAAGCAGTGGCGGATGGAAAAAAGTATCGTCTAAAATATAAAGAAGGATTTGCTATGACTGTTTTAATTGCCGTTCCTCCTTTTCCATATAAAATTGATAATGAAAAATATTCATTCAGGGATAAGACAATTTATTTTTCTTCTGAATTAACCGAAGATGAAAGTGCGGGTATTCATTTTGATGAAGTTTTTAGAGATGGTGAAGGTGTTTTTAGGATAGCTGGTGATTCGGGATTTGTTTTGAATGTTGTATGTGTGGGAAAAACAGTTAAGATGGCTAGGGAAAATATTCATAAAATAATTAAAAAAATTATAATTCCGAAAAAGTTTTACAGAAATGATATTGGGGTTAAATTTGAGCGGGAAGACAGTGAAAAACTGAAAAGGTGGGGATGGATTGTATAAGCCCAAATTGTGGTATAATTATAGAGCAGTAAAAAATAAAATAATATAAAAATAAAAAAATGTTTTGTCAAGATGCCGCAGCTCCATTTTTGTTTCTTTTTTCTGATATAGCTCCTCAGTTATTGTATTATTCACATTTTCCTGGAATAATAGCGGCCTTAGTCATAGGGTGTTATGTTTTTTTAAAAAATACATCTTCCTTAAGTGCTTTTTTGATTTTTATTGTATCAATCTTGTTTTCTCTGTGGTCACTTTTTGATGTTATTACATGGGTCAATATTGACAGTAGAATTATAATGCTTTCGTGGGGATTAATGAATCTGGTCGAGCCTCTGATATATCTGACTCTTTTGTATTTTGTTATTCATTATCTAAAAGAAAAAACCAATTATCGATTTAAGCTCGTTGTGGTTATCCTTTTTTTGCCGGTCTTACTTTTTCTTGCGACGACGCATAATTTGAAATATTTTGATCTGTCGGTATGCGAATCAATACAAGGGGAATTAATGAAGTATAATTATTCTCTGGAAATATTATTAGCTGTTTTTATTGTCTATGCTCTTGTAAAAAATTTAGTATTCCCTCATGAAGAAATGACAAGAAAGCATATCGCGATATTTTCTTTGGGAGTCGTGTTTTTTCTTATTTCTTTTTCGTGGGCAAATATAGTTGGAAATGTTACCACTAATTGGGAAATAACTCAATATGGGTTGTTCGGAGTCCCTGTTTTTATGGGTATTTTGGGATATCTCATTGTTCATTATAGGGCTTTTAATATTAATATTTTTGGGGCGCAAGCTTTGGTTACTGCTTTAGTGGCAATTATTGCTTCGGAATATTTCTTTGTTGATTCATTGGTAAACTTTATCCTAGTCGGAATTACTTTGATTTTAGCGCTGGGGTTTGGATATATTTTGACCAAATCGGTAAAAATGGATGTTCAGCAAAAAGAAGAATTGGAGGTTTTGAGTCAGCAGTTGGTGGAAGCGAATATTCAGTTGAAAAAATTGGACAAAGCCAAATCTGAGTTTATCTCCATTGCTTCTCATCAATTGCGCACTCCGCTCACCGCAATCAAGGGGTACCTGTCTTTGGTTGTCGAAGGTTCATATGGACAAGTGGATAATTCTGTCAAAAACGCCTTGCAAAAAGCCTATGGCGCCAATGAGCGATTGATTTTGCTGGTGGAAGATTTGCTTAATGCTTCGCGAATTGAATCCGGGAGAATGAGATATGATTTGGTGGATGTGCACTTGGATGATTTGGTTAGTCAATCGTGCGACAGCTTGGCGCTCAAAGCCGAAGATGAGGGATTATATTTGAAAGTCAATATCCCGAAAAGTCCTTTGCCTGTTTTTCACGTTGATGGCAATAAGGTGCGCGAAGTCATTTCCAATCTTATCGATAATGCGATCAAGTATACCGAAAAAGGTGGAGTAGAGGTGGAATTTGAAAGCGATTCAGACTCGGTGAAAATTATTGTTTCCGATACCGGAATCGGAATTCAGAAGGAAGAGATATCCCATCTTTTTAAAAAATTTTCGCGTGGCAAGAATATTTCAAGACTCAATGCTACTGGAACCGGACTTGGGTTGTTTGTGGCAAAAAATATCATCGAAGCCCACGGTGGAAAAGTTTGGGCTGAGTCGGATGGCGTCGGAAAAGGTTCGCGTTTCTACATTCAACTTCCCCTCAAATGGATCGACCCCAATACCAACGCTGGGGTGGGAATGAAGGAGGGGGATTAAGGGGATTTTGCAACAAAAAAACAAGGAATTATTTCCTTGTTTTTTTGTTTCTCTAAATTTCCCCTTTTTCAAGTTTCTTGATTTCTTCCAAAAGAGCAGGGAGAATGTCTTTTTCTTTGACGCTTTTGATGACTTTTCCTTTGGCAAAAATAGCCCCCATTCCTTTGCCGCCAGCCACGCCGATGTCAGCCTCGCGCGCTTCTCCTGGACCATTAACCACGCAACCCATTACCGCCACCTTGATCGGCGTTTTTATTTTTTTCAGCGCCTTTTCAACCTTGTTTGCCAAACCGATCAAGTCAATTTCTGTTCTTCCACAAGTTGGGCAGGAAATCATTTCCGGTCCGCGGTGGCGAAAACCGAGAGACCCAAGAATTGCCCAGCAGGTTTTCATTTCTTCCAGTGGGTTTGCAGTGAGGGAAACTCGGAAAGTTGCGCCGATGCCTTGATTTAGTAAAATTCCAATGCCGATAGCGCTCTTTATAGATCCGTTAAAAATTGTTCCGGCCTCTGTTACGCCAAGATGTAGAGGGTAATCAACTTTTTTGGCTAGCATTTGATAAGCCTCAATCATTTGAGGAACATTACTGAATTTAATAGAAATTAAAATATCCTGGAATTTCAGTTTTTCCAAAATTCGAATATGTCTCATTGCCGATTCAACCGCCGCTTTGGGTGTAGCGCCATATTTATTCAGAAGGTCTTGTTCAAGGGAGCCTGCATTTATTCCGATGCGAATGGGAATATTTTTCTTTTTGCAGGCATTTACGACCGATTCTATTTTTTCTTGTGAGCCAATATTGCCGGGATTGATACGAATTTTGTCGATACCTTGATTGATTGCTTCCAGCGCCAGCTTGTGATCAAAATGAATGTCGGCAACTAGTGGAATGTGAATTCTTTTTTTTATTTTTCCAATGGCCTTGGCGGCAGTCATATCGGCAACGGCGACGCGAATTATTTCACAGCCCTCTTTTTCGAGCGCCAAAATTTGCTTGATGGTGGCGAAGACATCGCGAGTGTCGGTATTGCACATCGATTGAATTCTCACAGGATTGCTTCCTCCCAGTCTTAAGTTGCCAACCTTGACTATGCGAGATTGATATTTCTTCATAGATATTGATCTTAGATTGTTTTAGGTGTATAAATAGTAGCAGTTTTATTATTGATTATCAAGGAAAAACTTACTTATGGCAACAAGGAAATTTCAACGGAATATCGAGGATTTTGTGTGTGGAAATTGCGGAGAGAGAGTTGAAGGTGATGGATATACTAATCATTGCCCGTTTTGCCTGTGGAGCCGCCATGTGGACGAAAATCCCGGTGATCGGGCAGAAAGCTGTCAGGGAATGATGAAACCAATTTCTATTCAGATAAAAAACGGAAAACAAATCATCATCCATAAGTGCCAAAAATGCGTCGCGGAAAAATCCAATAAAGTCTCTAAAAACGACGATTTTAATGTGTTGCTGGAAATAATGAAAAAACAAAGTGGAAACATTGGCTAAATACCAATATGTCTATTGAATAAAAAATGAAAGGGTGGTAGAATAATTTTCGTATGGTAATATTGTTGGTATTATATTAAAAAATAAAAAATAAATGAATTACATTGAGGGGGATAAAAAGTTTTTTAAAAAACGGCTTGTTATTGGTGGTGTTTTTGTAGCGCTAATTTTTGCGGCAGGGTATTATTTTATGACTGCGGACAAGAAAGATGTTATCTTGTCTTCAATTTCGGCATTTGAAAAAATATTCAGGCTTTTGCCGGTGGAAAAAGATACAAAGGATGAAGTTGCTGCTATTAATAATTTAGCGGCGGAGTTTATGAAAAAAGATGATGTTGAAAAAAGATTCTTAATTTTGCTTCAAAATAATATGGAGTTGCGTCCAGGAGGAGGATTTCTTGGTCAGTATGCGGTATTAAAAATGAAAAACGGAGAGGTTGTTTCGACGGTCGTAGAGGATGCAAATTTGCTTGATCAAAGAATTACCACAAAGGTAGTTCCGCCATATCCGTTTACTAGAATGATGAGTATTAAAAAATGGAAATTTCGTGATTCAAATTTCTCTCCGGATTTTCCAACCAACGTTGAAAAAGCAAAATATTTCTATCGTCTCAGTGGGGGGAACAGTGATTTTGACGGAGTTATTGCGGTGAATTCGGATGTTTTCGCGAATGTTCTGAAGTTAACCGGACCAATTACTGTTCCCGGCTACGCCGCGGAATTTACTAGTGAGAATGCTGTCTTGAAATTAGAAGAAGTCGTAGAAAAAGCCTATATTGAAAATCCAAATATTGATACAACCAATAGAAAGGCGATAATGAAGGTTATGGCAAACGTGATTATTGAAAAATTGGCACATATTAATAATATTCCTAAAATTTCAGAGTTTGTTTTGGAAGAACTTCGCAATAAAAATGTTATGTTTAATTTCAATGACGCTCAATTGCAGGCATCCATAGAAAAAGTTCATTGGGATGGCAGGGTTGCTCAGGATTGGAATGATGATTATTTGATGATAGTGGATGCGAATATGGGGGCGCTCAAATCTGATTATTTTATTGATCGCAGTGTTTCATATAATATTGATTTGACGGCAGAAAAACCGACTGTTGAGTTGAAAATTTTATACAAACATAATGCCACTTATGGCGATTGGAGGACTAGCGATTATCACTCATATTTGCGCGTGTATGTTCCCAAAGGGTCGACCCTTATTGATCGTAAGATGGTTAGCTACCCGCTGATTGATGAGGATTTTGGAAAAACTTATTTTGGATTTATTTGCCATGTTCTTATTAATGGACAAACGGAGGCGTATATAAAATATGAACTTCCATCTGAATTTAAGGAAAAGGAATATCGTCTGCTTGTTCAGAAGCAGTCAGGCGTAGGAGACGTCCCAATAAAAGTTCATATGAAAAATAGCAAGGGAGAATTTGATTATGATGGAATGCTTAAAAAGGATTTGCATTTGGAATTTTCTGAAAATTGAGATCGTGATATTTTTCGGTGTTTTGTTTTTTTTAAAAATTTGTTAAAATTAGCGTATGCATAACAATAGAAGGTTTCGAAAAAAAATAAAAATAATTTGGGTAACCATCTCTCTTATCGCGGTTGTCTCTATGATTGTTTTTTTAATCGCCCCATTGTTTCTATATTAAATCAATCGAGATGAATAGAAAAAATTTATTTTTTTCCACTGGAATACTCGTAGGTTTTTTGGCACTGGCTGTCTTGTTGTTTATTCCTTCGCTTAATGAATATAAGAGAAATAAAAAAATAAATGAAGAAATAGAGAAACTTAACAAACAGGCTGAGCAACTGAAAGAAAGCAATAATCAGTTGATCGAGAAGATAGAATATTTTAAAACAGAAGCATATAAAGAGAGGGTTGCGAAAGAAAGATTGAATATGCAGAAACAGGATGAGCAAATCGTTTCCGTAAAGCAGAGCGTTTCTGCTGTGGTTGACGATGTCGAGAGCGATGGCGGTAATATTGAAATTTCAAAGATGAAGGTGGAAAATAGAAACGAGGATCCTAATTATCGGAAATGGTTCAATTATTTTTTCGGCAATTTATAAAAACCGATGAGCAAGAATAATGAAAATAAAAAAGAAAAAAAAGTAAGCTGGGTGGTGGCATCAGTGTCTTTGGGTATTTTTCTTTTATTTTTATTTGTCGCGTTGAGTTTTTTTGTTTGTCGGAATCATGAAAACGTTTTTGTGAAAAAAATAACCGCTCGCATTCCTTTTCCCGCCGTCGTAGTGGATTATTATCATTTCGTGAGTTTGTCGAATATTGATGAGGACTTGCAGTCGGTTAAAAATTTCTATGAGAATCAGGATTTTTCCAAAGAAGGATTGCTGGTTGATTTTTCTACGGAAGACGGAAAAAAACGCTTGAAAATAAAAGAAAAAGATATTTTTAATAAATTGATAGCGGATAAAGTTATCGAGTTGGCGGCGAAAGAAAAGAATATAATAATCACAGAGGAAGATGTCGATCAAAATGTTTCCAGGAAAATTAAGGAATTTGGAAATGAGGAGAAAATAAGGAACAATCTGGAAAAACTGTACGGATGGGATATGGATGATTTTAAAAAGAAAATTGTCCGCCCAAGTCTGTATCGTGATGAGATGGAAAAAATCATTCAAACTGAATATAGACAAAAAGAAAATGAGAAACAAGAGGATAAAATGCAACAAGCTTGGGAAAAGTTGTTAGCGGGCGGAGATTTTTCTTCTGTGGTGATGGAATTTTCACAGGGCGAGACAGTCAATCGGGGCGGAGAGTTGGGTTGGTTTTCTCGAGATCAAATTTTGGATGAATTGGCGGAAGCATCCTTTTCTTTGAAAGAAGGGGGTAGAAGTGGCGTAATAGAGAGTGAGTTGGGATATCATATTGTGGAAGTGGAAGAAAAAAAGATTGAAAATAATGAAGAATTAGTTAGAGTGAGGCAGATTTTTCGCCCTAAAATGAATCTGAGTGATTGGCTGGGGGAAGAAATGAAAAAAAGAAAAATTTGGGTCGTTGTCGATGGATATTTCTGGGATTTTTCTTCCGGAGCGGTTGAATTTTCAGATAGCAATCTTCGTGAATTTGAACAAGGCGAAGATAATTTTGTTTTATAATAATGTGTTCATTTTTAAAAAATAATAATTAAATTAAATAAAAAAATATGTCAAAGCCGGTAGTTAGTGAAGAGCTTTGTATTGGATGCGGAACATGCGAAGCTCTTTGTCCGAATGTTTTCAAGATTGAGGATGGAAAATCCCACGTTATCTCTGAAGATTGCGGGGATTGTAATTGCCAAGAGGCGGCGGAAAGTTGCCCGGTAAGTGCTATTTCAGTCGAAGAATAAAAATTCATTTTAGTCGAGGAGGCGCCTTTTGCGCCTCCTGCCAGTTCCTTTTATAGACATAATTATTTTTTAATTTATGTTTTATTTTATATGGAAAAAGAAAAAATAAAAAAAGAAAATAGTGAAGATATGCCCAGTGGCTTTGTTAATGCGGATGAATTGGGTAAAAAAAGGGAGGAAAATATCCAAGATAATCCAACAAGTTGTATGAGAATAAAAAATAAAATGTTTCTCGTGGTCGTCTTATTGATAGTTCTTTCTTCGTTTTTCGGTGCGTTGTTTGGATTTTTGTCTGGAGGGTTGGCGGCAAAATATTTCAATAAAAAAGAAGAGTCGAAAGAAGTTAAATCTGAGACTATTTCAATTTCAGATAAAGAATCTGCCGTGGTGAATGTTGTAGAGAAGGCTAATGCTAGCGTTGTGAGTATTGTAGTATCTAAGGATGTCCAGAAATTTCGTAGTTTTTTTGATGATCCGTTCGGATTCGGACCGTTTTTTTCTCCATTTAATGACAATGGTAATTATAATGGCGGGTCTACGGAAAAAATGGAGATTGGCGGCGGATCCGGATTTATTGTTTCGACGGATGGAATTGTTGTGACGAATAAACATGTAGTCAGTGATGAAGATGCGGAATATACCATTATTACGAGCGACACTCAAGAACACAAAGCAACTATTATCGCGAGGCATCCGACTATGGACATCGCTCTGTTGAAAATAGAAGGAAATGATTTTTCTGCTATTGATTTGGGAGATTCGGATAATTTGAAAGTCGGACAATCAGTAGTTGCTATCGGTAATCCGCTCGGAGAATTTTCCAATAGTGTGAGTTTGGGAATAATCTCGGGATTAAAGCGGGATATTGTTGCCGGCAGTGGAATGGGGGATTCTGAAAAACTTATGGGAATAATACAAACTGATGCGGCGATAAATCCCGGCAATTCCGGTGGACCGCTTTTGGATATTTCCGGCAAAGTGATTGGAGTTAATGTGGCAGTAGCACAAGGAGCGGAAAATATCGGATTTGCTCTTCCGGTAAATGTTGTGAAAAAAACTTTGAATCAAATAGATAAGCAAGGAAAAATTTCCGTGCCTTTCATTGGAGTGAGATACGCAATTATTACTGAAAGTATACAAAAGGAAAACAATTTACCCTTTGAATATGGCGCACTGGTGGTTCGCGGAGAAAAAATCACAGATTTGGCGGTGACGCCTACTTCTCCGGCAGATAAAGCGGGGATTGTAGAGAATGATATAATTTTGGAAATAGCGGGAGAAAAAATAACCGAAAAAAGGACTCTCTCTGATTTGATTTCCCAGCGTGAAGTGGGAGAAAATATTGCGGTGAAAGTTTGGCATAAGGGAGAAATAAGAGAAATCCAAATTAAATTGGAAGAGAGAAAACAATAATATGGATATAGGTAAATTTACAAACAAAAGCCAAGAGGCATTGCGCGCGGCGCAGGAAAAAGCCTTATCTTACAATCAAATACAGGTGGATGTTTTTCATTTAATTTCTGTTTTAATTGTTCAGAGCGATTCTATTGTTCCGATTGTTTTGCGCAAAATGGAAATTAACATCAACGATATTTCCGGAGAGCTTGCGGGTGAAATAGAGAGAATACCAAAGGGTTCAATGGGTACAATCGGACAAATTTATGTAAGTCAAGATTTGGCTCGAGTTTTGGAGCAAGCCGGAAAAGAAATGGAAATGATGAAAGATGATTTTGTTTCCACTGAACATCTTTTTCTGGCGATATTATCCGTGCGAAATGTGGCAGAAAAAATCTTGGAAAAAAAGGGAATAAATTACGACAAGGTGCTGAAAATTCTTTCGGAAATTCGTGGAAATCAAAGAGTGGACAGTCCGGAGCCGGAAGGAAAATTTCAGTCGTTAGAAAAATATACAATCAATCTGACGCAATTGGCAAGAAGTGAAAAGTTGGATCCGGTGATCGGCAGAGACGCGGAGATTCGCCGCGTTGTGCAAGTTTTGAGCCGAAGAACAAAAAATAATCCTGTTTTAATCGGAGAAGCGGGAACGGGAAAAACAGCGATTATCGAAGGCCTTGCGCAAAGAATTATTTCCGGAGATGTTCCGGAAAATCTTCGCAACAAAGAGATTGTGAATTTGGATTTGGGTGCGCTTTTGGCGGGCGCCAAATTTAGAGGGGAATTTGAAGATAGACTCAAAGCTATTTTGAAAGAAATTGAAAGTTCGGCGGGAAAGTATGTTGTTTTTATAGACGAACTTCATACTCTGGTTGGAGCGGGGGCAAGTGAGGGAGCGCTGGACGCTTCCAACATGCTAAAGCCCGCTTTGGCGCGAGGAAAAATGAAGACAATTGGGGCAACCACAATTAAGGAATATCAAAAATATATAGAAAAAGATGCGGCGCTTGAAAGAAGATTTCAGCCGGTTCTTGTTTCTGAGCCTTCAATTGAGGATGCGATAGCGATTTTGCGTGGCATTAAGGAAAAATACGAAATTCATCACGGGGTGAAAATTACCGATGAAGCTATCTTGGCAGCAGTCAATCTTTCTTCGCGTTATATCAGCGACAGATTTTTGCCGGACAAAGCGGTTGATTTGATAGACGAAGCGGCGTCTTCATTAAAGATAGAAATCGATTCAATGCCGGCGGAAATCGATCAGATGGAAAGAAATATTCGCCGTATGGAAATTGAAAAGAAAGCACTGGAAAGGGAGAAAAACGGCAAGATAAAGGAAAAAATAAATGAAATATCCAAAGAAATAGCCAATTTTAAGGAAAAGTTTCAAAAAACAAGCCTTCAATGGAAATCGGAAAAAGATTTGATTATGATAATAAGAAAGGAGAAAAAGGAGATTGACCGATTTAAATCGGAAGCGGATGTTTTGGAGCGCCAAGGAAAACTTGATAAGGTGGCTGAAATTCGATATGGAAAAATTCCGGAATTGGAGAAGAAAATAAAACGTGAAAGCGTAAAATTAAACAAAATTCAAAAAAACGAAGGGATGTTGAAAGAAGAAGTTACCGAAGAAGATATTGCGAAAGTAGTTTCGCGGTGGACCAATATTCCCGTTTCAAAGATGTTGCAAGGAGAAGTGGAAAAATTGGCAAATGCCGAGAAAGAAATTGGAAAAAGAGTTGTCGGGCAAGAGGAAGCGATAAGATCGGTAGCGAACGCAATTCGAAGATCGAGAGCTGGAATTTCAGAAGAAAACAGACCTATTGGTTCGTTTATTTTTCTTGGTCCCACTGGAGTTGGAAAAACGGAGTTGGCAAAAGCGCTTACGGAATTGCTTTTCAATGATGAAAAAGCAATGGTGCGTTTGGATATGAGTGAATATATGGAATCGCATTCAACCGCGAAAATTATCGGTTCTCCCCCGGGATATGTTGGATATGAAGAGGGTGGGCAACTCACGGAAATAGTCAGGCGCAGACCATTCAGTGTGATTTTGTTTGATGAAATAGAAAAAGCGCACCCGCAGGTGTTTAATATTCTTTTACAACTTCTTGATGATGGAAGGCTTACGGATGCGAAAGGAAGAGTTGTTAATTTTAAGAATGCGGTAATAATAATGACATCTAATATCGGCTCCGATTTGATCTATGAAATGCACGAAGTCGGTTTTCGCCACAAGCGAGGAGAAAACGCTATGAATGAAAAAGAAATACGGGGAAAAATAATGGAGAGCTTGCGAGGTAATTTCAAGCCTGAATTTTTGAATCGCTTGGATGATATAATAATATTTCATCCGCTTGGCAAAAAAACACTGGAAAAAATAGTGCAATTACAGCTTGAAAAAGTGCGTCAGCGATTAAGTAAAAAAAGAATTTACTTGAAAGTGGAAAGTGAAGTGGAAAAATATCTTACCGAAAAAGGATATGATCCGGCATACGGAGCCAGACCGCTAAAAAGAGTTATTCAGGCGGAAATTTTGGATGAGTTGGCGCTTCGGATAATTGAGGGTAGAATAGGGGAGGGAGATGCCGTGAACGCAAAACTCTTAAAAGGAAAGATAGTTTTGCGGTAGCATGGAAAGTTTTTCGCTCAAAGAAGGAATAAGTTTTAATTTCTAAATTTTGTGTTTTTTCATTTAGCGTCATTTTTTTTCTCGTTGATATTTTTCGCGGGAATGGAGTCGGTTGCCTTTTATCCGGGGATGTTTTTTTATGCTTTGTTTTTGTTGCCGCTTGTTGCCTTTTGGGCGAATAGAAAAATTTCTTGTAAGAGTTATTTTTCAATCATTCCGGTGGTTTTTTCGATGTCGTCAGTTTTGCTTTTATATTTGATTGATACGGTAGTTGAAAAGCAGATATTTATTGCATTAAGTTCTTTTATGCAATATATAACATTTCTGAGTGAATGCCGTCTCAAGCGATACAAGTTGGATCAAACCGCCAAGGGTCTGATGGCGGCTTCTCTGATGGCTACTATCTTTTTCTTCTACACATCGACGTATGGAGTATATTTGAATTTCGCCATTTCTCTGTGGATGTTGATGACGGTTTTTTTGGCGGTTACTTTTTTGGTAAGCTATCAGTATTTGAAGATAATAAATTCGGAAAAGTTAGCCGTGTGGAGATATAGTATAATTATGGGATTGATTATGGCGGAAATTTCATGGGTGGTGAATTTCTGGCCTTTTGGCTATCTTACTACCGGCGCGATTTTGCTGATGTTTTATTATATTATATGGGATATGGTGCAGAGTTATTTTTTGAATCTGCTTTCAAAGAAAAGAGTTGTCGCCAATATGATTTTGTTCAGTTTTCTGATAGGGGTTATACTTTTTAGCTCGCGCTGGCTTCCTAATGTTTAAAATGAAATATTCAATTAATTAATTTTTAAAAAATATGAATAATGATGTTGAAAAATTCGGAGGAAAAAAGTTAATAAAGATTGTTCTGCTTGCGATTGCTGTTTTTGTAATCGGCGGAATCGGTGGAGTTTTTTCCGACCGGTATCTGCTTCCAAAAATATCTCAGCATCCATTTCTTTCAAAATGCGCTTTTTTGAAAAAGGCCAATGAAAATGTTACTGTTATTGAAAAAACCGAACAAGTTATAGTAAAAGAAGAGGATTCGATTGGAAAAATAATTTCCCGTCCATCAAGTGCAATGGTTAATATTTTGTCCATTAGCAAGAGCGGGTTGTTGAAAAACGGATCGGGTTTTGTGGTTACCGGCGACGGATTGATTGTAACGTATCTCGATGCGATTATTGCGGAAGACGCGACATATAAAATTTTTATTTCTGATGGTTCGGAATATGATGCCGAACTGGCGGGAATAGACAATTATTCCAATCTAGTTTATTTGCGAATTTCCAAATCAAACTTGCCGGCCATTTCTTTTATTAATTCAGATGAGGTTGAAGCGGGGAAAAAAATCATAGTTTTGGGAAATTCCGCTATGCAATATCAAAACCAATTGGCAATGGGAATCATAAGCTCGCCGGAAAATACGTTTAATTTGGCAGGAAAAACTGTTTCATTTTCTGATAAATTCGAAGGAGTGTTGGGAATTGGAGCGGATTTGTCGGATCGATTTGTCGGCGGACCGGCGGTTGATTATAACGGGGATGCGATCGGGCTGATTGGAAAAATAAAAATCGACAATCAGGATAAATATTTTATTATTCCCGCCAATGAAATCAATCGCTCAATCGGATTGGTGATAGGTGGAAAGGCAAATGAGCGAGCGAAGCTGGGAGTTTATTATATTTCGCTGACGAAATCATACGCCGCATCGGGAAAAAGTTCCAAGGAAAAAGGCGCTTTGATTTTTTCTCCTTCCGGAATTCAGAGTTTGGCATTTTTGTCCGGATCAAATGGGGAAAAAGCCGGACTTTTATTCGGAGATATAATAATTTCAGTCGATGGGAAAGAGGTGAATTTGGATAATTCTTTGGCGGAAATCGTGAGTCGCTACCAAACCGGAGAAAAAGCAACCCTCCGCATCCTCCGTGCCGAAAAAGAAATGGATATCGAAGTGAGTTTCTAAAAAATAGAAAGAAAAAAACCGCTCGCATAATGCGAGCGGTTTTTGGTATTTGGAAAAGTGTTTCTTTATTTATTTTTTACTTTGGCTTTTTCCGGTTTTTTTTCTGTCTTCTTTTTTTTGACCACCTTTACTGCAGCGGCTTTTTTGGCGGCGGATTTTTCTGTGAGTTTCTTGAAGCGGTCAACTCGTCCGGTGGTGTCTATGGTTTTTTTCTTTCCGGAAAAAAACGGATGACAATTTGAACAAATTTCAACTTCCATATTTTCAATGGTTGAGCCGGTCTCCAAAACGGCACCGCAGGCGCAGGAAATTTTAGCCTTGTTGTAGTATTTCGGGTGAATTCCTTTTTTCATAGCTTTTTAGCGAATATTAAATTATTTTTAATTACCCAATCAGACTAGCACAAAGATTTGCGATTGACAAGGGCGGAGCATCTGCTATACTTTTGTACATGCCCGATGAGGGCAAATATACATATATTCTTCCAATCTTGTCCTGTTTGAAGCCGGCTGTCGGTTCAAATTCGAGATTTGCAGCAAGGAGAGTATAGACGTTTTTCCCGATATTTTTCGGGAAAATTAATTAATTTAATAAGGAAAAAAATGACAACAGAAGAAAAAAAGGTTAAGGCGGACGATAAAGATTCCGCAGTTAGCGAAGTGAAAAAACCGAAAAAAGAAGATTTTTTCGCTGATTTTAATTTGGACGATTTAAAAATGACGATGGAAGAAATGCTTGAAGCGGGAGTTCATTTCGGACATAAAAAAGCCAGAAGAGATCCGAGAATGGAGCAGTTCATATATGGAACTAAAAAAGGAGTGAATATAATCAATTTGCAAGCGACAGCGGTAAATTTGGAAAAAGCGCTTGCATATATTGCTGAAATAAAAAAGAGCGGAAAAAAGATTCTCTTTGTCGGAACAAAAAAGCAAGCCAAGGATTTAGTGAAGTCCGCCGCCGAGAGATGTCAGATGCCTTATGTAATTGAAAGATGGCTAGGAGGAACGTTTACTAATTTTTCCAACATTAAAAAAAGAACAAAGTATTTGAAAGATCTTCAAGCGCAAATAGAAAGTGGAGAGTTGAAAAAATATACAAAATTCGAGCAATCAAAAAAGAAAGAAGAAGCGGAAAAGTTGGAAAGAAGAATGGGAGGAATCAAAAATATGGATGATCTTCCGGCTGCGATTTTTGCAATTGATACAAAAGAAGACGAGGCGGCTATCAAAGAAGCGATCAAAAAAAATATTCCGGTGATTGCGCTGGTGGACACCAATGTTAATCCGACAAGAGTCAATTATCCTATTCCATCAAACGATGATGCGGTTTCTTCCATAAAATTGATGCTTGGATATGTGTGTCGGGCGATTATCAAATAGTTTAAACTTGCCAGTAAAATAAAAATAACATTAAGAAGTAAAAATATATGAGTTTGGAGTTAATTAAAAAAATCAGAGAAAAAACCGGCGCCGGAATGGTGGACATAAAAAACGCGATTGAAGAAGCGCGAGGTGATGAGGAAAAGGCGATTGAAATTTTGCGCAAAAAGGGTCAGAGTAAGGCGGCGAAGAAAGCAGGTCGAGAGGTTAAAGAAGGCGTTGTGGTTTCATATATCCATTCGAATGGAAAAATCGGATCGATGGTTAAGCTTTACTGCGAAACTGATTTTGTCGCGCGTAATGAAGAATTTGTCGGTTTGGCAAAAGATATTGCAATGCATATCAGCGCGATGGATCCAAAATTTTTGTCACCGGAAAATGTTTCATCCGAACTTGTGGAAAAAGAAAAGGAAATTTGGATGGAGCAAATGAAAGATGAAAAAAAGCCGGAAGATATTTTGAAGAAAATAATTGAGGGAAAAGAGAGAAAATTTCGAGAAGAATTGGCGCTGTTGTCTCAATCATTTGTCAAAGAGCCGGAAAAGACTGTCGGGGAACTGATAAATGAAAAAATTGGCAAGATAGGCGAGAATATTCAAATAGGAGATTTTGTCAGGTATGAATTGTAAGCGTGCATTTTTTGATAATACAATATATTGATTATGTTTAAATATTCGGTCAAATTGTATGACTGGGAAAATCCCCGGTTATGTTCGAGCAATGCTGAGTTTGCCCCCGACGACAAGGTAATTGTAAGTTCTGATTTTGGAAATGATTTGGGTACAATTTCCGAAGTCGTAATTGAAACAGAAGAGGAAGCTGTAAATGTCATCGTTCGAAAAGCTACAAAACGCGATGTAGAAGTTTTTACGGAAAATTCCAACAAAAAAAAGGAAATAACCAAGGCTTGCCAGTGTGAAATTCGGGCGGAAAGCCTGGAAATGAAGCTTATTGATACGCATATCACTTTGGGGAAAGGAAATATTTTGATTATTTTCACAGCCGATGGCAGAGTTGATTTTCGAAATTTGGTCAAAAATCTTTCCGGAATGTTTCATCGAAGTGTGCGTATGCAACAAATCGGATCTCGCGATGAAGCCAGGAAGCTTGGCGGATGCGGAATTTGCGGAAAAGAGTTGTGTTGCGTGAGGTTTTCCGGAAATCTTCCTAGTATTTCCACTGAAATGGCAAGGATTCAGCAAATTTCTCATCGCGGGTCAGATAGAATATCCGGGCTTTGCGGAAGGTTGATGTGCTGTCTTTCCTACGAAGTTGATCAATATCGAAAAATGATGCAAGGAATGCCGGAGCTTTATAGTGTTATTCAAACCGGAAAAGGAAAAGGTACGGTAATTGAAATTAACGCATTGAATCAGAATTTGAAAATAAGAATGGATGACGGTCAAGTAATAACAATCAAAAAAGAAGAAATAAAATGATGTCATATTTATATCTAGTTATTCCGCCTATTATTATTATTTTAAGTTTGTCGATCTTACTTGTTTTGATTTCCAGAAAATCGAAAAATATTCTTGCGGAAAAAGAAAAGACGGAAAATAGTGACCATGAGGATGTCCAAGAAAAAGGAATTTTGAAGAGGGGTACGGAAAGACTTGGTCAATTTGCTTTGCGTATATCGGAGAAAATAGCGATAAATTTCAAGGTTCTTTCTTTGCGGGTGCATAATTTGCTTGAAAAATGGCTCAGATATATCAAAGAGAAAAGAGTCGGTGGTCGAAAAAATATTTCAAAAGAAGGAAATGGCAGTCTCGTTTTTGATGCTAATGAAAAAAATGTCTTAAAAGAGGAAGATGTTGAGAATGTGGAGGAGAAGAAAGTGGCTTCGGAAGTTTTTATTCCGGTTGATAAGAGGAAAGTAATAAGACGTCCGATGATAAAAAGAAGCGCTGTTTATCCGGAAATTCCGAAGATAGAAAGAAAGGACGAATTGGAGAATATTCTAATTGAACGAATCGCGTCCGATCCGAGGGATGTGGAGGCTTATGAGCGTTTGGGTGATTATTATTACGGAAGAAGAAATACCAAGGATGCGATTGATTGCTACAAGCAAGTCTTGAAGCTTAGTCCGGTCAATAGAGCGGTCAAAATAAAATTAGGAAGGATTGGCAAGATACTGTAATTGATTTTTTGAGCGATTAGTGTATAATGAAAAAGTTTTGATTGGTTGAACTAGGTTGGTTTGCAAAAAATAAATAAGCCACCTTAGCTCAGTGGTAGAGCGGCTGTTTTGTAAACAGCGGGTCGTCAGTTCAAGCCTGACAGGTGGCTCAGTAGGATTGAAAATAGAATAGGAAATTGGGTCGGTGGCGGAGTGGTCAATCGCAACAGACTGTAAATCTGTCGTCTTCGGACTTCGGGGGTTCGAATCCCTCCCGGCCCACCTGCATGATTTGCCTGTCTTGTTAGGTAGTCTCAATTAAGGACATATTTTATTTGATTGAAGCTGTTGTGACTAAATAATGAAGTGGGCAAATCTGGCAGGCCGTTGTAGCTCAGTCGGTAGAGCACATCCATGGTAAGGATGAGGTCCGCGGTCCGATTCCGCGCAACGGCTCAGTCTGTTTTTTTAAATAATCTATTAAAATAATATAATTTTATGGGAAAGACGAAGGAAAATTTGGTGAAATTCCGTTGCAATGAATGCAAAAAGATAACTCATTTTTCCAACCGAAACAAAAAGAAGTTGAAGGAAAAATTGGAAATGAAAAAATATTGCAAATTCTGCAAAAAACACACTCTGCACAAAGAGATGAAATAATCCTTATGGCGCTTTTGCGCCATAATTTATTGCGGGATTAGTTTAGTGGTAGAACAGCGGCCTCCAAATCCGCTGGCGGGGGTTCGATTCCCTCATCCCGTGCACTGAAGAATAGAACCAAGATTGAGGCTTATTAAGGCCTTTTTTTGGTTTTAATGTTTCGGTTCTGGTTTTTAAAATAAAGTGTTATACTGCAAATACGGTTTGTTATTATAATGTAAATATTTTTTAATATGGTGTATAAATATGAATGATGAGTCTATAAAATCAGTGGTTTCCAATAGCGAAACGGAAAGAGCGAAAAAATTTATCATTAGAGCTGAGGATGGCGGAATTTTTGAAACCGCTAGTTTTTGGCGGCCAAAGATTAATAGGTATGATTTATGCGTTTCAAGCATGTCCGGCTGTTTGATGGGCTGTAAAATTTGTGGATGTACATATAATGTAATGGGCAATGAAAGGGCGCTTTTAGCGCATGAATTGACAAAGCAAATTGATTTATTGATGGATGACGGCAAGGATTTTATTGTTGTATCGAAGAAGCCATCGCCGCATTACATCGGTTTCAGTGGTGACGGAGAAAACCAATACAACACTATGGTGGTAATAACATTCATGGGCAACGGAGATCCCTTGAATAATATAGAGAGCGTTATAAGTGCGGTTGATATTTCTCATTCTAAATATGCGGATAATATTACAAGATTTGGAATATCAACTATTGTTCCAAAAAACACAAATTTAGCTAATTCAATTAAGTCATTGCTAGATTATTGCTTAAAGGAGGGAGTGGAGATGTGGATGCAGTATAGCGTGGTCAGTATGAATGAAAAGATAAGAAAGAATCTTCTTCCAAACGCAATATCTCTTTCTGAGGCAGTTGTGTACATGGATAAATATGCACATAAGATAGGAATACCAACTCGTTATAATTTCCCCATGATCAAAGGCATAAATGATTCAAAAGAGCATCTGGATGAGATTGTGAAATTTATATTAGAAAAACCTCTCCTTCGGATGGTAAAACTCTCAACTTATAATGAGATAGTAGAAAATAAACTTAAAGCCTGTTCTATTGAAGAAATGAAGAAGGCGAGTGAATATTTAAAAAGCAGAGGGCTTAATAGGGTGGATTTATTCTTAGCTAATAATGACAAGCATCTTTCTGCTGCTTGCGGACAAATGAGAAAAAATATAATACCTAAAATTTAAAATCAGGAATATAAACACATTCCTTTTTATTCATAAAAAGTCCCTGACTATTTCGTGTATTTTGAAAACATCGGCCTTGCTGGTCGGTGTTTTTTGCTAGGCGAGGGGATTTGGGGTAAGATAGGGGTGGGTATTTGGGTGGGTATCTAAATACTCATCAGGTAATAAAATAAAATAAAAATATGGCGATTCGAAAAACGGAAGAAAAAAATGTTCGCAAACTGGCAAAAATCGGCAAGCAATCCGTCGGCATCACGTTGCCGATTGAAGACGTCCGGGAACTCGGCTGGCGCAAAGGCCAGTTTGAGGTGAGGGATTGGCGGAAATAAAAAGGCGCGTAGCTACTTTTATAACTTATGAAGCATTAGAGTAAAATGAAAAAATAGCACAAGGGAATGCTGTTTTTTTATTCCATTTTGGCATATTACAAATTGGAATATATCATAGAAGTATATGAAAAATGACATTTATTCAAGCGGTCATAAATTTTTAGCGCAACAATTAAAGAAGGCGCGTGAGTTGTCTGGCTTTGATCAGAAAGAAGTTGCTGAACTTTTAGACAAAACGCAGTCTTATATTTCAAAAATTGAAACAGGACAGCGACGGATTGACGTGATTCAATTGCAGGAATTCGCAAAGATCTACAAAAAGAAGATAGAATTTTTTATAAAATAGAATAGATATGAAAATTAAAAAATACAAGGCAAAAGTTTTTGAACAGGATTGCGTCTTGGAACTTATGGATTTCAATAAGAGCGACGGAAAGAAGTGGAAAAGACTTTTTGATATGTGGAAGAAATTAAAACTTGGAATGCGGAAATATAAGTCGCGCGAACCTAATTTCCCCGAGGGTCTTTCTGAAGTTGCTTTTTGTATTTTTTCCGGATCGAAGAGATTTATTTCATTGCCTGGCGGAGGTATTAATTCATCGTTTGATACATTTAACCTGGAGACTAAAAGAGCTGAGCAAATAAAAGCGTGTAGTGTTGAATCTGACTTAACATCTTTCGGACCGAATTCAAAATGGGATGATTTATATTTCCTTGATTTTTATAATCAAGGAAAACTTGATGGAACTTTCAATATTTATAAAATACCTTCTGACCTGATTTACAATATGAAAGTTAACAAGGATCAAACAATGAAAGAACAGCAAAAGGAGGGCAGGAGGCCAAGATTCAGCATTGTCGACAATATAATATTGAGGGAAAAAATAAAGCCAATCGCGGAAAATGTTAAAATCTGGTAATCTATTCTGTTATTGCCCTCATCATTTCTCTTGCAACTGCTTCTAGTACAGTCACAGTTACGGAATTTCCAGCTTGTTTGTAAAGTGCGGAGTCAGCCAGAGCTGGAAGATTGAAATTTTTTGGAAATCCTTGCAATCTAAAACATTCAATTGGAGTCAGTTTTCTGATTCCTTTTTTGTCTTTAATAATCGGAACATTATGTCCACCCATTCCCATATTGGCAGTGAGAGTAGGGCATACGCCCTTTTTGTTTTCCCGGACATACTGCCTTCTCCATTGATAAACTTTGCCTTCTTCTTTCACAAATCCCTTGAGCTTTACAAAAAGAGGCTTGCTGTTGTAGTAATATTTTTCAGGCACATTTTTCTCCAAAAGGTCGGCAACTTTAACTTTTAATTTTTGCGGCTCGGGAAATTCAAATTTATCCGTGTAATTTTTATTTTTAAATCCGACAATATATATCCTTTCGCGGTTTTGCGGAATATTTCCGTACTCCATACTGTTTAAAACTTTAGTTTTTACATGATATCCAAGGTCTTCTAATGTTTGAATAATTATTTTGAAAGTTTTTCCTCCGTCATGCCCTTTCAAATTTTTCACATTTTCCAAGAGGAATCCGGCAGGATTACGCGCTTCTAAAATTCTGGCGACATCAAAAAATAAATTGCCACGGTCTTTCTCATCATTGAATCCCTTGCGGTATCCGGCTATGGAAAATGCCTGACAGGGGAATCCTCCTAAAAGAAAGTCGAATTCCGGCAAATCATCAATGCCGATTTTCCGTATATCCTCTACGATAAGCTTGGATTTTTTGAAATTCAAATCATATGTAGGTTTGCAATTTTTTTCGAAGTCATTTGCGAATACTGTTTCAAATCCTGCGTTTTCAAAACCAAGCCTGATGCCTCCGACTCCGGCAAACAAATCAAGCGTTCTAAAAAGTTTTTGTTTGGTTGCAGTATTATTTTCAAGGCTTCTTTTTATTTCAACAACCACACCCCTGATTTCAATCTCTTTTCTGAAAATCGGAAGCATTGCTTGGTTGGCTGGTTGCAACCGGAATCTGTTTTTTTCTCGGTAAATCTTTTTTAATGTAGCCTCATTGTCATCGATTATTGCGACGACAGTCTGGCCGTTTTCCGCAACTGACTGTTTTTTAATAACGACAATGTCTCCGTTGAATATTCCTTCGTCGATCATACTACTTCCCTGGACTCGTAGGGCGTAATAATTTCCCGGCTTGTTAACGGCGCTTGTGGCAATCATTACATTTTCGCCTCTAGTTTCTACGGCCTCAATTGGCTGTCCAGCTGTGATTGTTCCGACTAGCGGTATTTTGACAAGATTGTACGGGCTTTTTTTCTTCAATTCAATGCCTCTGGCAGAACTGCCATTTTTTTCAATAAATCCTTTCTTTTCCAATGTTTCAATGTGCTGGTGTACGGTTGACAAAGCGGACAACTTGAAATGCTTCCGTATTTCTTCAATGGTAGGGGATAGTCCTTTTTTACTGATGTATGATGCTATAAAATCCAGTATTTGTTTTTGCTTTTTTGTTAGAGTGGGCATATAATTAACTCAATGTGAATTTGTTATATTCCTATTATATACCGAAAATTTACCGAAGCATACAAAGACTTATCCACAGTGAGAACCTTGCTGATAGCTGTTTTTTAGTGAATTTATTTGTGGCAGGGAGAAAAAGAAGTAAATCAAACAAGTAAGATCAATTTCTGATAGACAAGCACGACCTTGCAAACACAATTATTAGTCAGATGAAAAGGATATAAATTATGAATTTGAAAAAAATAAAAAATTTAATATATCTTATTGTCTTTTCGGGAATATTGTTTTCTCTTAAATTTTTTGTTGTTGATAAGGTTTTTGTTGGGCTTGAAAAAGATGCAGATGTTTGGTTTACAAGTGGATTATTATTGATATTGCTGGGTGTTTTTGTGACAGAAAAATATTTCACTAAGCCACTGGATGTGATAGTGAATGTGGTCACTCTTTTTGTTGTTCTTCTGACTCTTGATAATGTTGGTAAATTCTATCTTTATTGGCCGTTATTTGTTTATTCATTAATAGTTGCATTAATCGCTTTTATTTCTTTTGCCTTGATAGACGAGGAAAAAGATAGAAATATTTTATCGCAAAAAATTTCCCATTCCGCGAATATTATATCCGGTTTTCTTGGTAGCTCTAAAATGTTATTTTCTATTGTATTTATCCTTTCTATATTTAGTTATTTTGTTTCAGCATTAGATAATAATTTTTTAATAAATAAAGAGCAGATCGCTGTCTTGTTGCTCATTATATTCTGGGGAGTCATAATTTTAATCGAACCAATTAACAAAAAATTAATTAATCCGTTATTTGAAAAAATTAAAAACAAAAGCAAACCAAAACTGATTGGCAGGATTTACAAAAGGTCAAATCCTAACGGTGTTTATGTGGAGCAATTACCCGGATCGCCAGTCATGGAATTAGGCGACCTCGTGATCATAGATGATATTAAAAATTCACATGCAGAGAAAGATTTGGTTTACATGATGTTTATTTCTGAACTTGAGGCAGATAATAAAAAATATTTGTATTTTTATTGTATAAATACAAAAGATGTTAATATCGCGAAACAGATATATGTTCACAAAATTGATTCTAAAATTACTGAAGAAATAGCAGCTTCAGATATTTATAAAAATCGCGAAAACATAATAGGTTTTGTTTATACTAATTCGGATATCGATGTTATAAAGGTGAAAATGATTGATGGGGTTGATGAAAGAAAAGAACTTAAGGAGGGAGATTTAATTTCAGTGAATTTTTATAAAAATTCAACGAAGTATCAGATTATAAATGTTGAAACAGAATCAGAAAATATAGATGGGCAAAGTAAAAAAGGATCAAAAGTTATAACTGCGCAACAAATTGGTTATTGGCAAAAAGGGGAACAGAAATTTGCAGATACTGGTTGGGCTCCTGATTTAAATACGCCAGTTTTTCTGGAAAATGATAATTATGAAATAAAGAATTTGGAAGGTAATTATTTCAAGGTTGGAATAGTCCCTAGATCAAAGTATCCAATATATATTGACCTTGATGGTTGCGTGACTCATCACATCGCTGTTATTGGCAAAACGGGAACAGGAAAATCAAGGATGGCAGCTAAAATAATAGAAAAAATGGCTGTAAGTGGATATAAAATTGTAGTTCTTGAGGTTGATAGGAATAATGACCAATCATTATCTAAATATATTGATAGTTCTCTAATTGAGGAACAAAACTCAAATTCTTTGAATTTAGAATCTTCAACAAAAAATATAATTTCAATTGCATTGCAGATTGGTGAGGCGAATAGGAGCAGTGGGACGGTAAATCTAAGCGATATGGCTGCGGGCTTAATTGACAAGGTAATCGCGTATCAAACAAAAAATCAAGATAAAAAAATATGCGTTGTTATGGAGGAAGCATATGATTTTATTCCAGAAAATTCTTTTGGTAAACAAGAGTTTGGTCAGCCAAATGTTAGTCGCATATCCCAGCAGGTTTTAAAATGCAGAAAACACAATATAGGTTTTTTGATTATTACGCAACGAACAGCATTGGTTACAAAAACTATATTATATCAGTGCCATACTATTATTGCGCTACAATCGTTTGACGAAACATCAAAAAATTTCATGAGTGCGTATATAAATAGTAGATATCTTGAATCAATGAGTATATTGCCTAAATTTCGGGCAATAGTTGTGGGAAAGGGCTCTACTTGTGATAAGCCGGTCATTGTTGATTTTTTTGATGAAAAAATAAAAAATAAACAAAAAGATGAGGTAAAAATGGAAGTATAAAATATGTAATTTTTTTTATGCAATTATTGAAAATAATTAAACGCAGAGATTTGTTTTAAAATTTTAAAAGTATGATAAATCCTAGATCATTTCCACAAATGAATATGGCAAATAATGTTGCTCGGCAAAAGGCTCTAAAAGAAGCGGAATTAGACAGAATAGAAAGAAATAAGCAATTTCCCGTGGTTATTGTTCAAGGTTTTGGGTTTCGTCCGCAGTTCAACCAACATGATAAAATTCATGTCGATGGTCCATTATGCCCAAGTTCTTTGTCAAAAGATAAGCAGTGTTTGGCAGAACTCAGCGGAGATAATATTGAAAGTACAAAAGCTCATTGTGATGTTTGCGGTAAAAACTACGAAATGCCACATAGTTTTCAAGAATTTCGACAGATTGCCCATAAGGCATATGATGGCTTTGTAAATTCTCAAGCAGAAATAATAACACTTGATGTCCCATATGAGGCAATAAAAGCTGAGGATGAAGATGAAACACGCAAAATAAGAATTAAATGGTCTCAAAAAGACGGAAGAAATCAGGCAATTATTTATTTTATTAAAAAGGATGAGGGCAATGGAGAAAAAGCGCACTTATTCGCGGATTTTGATCGAGAGGAGATTAGGCATGATTCAAGCGATATTAATCCGGAAAAATATCTTGCAAAAATAACAGCAGAATTTAAAAATGCAAATGTGGATATAGAATATAAGAAGAAAGAAGAATAATTTTTTTTATGCAATTATTGAAAATAATCAAGCATAGCGATTTGTTTTCAAGTTATCAAAAATTATGGAACTAATACGAGCCACAACTAAAGATATTCAAACGCTTCTCGAAATCGAAAAAACTACAATTGGATTGAAGTTGTATTCAGGATATTTCAATGAAAAAGAAGTTGAAGGATATGTTAAAAATTCAATTGTTTATCTGATCAAAAATAACGATGATATTGTCGGTAGTATTTCTTATGATGTTATCAATTCTAATCATGCAGATATAAGCGGTCTTGTCATAAAACCAGAATTTCAAAAGAAAGGTTTGGCAAAGAAGGCGATGGAACTTTTATTTGAAAAGCTGAGAGATTACAAAAAACTGAGTCTTTGTGTGCATCCCGACAATCACGCGTGCAAGCTTTATGAGTCGTTTGGATTTAAAGTAGAATCGCGCAAAGAAAATCATTTTGGAGACGGGGAGCCTAGATTGATTATGATTAAACAGTAAGATTAGTTTTGCTGCATTAAGGCTTTCGCGCGCTGAATTGACTCCTAATTTTCAAGAATATGGGTTCGAAGTGCGTACCCTATGCATTGAAAACGAGGCTCACTGAAGCTTTGTTTTTGCATAGAGAAATGAGCCTTCGAACTTGGTGTTTCTACTATTGACTTTTATGCCAACCGTGATAATGTTTAATGTTCCTTAAAAAGCGAATAAAATTAGAAAATAAAGTTTTCACAAACTAAAACGATAAAAACAGGAGGATGCGAAAATGATCTCAAAAGAAATTATATGCGTAACGACCTTTCGGCAAGGCGACCTGGAAAATGTAGTTGAAAGAATCAGAAGTGAGGTTTTTCTTGATACAGTGCATAAGATATCGGGTGCAGGATTATCTCTTGTGATTATCTATACTGAAACCCAGGAATCTGTTTTGAGGACACTCAAACGACTCGGTGCGATTCTTATTGAGCAACAAACTTTCGGAATGGGCAATATTCGCAGGGAGGCATTATTGAGATCTAGTTTACATTTTCCAAATGCCCAATACTTTTGTTGGCTTGAACCGGAAAAACCAGATTTGGTGCGATTTATTGTGCCAATGGCTTATCAAATGAAACAAGATCGGTCTGATTTCGGCATTTTTAACAGAACTGATATGACAAGCTATCCACCCGAGCAAGCGCATTATTATCTTTTTTGTCGCGCGGTTGCCACCCAGCTTGTCGGTTTTGATATTGATTATGCTTTCGGTCCGATGATGATGACGCCCATAACAATTTCATATTTATTGGGATACTCAGGCATTAGATACGGTGATAAATGGGATTCAATTTTGGTTCCGCGTTTACGCATAATAAAAGACGGGATAAAATTTTCAGTGTTGCCGGTAAGTTTTCAAAATGATAAGAGGATGACGCGCGTAGAATCTGGTAATGCAGTCATAATTCTTAAAAGGCTGGAACAATTAAATAATGTCGTTCCTTCTCTTGTTGCTGAATGGAAGATTCTCAATGAATAAAGATGCTCATGGTATATATACATCAGCCATCATCCAAACTCGGATGATGGCTTTTTTTTGTACTGTTCCTATGTTATACTTATTTAAACTTTATAAATTACTCAAAAAAAGGATAAATTAAGAATAACTAAATTTTAATATAAGATAATTTCATGCAGATACCAATCAATGTTTCACTAAAACACGAAGGGCAATATTGTATTCACTGTTTTTCACGAAAAGTCGATAGAATTTTTCAAAATGGATTAACATATTATCATTGTCAAGTATGCGGCAAGATCGCAGAAAGAAGTTTGGTTATTGATAATAGGATTGTTTGGTGGATAGACAAAAAAACAAATGAATATTGGCATGAAAGTGTGGGCATTTTTGTTTTTAATTCTGAAAACAAAGCTCTTTTTTTTGAAAGAACCATATATCCTTTTGCCTTTGCTATTCCAGCAGGGCATCTTGATGCTGGAGAGATTGCGGAAATTGCCGTGAAACGAGAATTGAAAGAGGAAACTGGGATTGAATTAGACAATGCGAGGCTTTTTTCTGAAGAAGATGTTATTGGAGATAAATGTCGTCGCGGAGCGGATAATCACAAATGGCATCTTTATACTGCTAAAATTGAAAATATTGAAGATATGAAAATAAATGATGAAGGAACAAGACCTGTTTGGCTCACCCTTGATGAGGCATTGAAAACGGAGCTCGTATATCCGGTTCGATATTTTATTGAAAAATATGGTGAAAAACTTCCAAAATCAGTGAGTTGATAATGGCAGGTGCAGAATCAGCACTTTAGTACGTTCCAATCTCTGCTCAACGCTATCTCAATTTCCTAGGATACTCAAGTCTGTGCTGATGTGATAAAATTATAACTAGTTAGGCAGTGTCCCCGATAACATCTGCAATGCAGACTGAGGGATGCCAGGGAGTTGGCTCTGGTTTTCCCGGACACTGAAACATGCACGGTCTCCAGCGGTCATAGTCCACCGCATAGGCTACGTTGCTAAAATATGGACTTGTTTCCGGGATTTGAGCAGGAATGCTGTTATTAAGCTTCCTGATAACTCAGATCCCGTTTTTTTTATTTCTTATAAGTTTAAAAAGAATTATTTACGGGTTGACTGTAGCGATTGTTTGTGCTAAGCTATTGTGAAGTTCTTAATATGAAATCCTGTAAAAAGGATGCTGTTTTAAAATAAAATTTAGGAAGAGAGAGGTGTGTTATGTTTTATCAAAATGCGGTTCCATTGATTATTCGGGAGATCAAACCAGAAGATGTTTTGAGTGTGCTGTATGCTTTTCGGGAGACAAACTCGTCTTCCCTGTTGCTGAATTCAAACGGAGGTTCAATCTTTAATTTTGTTAAATTCGGCAGTTGCATTGCGCAACGAAACATTTCCATAATAGGGGATAGCGTAGTAGCCTCATTGGCAACTATTTTTTTTCTTTGTGGAAAGGAGAGGGTTGCGACGCCCGAAACTATTTTTGCCATTCATGAGGGGCGATTTGAAGATGGCTCCGGAAAAGCGATTACCAAGGGAGAGGCTCAGATGCAGGCGCTTATTTGCGAATGCAACAGAGATAGGATCGGCTATCTGAGATATATGGATATGTGGCGCAAGCTTGTCTTTTTTGATGAGCTGCAAGCTGAGCTAATCTCGCGCAAAACATCATTGTCCGTGGATAGGACCATGGATTTGATGCGGCAGGAATATAAATTCAATATCAATGATGCCTTGCATTACGGCATAATTCATGATGTCATCGAAAGGCAGCAAATTCACTTGTTGTCCCAATTCGGGACATATGAGCCTTGGTGATTTCTCGCACGTCGTGGCGAGAACGGGCGGCAAGCTTAATAATATAGCTCCCGCCCGTTTTTTTGCAGCAACTCAATTCTCACTCAAGACCGTGCATTAAAATTGAACTAATTAAAATAAAAATCGAGGCTTAATGAAGATTCTTTTTCTGCTTTTGCCAATATAAAAAACACCTCGTCGGTGTTTTTTATGTCAAAGTAATTTTTTAGGCGGATTTTTTGGTTGTTTTTGACGGGGATTTTTTTGCGGGATTCTTTTTGTTGGCGGAAGCCAATTTGTTTAGGGCTTTCCAGTGCTTTTTGAGATCATTTGCCAGTTCGTCGATTTCCGCTTGACCGGCTTTTTTGTTCTTTTTGTATTCTTTGGCGACGGTGTCAATAATTTCTTGATATACTGGCTCGGTAATTTCACGCGCTTTTTCAAATTTCTCCACCACATCTCCTTTCATTTTGATGACCCAGGCCTTGGCATGTTGGCGATTCTTTTTTCCTTTCGGTCCGAAGAAGAAATAGGCTGATGCCGCCAATGCGGCGATGGCTGTTCCAGCAGCCGCCAATTTGATTGCGATGTTTGATTTGTTGTCTGACTTCTTTTGCATATTATTTAAAATTAACGAATTATTTGTTATTTTTCGAGGAACGCTTGCGCTTTCTTGACGGAGGAAAGAATAGCCGAAAAAATATATTTTCTTCCAATCTTTCTTTTAAATCAAAAACGAATTCTTCTGAGTTTTTGAAATGCTGTTGCAACTTTTCGGAAATTTGATAGAGATTTCTTCCGGCTTTGATAAGATAAAACAAAACAACGCAAAGCAGTATCGTCAGAATCACTGAAGAGACAGAGGAGATGAAGAAAAAAATGTCCGCTTTCATTATTGTTTCCATATGCGCCTATTATATCACATACTTGTAGGGTTGCAAAAAACACTGCCGGCATCTTGCTATCAAACGTCGGTTGAGATAGAATAAATCATAGATTAAATAAAGCACAAATTATTATGGATATTAAAGAAAAATTAAAAGAGTTCAAGGATAAGCTTGATCCGGAAATTGAAAAATACATCGACAAAGCTATCAAAGAGGCGGAGAAAGAGGATGATTTTATCGCCGATTCTTTGCGTTTTGTCAAAAAATATATTTTGTCGGGAGGCAAAAGATTGCGTCCAGCTTTGATGTATTGCGGTTATTTGGCAGCGGGAGGCAAGGAAAAAGAAAAGGCGATTCGAACTGCTGTGAGTATTGAACTTATTCACGCATTCCTTTTGATTCACGATGATATCATTGACAAGGACAATATGCGACACGGCGTTGATACGGCGCATTTTCATTTTTCCAAAATAGGGAAGAAATATTTTCCCAAAAAAGACAGCGCGCATTTTGGCAATTCCATTGCGATTATTGTTGGCGATATGGTGGGAGCGATGGGAAACCAAATTATTTTCAATTCTGAATTCGAGTCGAAAAATATCATAAAAGCCCTGGATCGTTTGCAAGGAATTGTTTCGATGACTTGTATCGGCGAGTCGCAGGATGTGTATATTGAATATGCCGGCAAGGCGAGTGAAAAAGAGATTCTGCGGATGTACAAGAATAAAACCGCCAAATATACCATCGAGGGACCGCTCCATTTGGGGGCTATTCTCGGCGGGGCTGATGTTGAACTACTAGAAAGCATCAGTCGATTTTCCATCCCAATTGGGATCGCTTTTCAAATTCAGGATGATATTTTGGGAATTTTCGGCAGTGAAAAAAAGATTGGAAAACCGGTCGGATCGGATATTGCCGAAGGAAAGCAAACGATTTTGGTGGCGCGCGCGTTGGAAACGGGAAGCGCGGCGCAAAAAAAGGCCATCAAAAATCTACTGGGAAAAGCGAAGTTGACCGGCAAGGATATTGATGAATTTCGCCGGGCGATCATTGCCTCCGGTTCTTTGGAATACGCGCAAAAAACCGCCAATGATTTTATCCAGCAGGGAAAAACGGAAATAAAAAAATCAAGAATCGCAGGCGAGGCGCAAGAGTTTTTGCTCGGCATCGCCGATTATATGGCTAGTCGCGAGGTTTGAGCGGATAATAAAAAACCCGACATTACGTCGGGGTTTTTTATTTTGACATCGTTTTGATGCATTTTGCGCAAACCTTTTGTTTCTTTCCGTCCATTTTTTTAGACTGGATATTGATCTTGAATTTCCTTTTGGAAGCGATATTGGAATGGCTTCGAGAATTTCCAGATTGGGTTCCGCGTCCGCAAACTTCGCATGTTCTGCTCATAATGTTTGTATAAAATAGGTTGCCTTATTACAGAAATTATCGTATCATAGTAAGTAGTTTTTGGCAAGAGAAAGGGATTGTAATCAATTAAATTATCAAAATTATGTCGGGAGAAATAGTGCTAATAGTGTTTCAAATTGCGATTGTTATTATGTCCGTGGTGATTCACGAGGTGTCTCACGGAATGGCAGCCTTGTATTTGGGCGATTCGACGGCAAAATATGCCGGCAGACTCACGCTTAATCCTCTCAAGCATTTGGATTTTTGGGGTTCTTTTTTGGTGCCGCTTTTTATGATTTTTACTTTTGGATTCGGATTTGGATGGGCCAAGCCGGTTCCATATAATCCGTATAATCTGAAAGATCAAAGAAAGGGGCCGGCATTGGTTGGCTTGGCGGGACCGTTGTCGAATATTGCGCTGGCACTGGTTTTTGGATTGGGGGCGCGATTTATTGCTATCAATCACTTGGGGAAAATTGATATTATTAACGGACTTTTGCGCGGAGATTATGCCAATTTGGTTTTTGCGGTTTCAGGTTCACTGGCTTCAATATTTTTCCTTCTGTTTACGATGATTGTGGTAATAAACGTCTTTCTGGCATTTTTCAACTTAATCCCGATTCCTCCTTTGGACGGTTCTAAAATTCTATTTTACCTTGTCCCAATAAAAACAGAAACGAAAATAATGCTGGAATCTTTCGGCTTTATTCTCCTGCTGATGTTTATTTTCCTAGCATCGCCACTACTGGGAAGATTCCTCTACGGAGCACTGGAAATCTTCTTTCGTTATGTAGTCGGGATATAATCTCCCCTGAAAAAAATCCGCCTAAGCAAGGCGGATTTTTTGTTTGTCATTTATCAACTTCTTTACCCAGAGCGTGTTTTGGAATAGAATGGAGACAGCACTAAAATATGCCAACAAAGGCGTGTTGGTTGGGGATTGGAATAAATTGAAAAAGAAAAAGATGGAGTGGATAAAAAAGCGGAAAAGTATTTAAAAGAATTAAAATATTAAAATAAAAATTTATGAAACACGAAATTGTGCAAAAACTTCATAAAAATTTTAATGATTATGCTCAAAAAACAGAGGATGGTCTGGAATTTTGGTTTGCTCGAGATTTGCAGGTTTTGCTTGGATATGACCAGTGGAAAAATTTTCAAAAAGTCATAGAAAAAGCCAAAATAGCCTGCCAAAATGCAGGTCTTAAGGTTAACGACCATTTTGCCGACGTCGGCAAAATGGTTGGAGTTGGATCTGGTGCGAAACGAGAAATTGACGATATCGCGCTCACTCGCCACGCCTGCTATCTGATCGCACAAAATGGCGATCCGAGAAAAGAGGAAATCGCTTTCGCTATGGCATATTTTGCCGTTCAAACAAGGAAGCAAGAACTTATTGAAAAAAGGATTTCAGAAATTGAAAGGCTGACTTTTCGTGAAAAACTTACCAATTCAGAAAAAGAATTGTCAGGAATTATTTATGAGAGGGGCGTTGACAATATCGGTTTTGCGCGTATTCGAAGCAAAGGTGATCAAGCGCTTTTTGGCGGAAACACCACTCAGGATATGAAAAAGAAGCTTGGGATTAAAAATACTCGCGCGCTGGCTGATTTTTTGCCGGCCATAACCATAAAAGCCAAGGATTTCGCGAATGAAATTACGAATTTTACTCTGAAACGCGATACTCACATCCGCGGAGAACAATCTATCACTTCCGAGCATGTAAAAAACAATAGGAGCGTGCGCAATCTTCTCATAGAAAAAGAAATCTATCCGGAGGCATTACCGGCTTAAGAAGATGTGAAAAAGATTGAAAGGAGAATAAAATCAGAAAATAAGAAAATGCTCAAAGGTGTAAATGCCAAGAAAAAGCGGAAATAATCATATTATTTCCTTTACCCCCGGTGTGTTTTGGAATAGAATAGAAGAGGTTAAATAGCATCATGAGTTATAGTGGGTATATGGTAAAAAAATGATTATTGAGGATTGGGAGCGTGCTGATCGATAGGCGGGAAATAAAGCTGATAGTTATCCACAGTTGCGGGAAAGTTCGGTTGTGGTAAAATAAAGATACAATATCATTAAAATAAAAAGATGACAGCAAAAATAAAAAAGAAACAATTAGGTCAGTTTTTTACCATAAACTCAGATTATATTTTGAGAGGTTTAGGTAAATTCATTAAGGGTAAAAATGTTTCCGATCCTTTCGCTGGTGCTGGTGATTTGTTGGAATGGGCAAAGGAAAATGAAGCTAAAAAAGTTATTGGTTTTGATGTAGACAAAAAATATGTTGACGAAAAAAATGTTTTTTTTCAAGACACATTAAATACTGAAGGAAAATATGATTTTATAATAACGAATCCTCCATATTTAAATGTAAATAAAGCTGACAAAAAAACGAAAGAGAAATACTTTCAATCGTTAGGGCTAGAAGATCTTTATCATCTTTCATTGAAAGCGATAATGAATAGTCAGGAAGGAATCGTTATTGTTCCAATTAATTTTCTTTCAGCTCGAAACTCAAAAAAAATCAGAGATATATTTTTTTCCAAATTCCAAATAGTTGAAATGAATTACTTCAAGCATCAAGTTTTCCCTGACACTACTTATAATGTGATAGCTTTTTATTATAAAAGAAAAAAAAATCTGTTTGATGCAGAGTTTTCCATTAAGACTCATATTTATCCAGAGGGGAAAAAGGTGAACATAGAACTCAGAAAAAATCATGATTGGGCGATTGGTGGAAATATTTTTAAGGAAATAAGGAGTCAAGAAAATATTTTAGGCGTAAGAAGGCTCACTGAAAAAGATGTTGCTGATAAAAAGGGGAGAATAAAAATTACAGCAGCCTACAACCACGTGAAGCATCGAAAAGAGTTTGTGGTATCAGAAGATGTTTATAAATCTATTAAGTCTAATATTATATTACTTAAAGCTATCGATAGTGGTTCTGAATCCGGGAAAATAGCACTGGAGAATATTAGAAAATACGGAGTTGATTGCCTAGTAAGTAAAGAATCTTCCAGACACATGATTTATTTGGTTTTGGATAAAAAAATAACTATTGCTGAGCAGGAGAAGCTAATTGATTTATTTAATTTTGAAATAAATAGGCTTCGTGAAAATTATCTCTCTCTTTTTCTTACGAATTACAGGGATAATGACAGAAAAAGAATAGGTTTTGATTTTGTGTACAAATTCATTAATTATTTATATTCCCATAATCTGCAATATGCTAAAAAACAATCTGCATTACTTTAATATTTCGAAAGATAATCCCGAGCCGCATTTAGATGTCGATTATTTTATAATTGATAAACATCCGAAATTAAAGGAACATCTCGAGGCTATAAAAGAAATAAAAGAAATTATCATAACTATTAAAAAGTTAAAAGAAAATAAAGAGAAAAAGGACGTTATCGAAAAATATTTTCAAAAACTTTTTCTTGTTTTTAACTCTACCTATGCAAACTGTTCAGAGTTGGGTTGTTTTGTTAATGCCTGCGACACTACTAGAGATTTAATTCAGAAAGATTTTGATTCATTTAGGACGATCACGGAGCTATATATTAATAAAAGAGAGCTAAGTGATAAGGTTCCTGAAAATTGGGTCCAGGCAATTCTTGATTCTAATTCTTCTCGTAAGAAAGGAGAGCTAGGAGAGAGAAAATTAGTAAAAATATTAGAGAAAAATAAATTCAAAGAAGTAAAAAATTGGGATGAGTTTGAGAAAAATAAAAAATGTGTGGCTAGATTTTCCAAAGAAGTGTTTTCTAATTCAAGCCTGAGAGATAATCTCGGAGTTAAGATTAAGGCAAAAAAACAAGGCAAGATGTTGGATTTAATTATAAAGAATGGCGAAAGAATATTTTTGCTTGAGGCGAAGCATTTAAACGTCGGAGGAGGAGAGCAGGATAAACAGGTTTCTGAATTGATTGAAATTCTTAATCTAAGAGAAGATGGTAAAGATATTTCTTATGTTTCCTTCTTGGACGGTACATATTCAAATAAATTGCTTGGAAAAATTTCAAAAAAATCAAAAAAGCTTTTAAAGCAGAGAAGGGAAATTGAACGCTTCCTGAAAAAGAACCAACAAAATTTCTGGTTAAATACTGCCGGATTTGTTGAGTTTGTGAAAGATATAGAATAGATAATGAATTATAAATATCATAAAAAAACTGGAATGTTTTGAGGATTTGGGAACATGAAATTAAGAGAAATTCTAAATAATCTGTTGATAGAATCATAGAATTTATCAAAAAATACAGGAAAGACGCGTAGTTAGAGAGGCAGCGAAGCTGCTTTTTTGATGAGGGCTTGACATATTTTGTTTACTGTATTAAACTTATGTTAACCATATGAAATTAAGCAAGATAATTAAAAATTATAGAGTCGGATTGTCTTTAACGATGGACGATTTATCCGATAAAGCGGGCCTTTCAAAGGGGTTTATATCAAGAATTGAAAAAGGTGATTTTGATAATAAAAACGTATCTCTAGAATCAGTCATAAAATTGGCGAAAGGATTAGATGTCAAAGTAAAGGAGATACTTGATCAACTTAATATTATCGAGCAGAATGAACAAGTTAATTTGAAAGTATATTTGCGGGAAAAATATAAAATTGAAAATGATAAAGATGCTAAGTTGGTAGAGGATTTAATTAATAATTTAAAATCTGATTAGTCATGGGATCGTATGAAAGTATAAATATTAACGCAGAAAAAATTGCTACGACGATATATGAAAGCATAGGGGAAAAAATGCCATCCATCCTGTCGCTATTAAAATGGATGGAGGATTCATTTGGTGCAAAAATTGATATTTTTTATTCAGAAAATAAATTAGCTGAAATGAATTGCTCAGGATTGGTTTATTTCGAGTCGTCTCACGGAGGATATAAAATATGGATAAATTCTAAAGATTTTGATTTGAGGCAAAATTTTACAACATGTCATGAAATAGGCCATGTAATAAGAAATCTTGGATTAAGATATGGTTTTTCTATAGGAGAAATCTACTCTAAACGGGGGGAGGAGAGATTTTGTGATAGGTTTGCGGCGGCTTTTTTAATGCCCGCCGAGTTATTTGTTAAAAAGTGGAATTCTATAAATGAGCCAGATTATTTGAAAAAAGTAAGACTAGCAAGTATTTTTAAAGTTTCTGGACAGGCTGTGTATTATAGAGCAAAAGAATTAAAATTATTGAAAGAAGGAAAATTTTAAGAATGCTTTAAAAAATAGAGCATAAAATAAAAAAATGAGAGCTGGCAAATCGGTCGATGTCAGCGGAATTTAAAATAAATATTAAAAATTAAAAATATGGCGAAAAAAGTGACGAGTAAGCGAGTAGCTAAGAAGGCGTCAAGTCTTTTACGAAACAAAAGGACGACTAGAAAAACTAAGTCGGTAGCTGCTAGCGCGCTTTCCCAGAGAGAAAAAGGAAAGCGTAAGTAAAA
>CAZRJL010000001.1:0-5403 GCA_964600645.1 uncultured Bdellovibrionales bacterium | reverse complement strand
ATGATTTTTCCAAAAGATAGATCATTCGCCCTCTTTCCTCTAAATAAATTATAGCATTAAAAATTAAATCACAAAAGCATGGAAAATATTAAGAATAAATTTATAGAAGCTATCAGTAATAAAAAATTAATTAAAATAAATTTTGATTCCCATGAGAAGGGCGTCGTTAGTAGATTATGCGTTCCATTTGATTTGGGGCCATCAAGAAGAAAACTGTCTCCAAATCCAGACAGATACCATATGTATGATTTGGATAGTCCTGAAGGAGAGCATAATCTTTCAATTTTACCAGAGCAGTTAATTTCTTTGGAAATTTCTAAGGATTCATTTGATCCTGGTAAATATATTACATGGCCATGGCCTCCAGAATACACTCCGCACTGGTTTATTTCTAGAGATTGGGGAATATATTCCTAATGAGTGAAAAAAGCAATTTCCAGCTCAATTGTGGACTGGAAATTGCTTTTTGGTATACTTAGTTTATGAAAAACATCACCGCTTCAAAACTTTATGATTACATAAAATGTCCGCACAAAGTGTGGCGGGATGCTTATGGTCCGCAGGAGGAGAAAATTCAGGAGGCTAATCCATTTGTGCGGATGCTGTGGGAACGAGGAGTGGCGCATGAGAAGAATGTCGTTTCTGAGATAGGCGAATATCTTGATCTGAGTGTGGGATCGCTTGAAGAAAGATTTGAGAAAACAATCGAAGCAATCGCAAGCGGAACTCCTTTGATTTATCAAGGGGTCTTGAAGTATGAAAATTATCTGGGCATTCCGGACTTGCTCAAAAGGATGCCGGACGGAAAATATATTCCGGTGGATATCAAATCGGGAAGCGGAGTGGAAGGCGCTGACGAAGATTTTGAAGAGGAGGGCAAGCCCAAGAAACATTATGCCGTCCAACTTTGTTTTTATATCGAACTTCTGAAAAAATTAGAATTACCAAATACCGGCACGGGGAAAATAATCGATATTCATAAACAGGAGATGGAATATAATCTGGATGCCTCAATGGGAAAAAGAAACCCAATGACTTGGTGGGAATTTTATGGACAGATCAAAAATAATGTCCAAGTCCTTTTGGCAAATGAGGAGCAGAACAAGCCGGCTATGGCCGGATCGTGCAAATTGTGTCCGTGGCATGACAGTTGCAAAAAGTGGTGCAAGGAAAATGAAGATATTTCGAATATATTTTATCTAGGTAGATCCAAACGCGATACAATTAACGAGGATTTATTCATCAATAAAGTAGGGGAAATATGCACACTTGATATGGCTGATATATTGAGCAGAAGGAAAAAGGATAAAACTTTCTTAAAAGGCGTGGCTGAAAAGACGTTGGGAAAAATTATCGCCAGAGCCGATATTTTACATAACAAGAAAGACCCGGTTTTGTATAAAAAAATTGACTTGCCGAAAGTTTCGTATGAAGTGTTTTTTGATATTGAAGATGATCCAACACAAGAGTTTGTCTATATGCACGGTGTTTATGAAAGAAGCCCGGCAGGGGAAAAATTTATTGATTTTACAGCCAAAGACAAAACCAAAGAGGCGGAGAAAGAGGCTTTTGGTAATTTTTGGAAATATATCCGCTCTTTGCCAAAGGGAGATTTCGCCGCCTATTACTATTCACCCCATGAGCGAACGACTTATCGCAAGATGCAAAAGCAATATCCGGAGGCGGTCTCGGTCGAAGAAGTCGAAAGTTTTTTCGCTAATCCCAATGTGATTGATTTATATAACGACATCATTTTGAAATACACAGACTGGCCGCTGGGCAGTTATTCTCTCAAAGAGATCGCACAATATCTCGGTTTCAAATGGCGCGATGAAACGCCGTCCGGCGCATTGTCTATCCAATGGTTCAATGAATATCTGGAAACTAAAGATCCGAAAAAAATGGAAAGAATTTTGCTGTATAATGAAGATGATTGCAAGGCGACGATGGTGATGAAGGATGCACTTGAAAAAATGAATAAATAAATCCCTGAATTAATTCAGGAATAAACCATCTTAAAAAATACTACTTCATCCTAAAAAAAACTGATAGAAATTTACGAACAAAAAATCAAGGACACAATCACTAAACTTTGGGAGGAATAAGGATAATAATTTATAAAATATGTTAGTAAAGGAATTTATTGGGTCAGCATTTCTAATTGAAATTAGGGAAATGACAATTCAAGCAGACAGGTCTTATGCATATTTGGGATTCGGTTTAATTTCTCAATCGATTGAATTTCTCGGTGCTTGTCTAGATCCATATGCATGGGATCAAAAAGGGATATCTGCAGATCGTTTTAAGCTTGCAATAAAGGAATTATTTCCTGACAAATATAAAGAGCACACTAAAGGAAAATTTGATTTATATTCAAATCTGAGGTGTTCTCTAGTTCATTCTTCTAGGCCAGGAAATCCAATAAGTCTTTCGGAGCGAAAACACGAAATTAATGCGAATTTAAAGGATATGCATTTAAAAATTCAAAGTGATAAATTACTTCTTATTTATGAAGATTTTTTGCAAGATTTTGAGATGGCGTGCACTAATTTGCTTTTCATGATTGAAAATAATGATATTCAGTTTGATAAAGTATACAGTCACATAATTTCAATTCCGAGTGATAAATTGGATAAGCAATAATTTGAATTCGATTATTTTTTAACAAAGGATTGTATGACAGACAAAACAAGATTAAAAGAATTATTAATGAGGTCAATTCGTTTTGATTCTGAATACTTAAATAATTTAGATTCTTTCTTAAAGTTAAATTTTAAGAAAGTTTTGTATGCACTAAAAACAAATAAGCGCTCTTTTGAAAAAAAAGAATTAAATGAATTATTTCTTTCCATGGAAAAAATCGAACATGAAAATATTCAAAATATTGAAGTGTTGGCTTATAAGGATGACGAGGTTGCCCTTTGGGGAAGTGAGGATTTGTGTTTAACATTTTATAAACGCTATTTCTTGCCAACCGTAGTTTACACATACAAAGATGGTCAGGAGAATGAGGATGTCGGTTTTTTGAAAAAATTAGATGAGTTTTTGAAAAAATATAGATTTGACTATGCCTTCCTTTTTGATGATGGCTTAATTCCTATGCATGGAAAATATGCCGGGAACTTTTTAGTGCGGATTGGGCTGGCTCTTGGGATGGCTTATTTATTTCAGTATTGGATGAACATTAAATTTGTTTTTCTTAGTTGGGAATATTTGCTTACATCAGTATGGTTTTTTTATGTTTTTAGTATTATTTTGAAATATTTCTTCCCGCGATTAGTGTTTATTTTAACAAAAAAAGAAAAAGATTATCGTTGCAGATATAATTCTGTAAGGAAATTATTGCTCTGGTTTATGGGAGGATTATTTTTTATTGTATTGGGAATATTGATAGAAAGATATTTGAAGTAGCGCATGAAATAAAAAATAATTTCTTACAATGCACAATAAATCAGCTTAAACACTCAAAAAATGCTACTTCATCCTGAAAACAAAAAACTGAAAATTATTCTTTTTGCTGGTTCTATTTTTCTTTTTGGAATGGGTGTTGGGTGGGGGAGGTGAGATATTTTGCGCTTGTTGATAGATTCCTGCTTTTGTAGATGCTTTAAAGTGTGTTAAAATAATTACATTAAAAACTTGTTTTTGATTATATATTGCATTTTCGATGATGAATAAATATTTGAATTTTTTGAAAAAAAATCGAATCACTTTGCTAATTTGCTTTGTTTTTTTGGTGGGGATTTTTTTTCGATCATATAATTTCACTCCGTGGCTTCATTTCGAACTGGATCAGGCTCGTGATGCTCTCATAATTGAAGCTGCGATTGAAAATGGAGCAGGGGAGTTGCCTCTTCTTGGACCAAGAGCGGCCGGAACGATGCTGAGGCTTGGTCCGGCATTTTATTACATCCAATATATAGGTGCTAAAATTTTTGGAAATACTCCGCAAGGAATCGCTTATCCAACCCTATTGTTTTCAATTTTTTCTTTGGGAATATTTTATCTTTTTGCTAGAAGATATTTTGAGAAAAACATGGCAATTGGCCTTACAGCTCTTTTTTCCTGTTCATTATTTTTGATTACATATTCACGTTTTGCATGGAATCCCAACATGCTTCCGTTTTTTGGAATATTATTTTTTTATTCACTTTTGCGCGTTGTTGATGAAGATGAGAAAAAGAAGGGTTGGTGGCTTGTTATATCTTCCATAGCGCTGTCTTTTTTGGTACAATTTCACTTCTTGGCGCTTGTGGCCGCGCCCCTTATCGGAGTTATTTTTATTTTAATAAAAAAACCGCGGATAAATTTTTTATTTTGGGCTGCATCGATCGCGCTGTTTTTATTCCTGAATGTGCCGATGATAATAAATGAAATAAAAACCGGAGGGGATAATGCGGCACAATTTTTTCTAGCTATTACTGAAAAATCCGATGAAACTCCGAAAACCTGGCCGGAAAAAATAAGTGAAAATTATTTGCAACACTCATCCGGATATTGGACGATACTCACAGGCGCTCAAGACGTTGTTTTTTTTGATATCGACCTTGGCTCAAAAGGAAAATTTGGATTTGACATAAAATGCAATCAGGATTGTCGCAATCATCTTGCAAAAGGACTGGCCGCGTTTATTTTATTGACGTTGTCGATTTCTTCTTTGATTCTAGCCCTAAAAACAGAAAAGAATGCGACAAAAAAAGATTTTCTAATCCTAAACGCTCTCTGGTTTGGTGTTGTATTTGTGATATTTTTGCCCATTTCTTTTGATTTATCCCCGAGATTTTTTCTAATCAGCGCAGCTGTTCCTTTTGTTTTTCTTGGGTTATTGATAGGGGAGTTGACAAAACTTCTAAAAATAAATAAAAATATCGCGGGAATTATATTTATTTTGATTTTTGTGGTATCGAATGTGGTTTTTGATTTGCGGTTTTTCAGACAATTATCCTTGGCTCAAAGTGAGGATATTGGAATCGGTACGGATAAAATATTGAAACAGAAAACAAGGATAACACTGGAACAGCAAAGTGAAATTGCCAATCTAATGGAAAATGCGTATAAAAATAACGGGTACCCGGTACTTTTTAATGCGCAAAGTGAGTTTAATCGGTCATTGACATTCTTATTGGATATGCGGAAAATTCCTCGTGATAATATCGAAAAATCAAAGGTATACAAAAATGCGAATTATTTTATTATCGCAAGGACTCAATCGGATTATGATAAATATATCCGTAAATATGAAAAAAAGTTTACAATAGGAGAAAGAAAAGAGCTTGGAACACTTACGATCTATCAACTGAAACAAAAAGAAGAATTTATAACCGATGAGAATATTTCCAAAAAACATTTGGCGCGCGAGGTGTCCAATTATGATTCAAGCAAAAATGCCAAGCGATATATGTG